>JBIIXW010000231.1:0-2699 GCA_044347165.1 Chthoniobacteraceae bacterium
GCAGCCCGCCCGCGACCGCGCGCGCGCACTTGTGCTGAATGGCGGTTTGCATGGTCACAAAACGCATCATTCCCTGTCTCGACGTTCACGATGGTAAGGTCACGCGCGGCGTGCAGTTTGGTCGGGCGGAGGAGGGGGGGTTGCGCAATGTGGGTGATCCGGTGGAGCTTGCGAAGCGGTACAACGATCAGGGGGCGGACGAGATGGTGTTTTTTGACATCACGGCCAGCGCGCACGGGCGGGGGACGATGGTGGATGTGATTGAGCGGACGGCTGCTTGCTGTTTTATGCCGCTGACGGTGGGGGGCGGGATTCGGAGCGTGGAGGACATGAGTACGATGTTGAAGGCGGGGGCGGACAAAGTGAGCATCAACTCGAGTGCGCTGGCGCGTCCGGAGCTAATTACCGAGGGTGCGGAGCGTTTTGGTTCACAGTGCATTGTGGTGTCGGTTGATGCGAAGCGGGTGGGGGCGGATCGCTGGGAGGTGCATTCGCATGGGGGGCGAAAGAGCACGGGGTTGGAGGTGATTGAGTGGGTGTTGGAGGCGGAGCGGCGTGGGGCGGGAGAGATTGTTTTGAACTCGATTGATGCGGACGGGACGAAGGCGGGTTTTGATTTGGTGATTACGCGACGTGCGAGCGAGGCGGTTGGTATTCCGGTGGTGGCGAGTGGGGGTGCGGGGAGTTTGGAGCACATGGCGGAGGTTTTGTTGGAGGGCCGCGCGGATGCCGTTTTGGCGGCGAGTATTTTCCATTTCGGGCAGCACACGGTGGGGGAGGTGAAGGCACATTTGCGGTCGTGCGGGATTTGTGTGCGTTGATTGGGGGGATTGGATGGGTGCGCTCCAGGGATGGAGGCAGGGCGTGGCGAAAGCGTGGTTGATTCGGCGAGGGTTCGCGGGACAATCGCGGGATGAAACGGTTGGTCAGATTCCTTTTGTCGGTGAGTTTTTTGGTGGCCTTGACGCTTGGTGGCCACGCGATTGTTTTTGAGGGGGGGGATGGGCCGGGGAAAGGCAAGCATGTGGTGTTTGTGACGGGAGACGACGAGTATCGCTCGGAGGAGGGGATGCCGGTGATTGCGGACATTCTCGCGAAGCGTCACGGGTTTAAGTGCACGGTTTTGTTTGCGATCAATCCTGAGGGGAAGATTGAGCCGGGTCAGAAGGACAATATTCCTGGGTTGGACGCGTTATCGGGGGCGGATTTGATGGTGGTTTTCACGCGGTTCCGGTCGTTACCGGACGAGCAGATGGCGCACATTGTTCGTTACCTCGATTCTGGGAAACCGGTGATTGGGTTGCGGACGGCGACGCACGGGTTTGCCTACCCGGCGGATTCATCGAGTGCCTACAAGCGGTTCGGATGGAACAACAAAGATGCGGCTTACGAAGGGGGCTTTGGGCGTCAGGTGCTTGGGGAGACGTGGATCAATCACCATGGGGGGCATGGGCGTCAGGCGACGAAGGGATTGATTGCTGAGGGGAAGGCGGGACACCCGATTTTGCGTGGCATTCGGAGTGGCGACATTTTTGGTCCGACCGATGTGTACACGGTGCGGTTGCCGTTGATGGGGGGATGTGAGGCGTTGGTGCTGGGGCAGGTGGTGACGGGGATGGATCCAAACGACCCTCCGGCGCCTGCTGTGGAGGATGCGAAAACGAAGCAGCTGGTGGATAAGAATGCGCCGATGATGCCGGTGGCGTGGGTGCGTTCTCATCGGAGTGCTTCTGGGAAGGAAGCGCGTGTTTTCACGACGACGATGGGCGGAGCGTTGGCGGGTAAGCGGGATTGGGATAGCGAGGGGATGCGTCGACTTTTGGTGAATGCGACTTATTGGTGTGTGGGGTTGGAGTCCGCGATTCCTGAAGCGTCGGACGTTCGGATGACGATGGAGGGGAGTCCGTTCAAAAAAGGTGTTTCACCGGGTGACGCATGGAAGGCGTTGGTTCCGTTGAAGTAAGGGGTGGGTGAGAGGGGAGTTGTTGCTGTGATTTAGTTGATGAACGACGTTCAGGCGCTTTGGTTTTTATCCCGCGAGGGATGAACCGAGCGATTGATGATGCAAGCTGGTCTTTTTAGAGATGAGGAACGGGGTGAGGCGTTGATGGGGGCGCTTCAGGATTCGTCGCATCGCGAGTTGCGGGGGGGGGAGTACTGGAGGACGCTTCCGGGGTATTCGGGGTTGAGTGCCGACGAGTTTCACTCGCATGAGTTTCAGCAACGCAACACGGTGACGGATTTGGCGCGATTGCGCGCGGTGTTGGGGAATGTGGTTCCGGACTCGTTTTATTCGGATTTGGAGGACGGGATGCGGCATGCGCCGATGGCGTTTCGAGTGACACCGCATCTCATCGCATTAATTGATTGGAGTGCGCCGGATTCGGATCCGATTCGGACCCAGTTTTTACCGTTGCGGAGTCGGCAGCAGGCGGATCACCCGATGATGACGTTGGATTCGCTTCAGGAGCAGCGGGATTCTCCGGTTCCGGGTTTGACGCACCGGTATCCGGACAAGGCGCTCTTTTTGCCGGTGGACACTTGTCCGGTGTATTGTCGGTTTTGCACGCGGTCGTATGCGGTGGGAGCGGATACGGAGCGGGTCAGCGAAAAGTTGAAGTTGCATGCGAATCGGGCGCGCTGGGAGCAGGCGTTTCGCTATATCGAGGAAACGCCTCGTCTGGAGGATATTGTGGTGA
>JBIIXW010000268.1:0-99608 GCA_044347165.1 Chthoniobacteraceae bacterium
GCCATTTCCGGAAACGGTCAGAACGTTGCCGACAAGGGTGGGTGGATTTGGGAAGCGGACGCCTTGCGGCAGCCATTCGCGCACGCTGGTCGCTCCAACCCCACAGGCGACAAAGCCAACGGGCACTTTGAATTCCGCGGCAAGTTGGTCGCCGAGGGGTGGGAGGAAACTTCCGCCACTGCCGGATGCGCCAGGCTGTGGATCGGCGCAGGGCTGCCACCGGTCTGCGGATGACATGGAGACCACGAGCGGGTTGGTTGCGGCGAGCTTCGATTCGCCGTGGTTAGCGGAGTTGGATTGTCCGGCGACCACGAAGACCTCGCCGATGCCCACGTGATCGATGGTCGCAAGCTGAACAGGTTGCCCTTTCAAGATGCCTCGCACTTCCACTTTGTACCAACCGCCCGCAGGCGCCTTCACCGTGCCTCGGAAGCTGGGGACCCGGGAATCGTAGGGGAGAGTCTCCCACGCGGTGTTGGTCGCCGTAAGCACCCGCATCTGGAGGGACTCTGGCACGGGCCCGCCCTTTTGTTGCGGCGACACGGTTCCTTCAATGAGGACAGCTCCGGAGTCGCGCGTCTCGCGTTGGAACACCTGATAGTCAACCGGCGATCGAAGCGCAAGTTTCGGAAGGGAAATGCTGGAAGCGTCCTGTGCAAAGGATGATAGCGATATCGCCGCAAGGGTATATATCGGGAGAAGGGAACGAAACATGGGATTGATGAGGTGTTGATTTGTGAGGAATCACTGGCCTTTGAGAAAAGCGAGCAGGTCGGCAACTTGTTGAGCTGTCAATGCATCCAGAAGGCCGGCTGGCATGATTGAGCCGGGTAGCGGTGACAAACTGGAGACGTCGGAACGCCGAATCGTTTCGCTGGCGCCGCCGGGCATGCGGAGGGTCACGTTGTCGGATGTCTCGCCCGTGACGAGGCCGGTGAGCGATAAGCCAGATCGCAGAGACACGGTGTAACCCGTGTAGGCGGGTGCGACTTCTGCGTCGGGGTTTGCGATGTGGAAGGCAATCATCTCCTTGGTCTGACGTCTCATGTCGTAGAGATCCGGTCCGAGCACGCTTCCCGTCTGCTCAAGGCGGTGGCAGGCGCTGCATAAGCCCCCGAATACCGCCTTTCCGGCCCGCGCGTCGAACGGCAGCTTGATTGCCTCGGCGATTTTGGTGTCAGTCTCCGCTTTGGTTGAGCTCGCAACGGCGAGCGCTTTTGCCACACGATCCGCAAGGGTGGGCGGCGGATTTTTTAGGAGGTTTTGACGCATCCGGCTCGGAATGGAGGAGGGCTTGACGACACCGGATTCGACGAGTTCCAGGATGCCTTCTGGTTTCGCGGGATTCGAGGTGAGCGCCGTGAGGACCACTTCGCGGAGCTCCGGAGAGAGCGAGGTCCAAACCAACGGGGTGACTGCTCTTTCGGCTGCTTGGAGTGGGTCGATGGCGGCGAGGGTGCGGAAGGCTGCTGCGCGAATATCGTTTGGATGCAGTGCGTTCCAAACGTTCAGAAGTGCAGGGATGCTCTCTGAGGCATTGGCTTTTGCGGCGAGCGCAAAAAGCGTCTTTGCTGAGTTCGAGGAGATCTTCCCTCTTTGAATAAAGCTTAACGCCTTGGTTGCCGCTTTGGTGATCACCTCGTGATTGGTCGCCGTCTTGATTTCCGAAACGAGCGCCGCCTCGAGCGCAATGGGGCCTGCAGACAGCAGAGGGAGGACACTGAGCAGTTTCTCGCTTGTCTCAAACGATTTTGCGGTGAGCGTGAGCAACTCCATCGCGCCGTCGGGCTCGTCCTGTATCAGCGGCCACAGCGCCTCGAGGAAGGCATCCTCCCGTCCGTGGATTTGACTCACCACCAAGGCACGAACCCAGCGATCCGAGACGCCTTCGCGTGCAAGGGACGCAAGTCGAGAGACCTCCAAGGTTTCGCGTGTTGCCGCCGCTCCGGACAAAGCGGCGAAAGCGCTGCCGGCCTGCGATACGGGTTGCGCGCGATGGGGAGATTCTGGTGAAGAACGGCCAGACGAACGCACTCTCCAAATCCGTCCCCTGTCGCGTCCGGTGACAAAATCCGTCCGCTTGCGGACCTCTTCCGGAAGGTAGTCTGGGTGTTCAATCGTGCTTCGATACATGTCTGCGATGTAAAGACATCCGTCAGGACCCGTGGTCAGGAAAACGGGCCGGAACCAATCGTCGGTCGAGGCGACAGGTTCGTGATCGGCAAGCAAGGGATCGGCATTGAACGAAGCCCCGTCGGGGGTCAGCCGGTCTGCATGCACAAGATTTCCCGTTGGATCACAGGAGAATACCGCGTGCTGATAGCGTTTCGGCAGTCCTGTTCCCTGAAATATGTGCACGCCGCAGGCCGCACTGAACGAACCGGTGTGCGAGTCTGCTGTGGTGATGTTTGAGCTAACGGGGTGAAGGCGCACTCCGCCTTTGTCGCCAGCGAAGCCCGACTTAACAGATCGGGGGTTGCAGTCCTGAACCGTCTCAGTGAAGGCCAGGCGTGGGTTTAAACCAAGCCATTCGGGCTGAAGGACGACGTGTTGAACGGGGATGCGGTTCATGCAGATGAACCGACGCCCCTCGCTGTCGAACGTTTGCCCGTACTGGGATTTTCCCCCGGCATGCCGAACTTCACGACTGTCCGGATGGATACGGATGTCGCCGGTCATTTTGAAAGCCGGTTCTTTCGGATGGGTGGGTCGAGTGAGTTCGCCTCCGACGAGACCGGCGGCTAGGTAAATCCATCCGTCGGGTCCCAGCATCGGCTTGTTCACGCGGAGCTGAGTGCTCTTTGTCGTGTCAAACCCCGTGATCCACACCTCGCGTTGATCAGCTTTTCCGTCGCCGTCGGTGTCTTTCAGAAACAACAAGTCTGGCGAAGCGGTAACGAGAATTCCGCCTCGAAACGGAAGCACGCCGTTGGGGAAAGCGAGTCCGGAAGCAAAGACGGTGCGCTGATCCATCACGCCGTCCTTGTTCGTGTCCTCTAAGAGAACGATGTTTCCGAGTCCACTTCCGTCGCTGGGGTAGCCGTTGTTTTCCGCGACGAACAGGCGGTGGGGGCCGTCGAAGGCGAGCGCGCAAGGAGAGCTCACGAGGGGCTCGGCTGCGACCAGTTCGACGGAGAGGTCCGAGGCGGTGATAAAGCAGTGCAGGGCATCTGCCGGCGAGAGGGCGTTGCCCGCCAGCAGGGAGAGCGGGAACGTGAGGGCGAGTCTAAGGCAGGTTGCGGCAAGAGACCGGAGGGCATGTGGGCTCATACACTGTTCCTTTAGCGGGAACCGTGACAAGAGACCGGAAAAGTTTTGTGGGAGTTCTGAGGAAACGAGTGCGTTGAGGAAACGGTGTGATGAGGCTGTGCGGAGGTGGAACTTGTCCTTGTCAGGAGATGCGCCGCTGGGTCAGGTTCCGCGGCATGAAAGTGATTCCTGTTTTGTTTTGCATGTTGATGACATGGACGGCGTTCGGTGTGACTCCGGATGGACGGCGGAAGTTGGTTTTAATTGCGGGTAAGCCGTCGCACCCTTCGGGGATGCATGAGTTCCGTGCGGGGACGATGTTGCTGGAGAAATGTTTGGCGGGAGTGCAGGGGTTGGTGGTGGAGCGCCACGAAATGGGGTGGGTGAAGGATGAGGCGACGTTCAGTGATGCGGATGCCGTGGTGATCTATGCGGACGGGGGGAAAGGGCATCCCGCGGTGCAAGGAGACCATTTAGCGACGCTTCGGAAACTGGTGGAAAAGGGGGTGGGCTTTGGATGCATGCATTACGGGGTGGAGGTTGAGCCCGGGCTGGGCGGAGCGGAGTTTAAGCAATGGATAGGCGGGCATTATGAGACGTTGTTCTCTTGTAATCCGCTGTGGGAACCGATGTTCACGACCTTTCCTGTTCACCCGATTACGCGTGGTGTGAAGCCGTTTCAGATTTTGGATGAGTGGTACATCAACATGCGGTTCCGTCCGGCTTTTCGCGACGGCATAGCGGAAGCGCAGGATGCGGGGACCAAGTTTGTTCCGATTCTGGTGGCGACCCCTTCGGAAGCGGTGCGGAATGGCCCTTACGTTTATCCCAAGGGGCCGTATGCGCATATTCAGGCGGAGAAGGGTGCTTCGGAGGCGACGATGTGGAGCGTGGAGCGGCCTGATGGCGGGCGCGGGTTTGGGTTCACGGGCGGGCACTTCCACAAGAACTGGGGGAACGCTGATTTTCGGAAAACCGTTCTGAACGCGTTGTTGTGGGTGACCAAGGTAGATGTTCCCGGCGGCGGGGTGGAATCGACGGTCACAGAGGAGGATTTGGGCAAAAACCTTGATCCGAAAAGTGCGCCCAAAACAAAACCTGCGGCTAATGCGGGAGGTGGGTCAAACAATGCGGTGTCAGCCGCGCGGTGAGAAGCGAGGCCCAGTGGATGTTGGTGCGATTTGGGGGCGGTTGGCCCCCGCTCGGGGAGAGGAGTGCGGGAGGCGCTTTACAAGCGCACGATTTTGACGCGGCCGGTGCTTCCAGAGACGGCGATGATGACGGAGGAGTCAGGTCGATAGAGGGGAGTGAAATTTCCGACGGATTGGGTGATTCCCAACACAATTTGTGAGGGCGTGTCTGGCTTCGTGATGGCATCCCAACTCTCAAAGAGGCATTCGCCTCTGGGGGTGAAACACACGGCGGCCGGGAAGACGACTTTTTTTGAGCCCGTGGCGGTTCGAATTTCGGTGGAAAAGTTGAGGGGCCCTTGCGGGGCATCTGTGGTGATTTCAAAGAAATCGTTCCGCGTCGAAGTGCCGTATTGCTGGAGGAAGTTGGGCAGGGCGAGTGCATTGCCGTCCCCGATGTATTTCGCCAACGAATCGACGAGTGGTCGGGTGGCGCCACTGGAAAATCCGCTCATGCTACTCAGGACGATGCCGTCGATTGATTTGGGGCTGGAGAGAAGGCGCGGATAGGTTTTGGACGAGACAGAGCCGTCAACTGGACGCGTTCCGTCGGGATGCACCCGCCAAGTTGACATCCAGACCTCGTCGTTGCCGCTTTCGGAATCGCTGGATTTCACTTGGGCGAATGCGACCCAGACGAAGGCGCCTTTGGCGCGGGCCTCGGATCGGGCGAGTTCGAGGGTTGCCGTGACCGAGTTAATGGCTTGGTCGATTTTTTTGCCCTTCATCACGCTGGTGATGCTAGGAGCTGCGACGGACAGGAGCGCGACGATGGCGAAGATGACGAAGACGAGTTCGGTCAGGGAAAATCCTGAGCGGCTTTGGGCATGAGGGGGCCGGAGGGACCCTTGGTTGGGGGTGGGGGGACGCATCGGGTTTTGCTGACGCTACACTTGAGGCGGGGTGCTCGCAAGGAACGTCAGGGGAATCACGGTTTGCCAGTCGAACGGTTTCCGTCGACGTTGAAGGGCTACAAGGATGGACGCATTCAGACTGACAAATCTAACGGGGGTGAACGAAATCGGGGCAAACTGCTATCTCTTCGAGTGGGGCGAGACTCGGGTGATTGTGGATTGTGGAGCCCATCCGAAAAAGGAGGGGCGCGCCGCGTTGCCGCGGTTTGACCGGCTCGAAGGCGTTTCCATCAACGCCATCTTTTTGACGCACGCTCATCAGGACCACCTCGGATCATTGCCGGTCCTGACGCGGATGTACCCTGGGGTGCCGGTGTTCATGACGGAGGCGACGCGCCAGCTTGCGGACGCGATGTTGCGAAACTCGGTCAACGTGATGTTCCGTCGGAAGGAAGAGGCTGGGATTGAGGATTACCCGCTGTTCACGCATCGAGATGTGACCGCTGGATGTAAGGCTTGGCGCGCCGTTCCGTTGAATCGTTGGTTTAACTTCAAGGGGGAGCGCGTGAGGGAGGACGAGGAGGAGGAGGGAGAGCCGGTTCTCTTTCGATTCCATGACGCGGGGCACATCTTGGGATCGGTCTCGGTTGAGTTTCTTGCGGACGGCAAACGCGTTTTGTACACGGGCGACATCAATCTCGAGGATCAGACGATGATGCAGGGTGGGAGCCTGCCGACTGAGGGGGTCGACGTGCTTGTGGTGGAGACAACGCGCGGTCTGGTTCCGACTCCGGCTGGTTTCACTCGCAAGGGAGAGGAAGCGCGGTTTATCGAGGCCATTAACGCAGTGTTTGCGGGAGGTGGATCGGTTTTGGTCCCAGTTTTTGCGTTGGGAAAGACGCAGGAGTTGCTGTTGATGCTCCATCACGCGTTTGAGGAGGATCGCCTCAAAAGGTGTCCGGTTTACATTGGGGGGCTGAGCACGAAGTTGACGGAGATTCACGATGACCTCGCAAAGACATCAACGCGTCGGGATGTGGGATTGGAGCTGTTGGAGGAAGTTGATCCCTTCACCATTCGTGGGTCGGAGTTGAATAATCTCGGAGTAAAGGCGCGAAGAATTTATGCGCTGTCGAGTGGGATGATGTCTGAAAACACACTCTCAAACGTTGTGGCGGAACGGTTTTTGGCACATCCGCAAAACGGGGTTTTCTTTGTGGGGTACGCCGATCCGGAGACGCCGGGTGGCGCATTAAAAAGAGTGGGGCAGGGTGGTGAAGTGAAGCTTCGGAAGGATTCGCTTCCGATTCGCGTGCAATGCCGTGTGGAGGACTTTCAATTTTCGGCGCACGGGAGTCGGGAGACAATCATGTCGTACATCCGCAAGGTTGCACCGTCTCAACTCTATCTTGTGCATGGCGATACCGGTGCATTGCATTGGTTTGCGGAAAATGCGGTTCGCGATCTTCCTGATGCCGAGGTTTTTATCGGCGACTCGTTCTACATGCCGGGTGGTGATGGGTTAGCGGAGGCGGGTGAAACATTGGAGCCTGTGGCCTGATTAGTCCTATGGATGCTTCGTTTGACTTCATCGGTGACGGTGATCCGTCGATTTACGAGGTTCGCACCAAGGGGCCGGGTCCGGTTGGCCGTTTGCCGCTGACGGAATCTTTGTTGATGGAGGCACCGAGCGGGGACTTGTTTGGGATGACCCAGAATGCGGGGATGGGGTGGAATCCTGCGGATTTGTTGCGGAGCCAGTTTTTGATTTTGAGCACTCAGGGAGGGTTGCGTGCGCCGGATGGTTCACCGGTGGCGCTTGGGTTTCATACGGGTCATTGGGAGATTGGATTGATGGTTGAGGCGGCGGCGCGGAGCTTCAAACGCTTGGGCACGATTCCCTTTGCGGCTGCGTGTTCGGATCCGTGTGACGGTCGAACGCAGGGCACGACGGGGATGTTCGACAGCCTGCCGTATCGGAATGATGCCGCGACGGTGTTTCGTCGGTTGGCCCGATCGTTGCCGAGGCGAGAGGGGGTGCTGGGGGTTGCGACGTGCGATAAGGGGTTGCCGGCGATGATGATGGCGTTGGCGGGAATGCCTGAGCTTCCGTCGGTCGTCGTGCCGGGTGGGGTGACCTTGCCCCCTGAGGAGGGCGAGGACGCTGGCGCGGTTCAGACAATCGGGGCTCGGTTCGCGCATGGTCGATTGACGCTTTCGGAGGCGGCGGAGTTGGGTTGTCGCGCATGCGGTTCGCCGGGAGGTGGGTGCCAGTTTCTTGGAACAGCGGCGACCGCACAGGTGGTTGGCGAGGCGCTCGGGATGAGTTTACCGCATTCGGCGTTGGCGCCATCGGGGCAACCGGTGTGGTTGGATCTGGCTTCGCGATCGGCTGAGGCGCTGATTCGGTTGGCGCGTGGAAAAAAGCGGACAGCGGACATTGTGACTCCGGCGTCGATTCGTAACGCAATGACGGTCCACGCCGCTTTTGGGGGTTCCACGAATCTGCTGCTGCATGTGCCTGCCATTGCGCATGCTGCAGGGTTGGAACGTCCTTCGGTGCAGGACTGGATTGAGGTGAACCGTTGCACTCCCCGCTTGGTCAGTGTTCTTCCAAATGGGCCGGTGCATCACCCGACTGTCCGCGTTTTTCTCGCGGGCGGCGTTCCCGAGGTGATGCTGCATCTTGCGCGGTTGGGGTTACTTGATTTGGAGGCGTTGACGGTTTCAGGACTGCCCTTGGGCGCGAATCTGGAGGCATGGGAAGCATCGGAACGGCGGAAAAATTTCCGCGAGTTGCTCTTCCAGCGGGATGGCATTTCGCCTGATGAGGTGATTTTTTCGCCGGAACGTTCCGCAGAACTGGGGCTGACGGGCACGCTTGTTTTCCCCAGAGGAAATCTCGCTCCAGAGGGCGCAGTGGTGAAGGCGACGGCGATTGATGCATCGGTTTTGGATGCGGACGGTGTGTATCGTAAAACCGGTCCAGCGCGGGTGTTTGTGCGTGAAAAGGAGGCGATGGCGGCGATCAAGGACGGGCGGATTCAGGCGGGGGATGTGATTGTGTTGGTAGGGGTCGGCCCGATGGGAACGGGGATGGAGGAGACCTACCAGTTGACGGGAGCCTTGAAGCATTTGCCTTTTGGAAAACAAGTTGCGCTTGTGACGGACGCCCGTTTTTCGGGGGTGTCGACGGGGGCCTGCATTGGGCATGTTGGACCAGAGGGATTGGCGGGTGGACCGATAGGCCGCGTGCGGGATGGGGATGTGATTCAGATTGAGATTGATGGAAGGAGCGGGGCTGGGCGTCTGGATTTGGTGGGCGCTGATGGGGTGTTGTTTGGGGCGGAGGCGGGAACCGGGTTGCTTTCGGCACGGGAAGCGGACTCGCGGATGTCGCCGGATGAGCGGTTGCCTCAGGATACGCGACTTTGGGCGCTGTTGCAGAATGCGAGCGGAGGCACTTGGGGCGGATGTGTTTATGATGTTGACCGGGTAGCGGAGCAACTGGCTTCGCGAGGGTAGGAATAGGTTTTGCGAAGCATGGAGTGACGCCGACCGTTTTGGAGGGGCAGCCCGCATGGGCATGGGCGATTCAAAGTGTTTGAAAAAAAGTTATGAAAGAACCACAAGCGATAGCGGAAGAGTTGGGACTGAGTTTTGTGAAAAACGAGCCGGGTTATTTGAACCTGTGCATTCGCTCGGGTAATCAGCTTATCACTTCGGGACACGTGAGTGATCTCAAGGGCAAGCTGGGTGCGGGGTTGGGCACGGAAGAGGGGTATCGTGCGGCGAGGAATTGCGCGGAGAAGGTGTTGAACTCCGTGTGGAATACCCATGGAACATTGAATGGGTTGCGTGTTCTCAAGGTGCTGGGTTGCGTGAACTCGTCGCTCGAGTACACCGACCAACATTTGGTGGTGAACGGGTGCTCCGATTTATTGCACGAGATTTTCGGCAAGACAGGGAACGGATACCATGCTCGCAGCGCTTTAGGATTTGCTCAGTTGCCAACGGGTGCGGCGGTCGAGGTTGAAGCAATTTTTGAGATCATCGGATAGCCGGCTAGACCGATTGCCTGTTGACTCACGAAGTGGGTGGATTCATCGTTTGGATTCTCCGCAGTGGTTTGCTAAGGCGATTGCGGGATTAAGTGACGGGCTGTGGCTCAGCTTGGTAGAGCGCTTCGTTCGGGACGAAGAGGCCGCGGGTTCGAATCCCGCCAGCCCGACCACTTTAATGCTCTGGAAACCAGAGGTTTGGGACGTAGCTCGAAAGCCCGGTGTTTTGGATGGTAACCACGAGTGGTAACCACCGCGGCCAAAGCGCGACAAAATACACGCGATCAGATGAAGTTGTGCGGTGAAGCGAACTCAATACGGCAGCGAAACTTCCGGCAGGTTGCGACTGCGGAACTGCGGGCGGTTGTGGGTCGTGCATCTTCATAAGTGATGGACGCCCCTCGAGCTTGCCAAAACTTTGCTTTCGGTTATTGAGCACGCAGTTGATGCGGTCATTTCGCGCCATCCTTGTCGTCTTTCTCGCGCTGCTGTTCGTGTATTCCACGAACCGCTGCGTGATCGCGGCGACGTTTCCCGGCGAGGTGGAAAAGTGTTGCGAAAGTGAGCGAGCGCCTGGCGACTCGGAGCGTGGTTTGCCGTGCAGCGGAAGCGACTGCACGCCGTGTGCGACGCTTGAGACAGGAGTGAATCTTGCCGCGCTCGCACCGCTCGTTCTGCCGGCGCCGGTGTGGGTGGAAGATGTGGATGTCGCGGAGTTGATGCGGCGGCTGGTGGCAGCGATGGCAGAGGAAGTAAGTTCTACTCCGCCCGATCCGTCGGCGATTCCTTCGCCGCGGTGGCATGATGTGATGAAGAAGGCTCTGCCGGTGCGCGGGCCTTCGCGCGTGGCCTAAGGCCGAGTCTTTTCGGATTCGGCCACTCTCCGCTTCGCGGTGCGCTTTCGCGCGCCGTGGCGCTTCGCTGCGCGACTCCCACTCCGTTCGTCACATCCACTTTTTGCATGAAGATTTTCCGCTCATTTTTCCCACTCATCATCGCCCTGCCGCTGTTCGCGGCCGAGCCGAAGCCTCCCGCGCCCATTTCCCTCGATGCGCTCGTCGCGCAGGCGCTCGCCGAGAATCCTGAACTCAAGTTTTACGAAGCCGAGGTCGCCGCTGCGAAAGGCGAACGCAAAGCGGCAGGGGCTTGGGCGAATCCCGAGTTTTCGAGCGAAGTCGGCCGTAAACACGTCCGCGGTGATGCGGCGGCGGAGGGAAGAGCGTGGGCTGTGTCGGCGGCGCAGACTTTCGAGTGGCCGGGGCGCGTTTCGCTACGAAAGGCCATCGCGGACCGGCAGATCGAGCTGGCGCTGGCGGGGTTGGAGCAGTTCAAGGCGGCGCTCGCCGCGCAGGTGCGGCAGAAAGGTTTCGCGCTGTTCGCGGCGCAGCGGCGCGAGGCGGCGGCACAGGAGGTTGCGACGCGTGGCGAAGAACTCGTCGCTACGCTCGTGCAGCGCGAGCCGGCGGGTGTGACACCGCTCTTGGAGACACGCGCGATCGAGGCGTCGGTCATCAAGCTGCGGCGCGAAGCGATCGAGGCATCGAAGGAAGCCCAGTCGTCGCTTTATGAGCTGAACGCACTGCGCGGACGGCTCATCGCCGAACGACTGGTGATCGAGGACGTGGCGCTGGTTTTCCCCGACCTGCCACCGGTCGAGGAGCTGCTGCGACGCGCGGGCCGCGGCAACTTCGAGCTGCGCCAGCGGGAGATCGAATTCAACCAGCAGGGCTTCCGGCTGCGGCTCGCCGAGAATGAGGCCTGGCCGAGCATCACCGTCGGCCCTCAGTTTTCCAGTGAGAGAGCCGGCCGCGATCATGAGGATGTCAGCGGCGTTGGCATTTCCATCCCACTCCCACTTTGGAACCGCAACCAGGGCGGCATCGAGACCGCCAACGCGCGGCTGCTCCAGGCGGAGACTTCGCTGAAACTGATGCTGCGCGACATCGAGCGCCGCCTCCGCGAGCAGGTCGCGGCCTACGAGCGCGTGCGCAAGGAGATGGCGCGGCTGAATCCAAAGGTCGCTGAGCAACTGCGCGAAGCCGCCGTGCTTGCCGACCGCCACTACCGGCTCGGCGCGGTGCCGCTGGCGACCTACCTCGAAGTGCAGCAATCCTACCTCGAAGCGCTCGAGGCGATCTTCGCCTCGCAGGCGGACGCGCTGAATGCAAGGGCCGAGATCGACCTGCTCACGGGCGCTTCCATCCCGCCGGCATTGCGCGCCGGCGTCCAAATCCGCGGCGAAGGCAGCACCGCGTCCACCATTCAAAAATCCCGCAAGTAACTCATGAGATCATTCCATCCATTCATCGTCTCCTCTCTCGTCCTCGCTGCCACGCTGACGAGTTGTCAGAAGCAATCCGCGGAGCACGCGAAAACAGGTGAAGGCAAATTCGAAGGCACTGGCGACACCGTGCAGCTCAAGGAAGGACACGGGCTCGCGCTGCATCCGAAGGTCAAGGCCAACATCAATCTGAAAGTCGCCGAAGTCGGCGAGGAGAAGATCGCACCTGAATTCAAAACCGATCTGCACGTCATCCAGGGCGCGGATGGACTGCGCCAGGTGGCGTTGACGCCGGCTGCGCTCACCGAGGCCAACGGCTGGCTGCCCGCGGAAAAAGCCGCGCATATCAAGCCCGGACAGGAAGTCGCATTGCGCGTCAATTCGTTTGGCGGCGCGACCCTTGAAAAAGGTGTGGTCAAGCGAGTGGAGAAATCGCCCTACGCCACCCTTGGCGATTTCGAGATTGTCGTCGAAACCGCCGCCCCGCTCGCCACGGGCACGCGGCTCATCGCAACATTCCGCGCGGAGGCTGGAGACGCCGTTCCCGCAGTTCCGCGCTCCGCGCTGCTCCGGACTGCGGAGGGCTGGTTCGTCTATGCGGTGAATGAAAACTTTTACCTGCGCACGGCGGTGAAAGTCGGCGCGATGAACAACGAGCTGGTCGAAATTACCGACGGGCTCTACGCGGGCGATCAAATCGTCACGTCGCCGGTGAACGACCTTTGGATGGCCGAGCTGCAAATCCTGCGCGGCGGCAAAGCCTGCACGTGCGGCCACTAAGACGCCTTCGATGCTCGACCGTTTTCTAGAATTCGTCATCCGCCAGCGCGTCGCCGTTTTGCTCGCGACGGTCGCGCTGATCGGCGTCGGCATTTGGGCCGCGGTGCATCTGCCGATCGATGCCGTGCCCGACATCACGAACCCGCAGGTGCAGATCAATACGATGGTGCCTGCGCTCGCACCGGAAGAAGTCGAGAAGCTCGTTACTTTCCCCATCGAGAGCGAGATGGCCGGCCTTCCGAACATGGTCGAGCTGCGCTCGCTCTCGAAGTTCGGCCTCTCGCAAGTAACAATGACTTTCAAGGACGGCGTGAACCTTTACCTCACGCGCCAGCTCGTCACCGAGCGCTTGCAAAGCGTGCTCGACGAACTGCCGGAGGGCCTCACGCCGAAGCTCTCGCCGATCGCTACGGGCCTCGGCGAAATCTTCTACTACCGGCTCGACTACGCGCCCGACGCGAAGAACAAGCCGGGCACGCGCGAAGAGCAGCTCATGACGCTGCGGCAAATTCAGGAATACAGCGTGAAGCCGTTGCTGCGCGCGACGCTCGGCGTTGCGGAGGTGAACACGAGCGGCGGCTACGAGAAGCAGATCGTCATCCAGCCCGATCCGGCGCGGCTCGCGGCGGCCGGCCTGTCCCTCGACACACTCGCGGAAGTCGTCGAGCAGAACACCAAAAACGCCGGCGGCGGCTTCGTGGAGATCGGCGGCGAGCAGCTCATCCTGCGCGCACCGAGCCGCGTGACGACGACCGATGAAATAGCGAAGCTACCTCTCAAATTCGCCGCAGGCATCCGCCCGATCATGCTCGGCGAAGTCGCAACGGTCAGCATTGGCTCCGCAGCCCGCACCGGTGCCAGCTCGTTCGATGGCGATGAAGCGCTCGTCGGCGCGGCGATTATGCTCGCCGGAGAGAACTCGCGGCTCGTCGCGGAAGCCGTCCGCGAAAAGCTCACCGAGATTCAGAAGAAGCTGCCCGCCGGCGTCGTCATCGCGCCACTCTACGACCGGGCGGAGCTGGTCAACCGCACGATTCACACGGTCGAGAAGAACCTCGTCGAAGGCGCGATCCTTGTCGTGGTCGTGCTCTTCGCGCTGCTTGGCAACTGGCGCGCGGCGCTCATCGTTGCGCTGGTCATTCCGCTCGCGATGCTCTTCGCGATGACAGGCATGGTGCAGATGGGCCTCTCAGGAAACTTGATGAGCCTCGGCGCGATCGACTTTGGCCTCATCATCGACGGCGCGGTCGTCACGGTCGAAAACATCATCCGCCATCTCGGCGAGCGGCAGCATCATCTTGGGCGACGGCTCACGCCCGCGGAGCGCACGCGCGAAGTGCTCAAGGCGTCGAAGGAAGTCGCCAGCCCGATGTTCTTCGGCGTGGTGATTATCACCGTCGTCTATGTGCCGATCCTCGCGCTGCAAGGCATCGAGGGGAAAATGTTCAAGCCGATGGCGGTGGTCGTGATGCTCGCCCTCGGCGGCGCGCTCGTGCTCGCGCTCGCGCTGATGCCGGTGCTCTGCTCCTACCTGCTTGGCGGCAAGATTCACGAGAAGGACAACTTCATCGTGCGCACGGCGAAGGCGATCTATACGCCTGTGTTGCGCTTCAGCCTGCGCTTCCGCTGGCTGCTGGTCCTGCCCGCCGTCGCGGTGCTCGCGCTGTCGCTCTTGCTCTTTTCGCGGCTCGGCTCGGAATTCATCCCGCAACTCGACGAGGGCGACTTCACCTTCCAATTCATCCGCAGTTCCAGCGCCGGACTTTCCTCGTCCATTGAGATGCAGAAAAAGTCGGAAGCGATCCTGCGCCGCGAGTTCCCCGAGATCAGCCACGTCTTCTCGCGCATTGGCACGGCGGAGGTCGCGACCGATCCGATGGGGCCGAACGTCTCGGACACCTACGTGATGCTTCATCCGCCGGAGAAGTGGCGGAAAGCGGACGGCAAACCAATCGCGAAGGCCGCGCTCGGCGAGCTGATGCGCAAGGCGCTCATCGAGCAAGTGCCAGGGCAAAACCTGCTCGTCTCGCAGCCGATCCAAATGCGGTTCAACGAGATCATGGCGGGCGCGCGCGCGGACCTGATGTGCAAAATCTACGGCGAGAACTACGACGAGCTGGAGCGCGTGGCGGGCGAAGTGCGCGGCACCATCGAGAACACCCCAGGCGGGCGCGAGGCGGAGTTTGACGCCATCGGCAAAGTTCCGATGGTCGAACTCCAGCCCGACCGTGAGGCGATGCGCAAATTCAACGTGCAGGCCGATGACCTGAACCGGCTCGTCGAGACCGCGCTCGCGGGCAAGGAAGTCGGAATGATCATCGAAGGCAATCGCCGCACGGAGATCGTCGTGCGCCTCGCCGAGGATCGCCGCACAGACCCCCGCGAGATCGAGCGGCTACCCGTCCGGACCGAAGACGGCGGCCTGCTCGCGCTCGGACAAATCGCGAAGGTAAAGCTCGTCGATCAGGTCACGCAGATTTCCCGCGAAGACGCGCAGCGGCGCGCCGCCATTTTGATCAACGTGCGCGGGCGCGACACCGCGAGCTTCGTGGAGGAAGCGACGCGCAACATTCAGGCAAAGGTGAAGTTCCCCGACGGCTACTACTTCGAGTTCGGCGGGCAGTTCAAAAACCTCGTCGAGGCGAAGAAGCGGCTCGCCATCGTCGTGCCGCTGGCGCTCGTGCTCATCTTCGTCCTCATCTTCATGGCCTTCGGGAGCGTGCGGCAGGCGGTGCTCGTTTATACAGGCATCCCGCTCGCCGTCACCGGCGGCATCTTCGCGATCTGGCTGCGCGACATGCCATTCACCATTTCCGCGGGCGTCGGCTTCATCGCGCTCTCGGGCGTCGCCGTGCTCAATGGCGTGATGATGGTGAGCTTCTTCAATCAGCTGCGCGAAGAAGGCAGGCACGTCCGCGATGCCGTGATCGAAGGCGCGCTCACGAGACTGCGGCCCGTGCTGATGACCGCGCTCGTGGCCTCGCTCGGCTTTGTGCCAATGGCGATCGCCACCGGCGCGGGCGCGGAAGTGCAGCGTCCACTCGCAACCGTCGTCATCGGCGGAATCCTCTCCTCGACTTTCCTCACCCTCGTCCTGCTTCCAACGCTCTACGAGTGGATCGAGCGAAAAGCCAAAGCCAAAAACAAACCAACAGAACCGCCAGCAACCACAACAGAAACCCCGAAACACGAACCCGTAACCGTATGAAAAGACTACTCCACATCATCACCGCACTCGCCCTCGTCACTTCATCGCTGCTCGCCGCCGAGGGAGTCGAAGCCGGTCCCCGCAGAGGCCGCATCCTCAAGCTCGAAGGCTCCAAAGCAGAGTTCTTCGTCGAGAAGGATCGCAAGATAAGCATCGCCTTTTACGACGACGCGAAGAAGCAGCAAGCGCCCGGCGATCAAGTCATCACCGCCACTGCCGAGGCGCCGAGCGGCAAGAAAAGGATCGAGTTTGAGAAAAAAGGCGACCTGCTCGTTTCGAAGGAACCGCTCCCCGAAGGCGAAGGCTATAACATCGTCGTGCAGGCCAAGGAGAAAGCCGATGCGAAGCCGAAGAACTTCCGCATCAAGCTAGACATGAGCGTCTGCAAGAAGTGCGACAACCCGGAATACGCCTGCACCTGCGACGAGTAACTTCCCATCGAAAAAACCAAACAAACCAGAACCAAACAAATGAAAGCATCCGATCCCTCAATCCTTCGGACAAGCACCTTGGGTCGTCTCCTCGGCATCACTGCCCTCGGCGCGCTTGCGCTCGCCAGTATTGTCGGGCCGACCAGTGCGGAAGCCGCAGACCGCGGGCGGTGAACCCGCGGCCCGCATGCAACATTCCCAATTGCGTCGAAGTGCGTTGGTCGGCCAATGGCAAGGGCGGGCCGATTGTTATTCAGTGCAAGCAAGGTGAGCCGTGCCATCCGCAATGTAGCCATCGTTGCGCCTGAGGCGGAAAGCCGTCTTTCACCCGGCGCGTTCCATTCGCGCCGGGGTGCAACGGCAACGGCCCGGCTAGAGCAAACGTGAGCCGAGCACGAGACCATGAGCGAAAGCACCGAGATCACACAGCAGCGCGATCGGCTGGCCGAGATCGTGGGGCATGCCCGCGCTCACTCGCCCTTTTACCGGGAACTTTATCGCGAGCTTCCGGAACGAGTCGAAGACCCGACGCTGCTGCCAGCCACCACGAAAAAGGAACTCATGGCGCGGTTCGACGATTGGGTGACTGACCGCGAGGTCACGCTCGAAAATGTGCGCGCTTTCATCGAAAAGCCCGAGCTGATCGGCGAGCGCTTCCTCGGCAAATACCTGGTCGCCACGACGGCCGGCACGACGGGGACGCCCGGGATTTTCGTGATCGATGACGCACACAGCAAAACGGGAATGGCCGCGATGAGGGAGGCGTTTGGAAAATGGCTCACCTTCGCGGATTTCGTCAAAGTCGTCGTCCGCGGCGCGCGCATTGCGGCGCTGCACGCCACCGGCGGCCATTTCGTTTCTGTCGGCACTGTCACTTCGATGCGCCGCTCCAGCCGGCTCGCCACCAAGATAGTCCGGGACTTCTCGGTGCACACGCCGATACCGGAACTGGTTGCCGAGTTGAACCGCTTTCGCCCGGCGCTCGTGACTGGCTACGCCACGGTCGTTTCCCTGCTCGCTACCGAAGCCGAAGCCGGCCGTCTGCGGATCAACCCGGTCCTGCTGGTCGTGACGGCAGAGGGGCTACCAGAGGACGAGTATGGCCGCATCGCCAGGGCATTCGGCGCCAAAATCGGCAACGTCTGGGGCTCCACCGAGATCGCTGGCCCTGCCTATAGTTGCGCCGAAGGATGGCTGCACGTCGTGAATGATTGGGTCGTGATCGAGCCGGTCGATGCCGAATACCGGCCGACGCCGCCCGGCGAGCAATCACACACCGTCCTCGTGACAAATCTCGCCAACCGGGTGCAACCGATCCTCCGCTACGACCTCGGCGACAGCATCCTGACGCGGCCCGATCCCTGTACGTGCGGGAATGCGCGGCCTGCAATCCGCGTGCAAGGCCGCACTGGCGACGTGCTCACCTTTTCAACCGCGAGCGGCGAGCGAGTCTCGATTCCGCCGCTGGCGCTGGAGCTCGACGAAATCGCAGGCGTCGAACTCTTTCAGATCGAGCAGACCCCACCGGCAAAACTGCGCATCCGGTTGCGCCTCGCCCCTGAAACGGATGCGGAACGCGCGTGGAAATTGGCGCTAGATGCGACCGCCCGGCTGCTTGCCGAACACAAACTCGATCATATCACCGTTGAGCGCGCCGACCAACCGCCGGAGCAATCCCGGGGCGGCAAATATCGCACGGTCATTCCGCTGAAATGAACCAATCATCAACCAACCGATCTGCTCCTGCGGGCGTTCCCTTTTGGCTATGAGTGATATCAAAGAGCGGGAAAGCTGCGGCTGTCACGCCGACGAAGAGAGAGCGGCACATGATCCGGCCTACCGGCGGGCGCTTTGGATCGTCGTCATTCTCAATCTCGGCTTCGGTGTCATCGAAATCGTCGGCGGCTTCATAGCAAACAGCCAGGCGCTCAAGGCTGACGCTCTGGATTTCCTCGGGGACGGCTCGATCACTCTCGTTGGATTACTTGCACTCGGCTGGGCCGAGCGCACGCGCGCTCGGGTCGCATTGACGCAAGGTTGCTTCCTGGCGGCGCTAGGTGTGGGCGTTATCGGCATGGCCGTGTGGCGTGCGCTGAACGCCATCCCGCCAGAGGCCGAGATCATGGGCGGCTTGGGAATTGCCGGACTTGCCGTCAATGTCAGTGCCGCGCTCGCCCTTGTGCGCTTCCGCGAACGCGGTGATGCGAATGCCCGCGCCATCTGGCTCTTCAGCCGCAACGATGCCCTTGCCAACGTCGCAGTAATCATCGCCGCCATCCTTGTGGCTTGGCTCAAGAGCGCGTGGCCCGATCTGATCGTCGCCGCAATCATCGCCGCCTTATTCCTACACTCAGCTTGGGAGATCATTCGCGACTCCGTTGCTGAGCTTCATGAGCGCAAACTGTCGCAGCTGAATAAGTCAACGCTTGAACAACTCTAGAATCTGGAGAATCTAAGCACCGAGTGAAACCGCGTTCCGCTACTCATATCTTCGCCATCGCGCTGTGCGTGCTCGCACTGTTCGTGGCGCAGACTCTGGGCAGCCGGGCCGGCTATGTCTGCTTGTGTGGTGGCAAGCCGGTGCCGACGCAGACTTCGCACTGCCACGGGCCGCATGGCGCGAATTGCCACGCGGACGATGCGCGGTCAGGGGCGCCGCATGACGAGGATGATTCAGGACCGCGTGAGGATCATCAGGTGGTCAGCCAGGATGTGCAGTCGCGTCCCATCGAGGCGTCGCCGCAGATCATCGCACCGCAAGTTGTGCTCGCGATCCTGCCGGTTGTGCAGGTGCTTCTCGCCGGTTCGGAAACGAAGGTTCCGGCCGGTGCTTCCGTCGATTTTGGGGATTCGCCGCCGTTCGGAGTCACGGTGGCCCGCACGATCGTTCTTCTGATCTGAGTCGTGGTTTGGTGACGGCATTCGCCGTTGCCAGTCGTCTGTCCGCACCGTGCACCTGCTCGCGCCTGCGCGGGCTCTGTCCGTCACGTCACCCAACCCATGCACTCATGTCTTTTTCCAAATCCATTTTTTTCTTCTTCGCCTGCGCGGCCTCCGCGTGGGCCGGCAGTGTCTCGCTCAGTGTCGAGGGCGCGGCCGATTACGCGCTAAAGCAGAACCCGACACTCGCCGCCGCGCGGCTCCGCATCGAGGAGGCGCGGGGGCGGCTCCAGCAGAGCGGTCGGCTCAGCAATCCCGAGCTGGAGAGCGGCTTCACCCGCAACACGATGGGCCGCGAAGGCTCATTCGAGATCGGATTTACGCAGCGCTTTCCACTGACCTCACGCTTGCGGCATGAGAAAGCCGTTTCGCGCGCCGAACTCGCTGCGGCAGAAGCGGAGGTGCGGGACGCGGAGCGAAAGCTCGCTGCCGAAGTCCGCGCCGCGGCGGTAAAGCTCCTTGCGCTCGGCGGGCAGCGCGAGTTGCGCGACAAGCAGCTCGCGAACAGCCGCGAACTCTCCGGCTTTCTCCTCAAGCGCGTCGAGACGGGCGAAGCCTCCGCCGTCGATGCCTCGCAGGTGGAACTCGAAACGCGGCAGATCGAAATCGAGAACCTGCAACTCGCCGCCGAGGAGGTGACGCTGCTCGGCGAACTACGCCCTTTGCTCGGCCTCGCGGGCGACGACCGCATCGCCATCACCGGCGCGCTGCCCATGCCCAAGTCCATCCCGGGTGGAGGCGGTGTCACCGGGCGCCCCGACATTCTCGCCGCACAATCCCGTGCCGAAGCCGCGCGCTCCGTGGTGCTTGAGCAGCGCGCGCGGCGGTGGGAGGACATCGGCGTCGGTGCCTCATACACCCGCGAGCGCGTCCTCGATGAACCGGAGCCCATCGAAACGGAGCAGGTCATCGGCTTTCGGTTCAGCCTTCCCCTTCCGATCTGGAACAACAACTCCGGGCGCATTCGAGAAGCGGAAGCAGCAGCCGCGCGGGCGGAGAAGGAAGTCGATGCGACGAAGCTCAACGCCAACGCGGAAGTCATCGCCGCGCTCAGCGCAATGAGCGCCTACATCAAGCTCGTCGCGGAACTCGACGATAAGGTGCTGCCTGCGGCCACGCGGATCGAGGAACAGCTCCGCAAGCACTACTCCGCCGGCCATGTCCCGCTCACGGATGTGCTGCGCGCGCGCACCCGCCTCCTCGAACTCCAGCGGCAGCGCCTCGACGCGCTCCGCGACTACCAACTCGCCCGCATCCGGCACGCCGCCGCGACCGGCCAATCCAACCCTTCCATCAAAAGCTCGAAATAATGAAACGCATCTTCATCACGCTGGCCCTCTGCACCGCTGCCAGCTTCGGCTTCGCCGCCGAAAAAGTGGATTCCAAACGCATGGCTAACACGGTCGTGCTCGACGAAACAGGAGTGAAAAATCTCCGTATCGAAACCGTCGAGGTCGAGGAAACTGACTTCGAAGAAATCATCTTTGCTCTCGGCCGCATCGAAGCGATTCCCAGCAAAATCGCGGCGGTGAGCAGCCGCGTGCCAGGCCGCATCATGGAGTTGAAAGCGATCCCCGGCGACCAGGTGCAGGCGGGCCAGGACGTGGCGCGGCTGGAGAGCCGCCAGCCGGGCGATCCGCCGCCGAGCATCCTGCTGAAAGCACCCATTGCCGGGCTGGTGACGAAAGTCGATGCGCGGCTTGGCGATCCGCTCGAGCCGGACAAGGCGTTGCTGGAAATCACCGACCTCTCCGAGGTCTATGCCGTCGCGCGCGTGCCGGAACACCAGGCCGGCAGCATGAAAGCGGGCACCGTCGCACACATCAAAGTCGCGGCACTGCCGAATGAAAACTTCGATGGCGAACTGCTGCGCTTTGGCACCTCGGCGGACAAGCAGAGCGGCACCATCGACGCCATCTTCCGGCTGCCAAACAAGGGCGGGTTGCTGCGGGCTGACATGCGCGCGGAGTTTTCCATCGTGCTCAGCAAACGTTCCGGCGTGGTCAGCGTGCCGCGCGGGGCGCTGCAAGGCGAAGCGGCGAACCGTTTCGTCTACGTCGAAGACTTCGATTTGAAGAATGCCTTCGTAAAAACGCAGGTGCAGGTCGGGCAGATGAATGACCGCTTTGTGGAAATCATGAGCGGCTTGCTGCCGGGCGACAAAGTGGTGACGCGCGGCGCGTATTCGCTGGCCTTCGCGGGAGGCGGCAGTATCTCGCTCAAGGAGGCGCTCGACGCCGCGCACGGCCATGAGCACGCGGCGGATGGCTCGGAACTCAAGCCCGAGGACGCGGCGAAAGCCAAGGCCGGTGGCGACGGCCACGCGCACGGTCCAGACGAGGCGAAGCACTTCAGTCCGCTTTGGAAGATCGTGAGCGGGGTTCTTTTTGTCCTACTCCTAGTCTCGCTGCTCACGAGGCGTGGCGGAGCCGTGCCGCCGAAAGCCGCCTCGAGCCAGCCCGCAGCCAAAGCAGAGGAGGCACGGTAATGCTCAACAAGATGATCCATTGGTCGCTCGCGAACCGGGCGATCATCATCGGCATTTCGCTGATCCTCATGGTCACGGGGTTGCAGACGACCATGCAGTTGCCGGTCGAAGTGCTGCCCGACCTGACCAAGCCCACCGTCATTATCCTCACCGAAGCGCCGGGTCTCGCGCCGGAGGAAGTGGAAACGCGCGTCACGCAACCCATCGAAAGCGCGCTCATGGGCGTTGCCGGATTGACGCGGCTGCGCTCGAATTCCGACGTCGCGCTGTCGCTCGTCTATGCCGAGTTCGGCTGGGACACCGACATCTACAAGGCGCGCATGCTCGTGCAGGAGCGGATGCAAGGCGTGCGCGAGCAGTTGCCCGAAGGTGTGCAGCCGTTCATGACGCCAGTCGCGTCGCTCATGGGCGAAATCCTCCTCGTCGGCGTGCGCTCGACGATCAAGGAAGGCGAGCCGGGTTACATCCATCCGCGCGACGTCCGTTCGCTGGCCGACTGGACGATCAAACGCCGCCTGCAAAGCATCTCCGGGATCGCGGAAATCCTGAACATGGGAGGCGGCGTAAAGCAGATCGAGATTCAGCCCGATCCGTTTCGGATGCAGGCGAACGACGTGGGCTTCGATGAACTGGAGAATGCTGCGGAAGACGCGGCGAACACCACGACGGGCGGTTTCATCAATACCGGCCCAACGGAAATCATGGTGCGGAATCTCGCGATGACGACGCAGCTTGAGGACATCGCGCGAACGGTCATCAAGAAGGTCAACGACCGGCCCATCCTCATCTCCGACGTGGCGAAAGTGGCCTGGGGGATCGAGCCGATGCGCGGCGACGCCACGGTTAGCCAGAACCCGGAGAAATCGCCGACCTACGGGGTCATCATGTCGATCACGAAAGCGCCGGGCTTCGACACGCGCGCGCTGACCGAGCAGATCAACCAGGCGCTCGAAGAGCTGAAGACGACCTATCCGAAAGGCGTCGAGACCACGCTGCTCTTCCAGCAGAAGGACTTCATCGATCACGCCATCGGCAACCTGCAGGAAGCCATTCGCGACGGCGCAATCATGGTGACGATCGTGATCTTCCTCTTCCTGCTGAACTTCCGCACGACGTTCATCACGCTCATGGCGATGCCGCTTTCGTTCGCCATCACGATGCTCACGTTTAAGTCGTTCGGCATCTCGGTAAATTCGATGACCCTGGGCGGGCTCGCCGTCGCCATCGGCATGGTCGTCGACGATGCCATCGTGGACGTCGAGAATGTGTTCCGGCGCTTGCGCGAGAACGCGATGCTTCCGCATCCGCGCCCGAAGCTGCACGTCATCGCCGCAGCTTCCGGTGAAGTGCGGAATTCGATCCTCTACGCGACGATCCTGATTATTCTCGTCTTTCTGCCGCTGCTCGGCTTGAGCGGCGTCGAAGGCAAGCTCTTCGCGCCCATCGCGGTCGCCACGATCATTTCGATGATCGCGTCGTTCGTCGTGTCGCTCACCGCGATTCCGGTGCTGTGCTCGATCTTGCTGACCCCCAAGCACGGCGGCGAACACAAGGACGGGCGGCTCGTGCGCGGAATGAAGTGGCTGCTCGAAAACACACTCCTGCGCTTTGGGTTGAGCCAGCCGTATTTGCTCCTCGCCCTCGTGCTCATGCTCGTGGCAGGCGGGTTCGCGCTCTATCCGCGGATGAGCAAGGACTTCCTTCCCGCCTTTAAGGAGGAGACGGCGCTCGTCGCAGCGACGGCTGCTCCGGGCACTTCCCTCGAAGAGATGAACAAGATCTCCGATGTGATCGAGCAGCAGATTCTCTCCGTGCCAGAGGTGCGGAAAGTCGGGCGGCGGCTGGGGCGTGCCGAGCGCGGCGACCACGTCGTGCCCGTCTCCACGGCGGAGTTCGACGTGGATTTCCGCGAAGCGCGTCACGGTCACCTTGAGGGACAAAAGCGCACGCGAAAACAAATCATCGACGACATCAACCAGCGCATCCGCTCGGTGCCCGGCGTCTTCGCGGTCGTGAGCGGTCCGCTCGCCGACCGCATCGGCCACATGCTCAGCGGCGTATCCGCGCCCGTGGCGATCAAAATCTTCGGCCCCGACCTCGACAAGCTGCGGCAGCTCGGGATCGAAGTGCAAGGCATCGCGAAGACCATTCCCGGCTTCGAGGACGCCAAGCTCGACCAGCAATCGAGCATCCCGCAGCTCCGCATCGAGGCTGACCGCGATCGGGCCGCTGCTTATGGCATCGCGCCTGGCCATCTCAACGAACAGCTTTCCGCGCTCATCGGCGGCAAGGACGTCGCCGAGCTGCGCGAAGGCCAGCGCGCGGTGAACCTCGTCACGCGGCTGCCGATCGAGTGGCGCGATTCGCCGGACAAAATCGCGCAGCTTCCCGTCGAGACGACGACCGGCCAGCGCATCCCGCTCTCATTGGTCGCCGATGTGCGCGAGGCCAAGGGGCCGAATGTCATCTTCCGGGAAAATAGCCAGCGCCGGTTCACCATCGCGATCAAGCCGACGGTGCGGGACGTGGGCGCGCTCGTCCAGCGGCTGCAAAAGGAAGTTACCGGGAAGGTCAAGCTGCCCGAGGGCTACTTCATCACCTACGAAGGCGAATTTCAGGCGCAGAAGGAAGCCACGCAGCGCATCCTCATCTTCTCCGCGCTCATCGTCATCGTCATCGGCTTCCTGCTTTACGGCTATTTCAAGACGCCGTTCTTCGCGATCCAGGTGCTCTGCGACATCCCGCTCGCGCTCGTCGGCGGACTCGTCTTCACCTACTTGAAGCTGGGCAACATCAGCATCGCCACGCTCGTCGGGTTTATCGCCGTGGCCGGCGTCGCCGCGCGCAATTCGATCATGCTGATCTCGCACTTCCTCCATCTCATCGCGGTGGAAGGTGAGAGCTTCACCAAGGAAATGGTTATCCGCGGCACCAAGGAACGGCTCGTTCCAGTGCTCATGACCGCGCTCGCCGCGGGCATCGGCCTCATCCCGCTCGTCCTCGCCGCTGATCAGCCGGGCAAGGAAATTCTGCATCCCGTCGCCGTCGTCATCGTCGGCGGCCTCGTCACCAGCACCCTGCTCGGCCTCGGGGTCACGCCCACGGTCTTTTACACCTTCGGCCGCAAAGCCGCGCAAAACGCCGTCGAACGCGAAGCCGGAGCCGCTCACTGAAACCACTCTCCGCCGCGGTGCCGGTTTGGACGCCGCAGCGGACCACCTTTTCCAAACCGCAAAAACAAACCTCAAACAACAAACCACATGAAATCCATCGCACTGAACCTCCTCACCGCGCTCGCGCTCGCCGTCCCGGTCTTCGCCGCGGAGAAAGACCACAAACACGACAAGAAAGACGCTGGCCCCAATGGCGGCCGCGTCATCACCGCGGTCGAACCGCACCTTGAGTTCCTCGTCACGAAGGATCGCAAAGTCGAAATCACCGCACTGACCGAAGACCTGAAAGCCGCCAAGCTCAGCGGCCAGGTCATCGCCGTCACCGCTGGCGACCGCAGCAAGCCGACGAAGCTCGAATTCAAGGAGGACGGCGGCAAGCTCGTCTCCACGAACGCGCTCCCGGAAGGCAACGACTTCCCAGTGTCCGTGAGCATCAAGGCGAACGCGAGCGGCAAGGCGACCTACGAGAAGTTCAACCTGAACCTCGAAAAGTGCCCGACCTGCAAATACCAGGAATACGCCTGCATCTGCGCGCACGGCGACGACGACCACAAGGACCACAAGCACGACGAGAAGAAGAAGTAACCGCCGCACCGAATCGGGGAGCGGGCCATCGCACCCGCTCCCCGGCTCCGCGGCTCGGTCACATGAGATCAATTTTCTCCCGACTTAGCGCGTTGGCGCTCGCGCTCGGCTGCGCTTCGGCCTTCGGCCAGGTCGTCACTGGCAATGAACTCGTCCGCATCGAGGCGCGCGTCGCCTCGGAGCAGGATCGAAAGGATTTGCCGAACACCACGGCAGACACCGTGACGCAGCGCAAGACGCTGCATGCGACGCTTTCCGGCAAAGCGAAAAGCCCGGAAACGCGCACGGGCAAATGGATCGCCTACGGCCATTCCGCAAAAGGTCACGACGTGGCCGTGCTCGAATCCGGCGAGTTCAAGATCGACCTCGCGAATGGTGGACGGCAGGCCATCGAATCGAAGGTCATCACCACGACTCACACGCCCGAGCATTCGACGGTGACGCGCAGCGGCAACAGCCGAAGTCGGAGCAGCACGACTCGCGCGAAGAAGGTCGAGGCCACGGGGACGAAGTTCGCGGGCTTCACGATCATCATCACGGACGGCGGGAAAGTCCTCGGCGAATACTACGACCCGCCAGGCTTGAAGCAGGAGGCGGCGAAATGAACTGCGCGCGCTTCATCGTTTCGCTGACGGCGATTCTACTGGCGATCGGCACACCAGCGTCCCTCGCGATGCCTCCGCTTTCGCGTCAGGCGGTGGGGAAGGTGGCGTCTGTCGATCCAGCGGCGCAACGCTTCGTTTGGCGCTCTACAGAGCCCGCCCGCGAAATGAATCTGACGTGGAGTCGCAGAACCACGTTCTATCTGCGCGGCGAGGCGGCTCCCGCGACCGCGTTACGCACCGGGCAGCAAGTGCGGATCAGCTATCGCACGCCGCTCTTCGGCCCGTCCCGCGTGAGCCGCGTGGTGATCCTCACGGAGCCGCATCTTCCGAAAAAAATGAAGGGGCTGCGATGAACGCATCTTCTCACAATCACGAACCCACCGCCTGCGGCTGCTCGCACGAGCAGGAAAACGCACCCGCATCCGGCGCGCTGCCCGAATCCGAGCGCCGCACCGAACTCGCGGTGACGGGCATGGATTGCTCGGAAGAAGTCGCGGTGCTCGAACGAGTGCTCAAGCCGTTGCCCGGCGTGCAGGGACTTTCCGTGAATCTCGTCGCTGGCCGCGTGACGGTCGCGCATGACGCGAGCGTTTCGCGTGAAGCATTGATCGCCGCCATCGCGCCGACCGGGATGAAGGCGCGGCCCGCTGGAAGCGCGCCGGACGAACACGCGGGCGAGGCGAATCGCACGCGCACGATGCTCGTCGCCGCCTCGGGTCTGCTCACAGGTCTGGGCCTTGCGCTGCACTGGCTCGATGTCGCGCCGCCGCCGTTGCTCATCGCCATCAATGCCGCCGCCATCGTCGCGGGTGGTTGGTTCATTTTTCCGAAAGCGATCTCTGCCGCGCGCCGCTTCGCGCCGGACATGAATTTGCTCATGCTCATCGCCGTAGCCGGCGCTGCCGCGATCGGCGAGTGGAGCGAAGGCGCAGCCGTCACGTTCCTCTTCGGCCTCTCGGAATTGCTCGAAGCCTTCAGCGTGCAGCGCGCGCGGCGCGCCATCGAATCGTTGCTCGCCCTCGCGCCCGACACCGCGCTCGTGAAACGCGGCGAGCAGTTCGAAGAATTGCCGGTGGCCGAAGTGAAGCTTGACGAAATCGTGGCGGTGAAATCCGGCCAGCGCGTGCCGCTTGACGGCACCATCGTCTCGGGCGCGTCTGCGGTGAACCAGGCGCCAATCACGGGTGAGTCGATGCCGGTCGAAAAGAAGGTCGATGACAGCGTCTTTGCAGGCACGATCAACGGCGAAGGTTCGCTGGAGGTGCGCGTCGCAAGGCTCTCGGGAGACACGATGCTCGCGCGGATCATCAAGCTCGTGGGCGAAGCACAGGCTCAAAAGGCGCCGACGCAACGCTTCGTCGATGTCTTCGCGCGCTACTACACGCCGGCCGTGATGGCCGTCGCGCTGCTGGTCCTGTTATTGCCGCCGCTATTTTTCGACGGCGCTTGGGGTGTGTGGTTTTACCGCGCGCTCGTGCTGCTCGTCATCGCCTGCCCGTGCGCGCTCGTGATTTCCACACCCGTCTCGATTGTCTCCGGCCTCACCGCGATGGCGCGGCGCGGCGTGCTGATCAAAGGCGGCGCGCATCTCGAGTCCATCGGCAAACTCCGCGCGCTCGCCGTGGACAAGACGGGCACGATTACCGAAGGCAGGCCGCGCGTGACGAAAGTCGTCCCGGTGAATTCAAGCGACGAGGCGGAGATCGTGCGAATCGCCGCCGGCATCGACACGCATTCCGAGCACCCGCTCGCCGTCGCCGTCGTCGCTTATGCCGGGGAGCGGAATGTGCGCTTTCAACGCAGCGAAGAATATCAGGCGTTCAGCGGGCGCGGAGCCGAGGGCTCCATCGCAGGGCATCGCTACTTCGTCGGCAACCACCGCTTTGCCCATGAACTCGGCGTCTGCACGCCGGAGATCGAGCAACGTCTCGCCGAGATCGAAGCTGCGGCGCAATCCGTCGTCATCGTGGGCCACCGACCCCACGCAGATTGCGCGGGCGAAGTGCTCGGCATCCTCGCCGTGGGCGATGCCATCCGCCCTCACGCCGCGGATGCACTGCGCGCGATTCACGCGGCCGGTGTCGAGAAGGTCGTCATACTCAGCGGTGATAACCAGCGCACTGCCGATGCCATTGCGCGCCAGGCCGGCATCGACGAAGCCAGCGGCGATCTTCTTCCGGACGACAAGATCGCGCGCATCCGCGAACTGACTCAAAGGTTCAAACACGTCGGCATGATCGGCGACGGCGTGAACGACGCGCCCGCCATGGCCGCCGCGAGCATCGGCATCGCGATGGGCAAGGCGGGCACCGACACCGCCATCGAGACCGCCGATGTGGCGCTGATGCAGGATGACCTCACCAAAGTCGCCGAGGCCATCGCGCTCGGCCGCCGCACCGTCCGCGTCATCCAGTTCAACATCGCCTTCGCCCTCGCAATCAAAGCGCTCTTCCTCGGTCTCGCGCTCGCCGGCCACACGAGCCTTTGGCTCGCAATCGCCGCCGACACCGGCGCGACACTAATCGTCATCGCCAACGCGCTACGCTTGCTCAAAACACCAAAGTCCTGAGCCGCCGTGCAGCGTCCGCCACAACCGAAGAAGCCGAAGAAAGGCCGGAAAGCCGAGCCGTCCGCTCCAATGACGCTCAAGGAGAAGCTGCAAATATGGGCGTGGATCGTTGCACTTCTCGCCGTCGCCCTGACGTTCGGCATTGGAGCCATGAAGTCGGAGACCGCGCGGCACCTCGACCAGACGATCAATCGCTGGCGCACCGACTTCCATCTCACGCCCGAACAAGCCGAACGCGTGCGCTCCATCGAGCGGAATTTCCACGGCACAGGTAATCCCTTCACCCTCCCCTCACACACCGCCGAAGAAGTGCGCGCCCACCATCGGGAAATCGCCTCCGTGATGAACCCCTCCGACGGCGAGCGTTTCCTCAATGCTCAAGAGGGACGTGGGAATCACCGATAGCCCGCGCGTGGTCCGGTTCCGTCAAGATCTTGAGGCCGTCGTTCATCCCCGATTATGATCCAATCTGCTCGGAGCCCGTTGGTGGTGCTCTATGTCAGCTTCATTAGCTGCTTCTTTTCGAATTCTCGTTGATCGGCGCCGAATGCTTCGGTGTAGGTATCCATAATGAGTTTTCCGCCATCTTGGTGGCCTTGCCATTTCGCGATCGTTTTTACGTCAACGCCCGCGCGATACGCTTCGACAATGAACATTTGCCGGAGATTTCGCTGTGTGAATGCTGGCAAATCAAGGCGCTCGCAGGCATTCGTCAGCGCCTTGCGAGCATTGTCGATGATGAAGACACGCTCGTCGTTCTGGAACTCTCGACGCTCTATTTTGGCCCGAGCTTCCGCCTCGCTTCGCATACGCACGAGGAGCGGGCGTAGCTTCGGATACACCGGAACTTTGAAATACTTACCGGTCTTCACCCGTTTGATTTGCATTTCGCCGGAATCGAAATCGATGTCCGACCATTTCAATTCAGCCGCTTCTGCCTGACCAAGGCCGGCCCTTCCTTGGAATTCCAGGAAGTCGCCGGAGGCTGCGCCTTTGCGGTTCTTCTTTTCGGCGCGAACTTCGGCAAGGATTTGCTGGAACTGCTCTGACGTGGGAATCGTCGGCGTCTTCCGGTGAACGGTTTGGTATCGCAAGCCGGATGTCTCATACAGATTCTCCGCGGTCATGCCGTCAATCCTCGCCAACTCAAAAAGCTGTCGAAGAAATAGGCACACCCGATTGTAAGTGTTCGCACTGTATCCTCGCTCCTTCGCGAGGCTATTCACGAAGGTTTTCAATTCGCTTCCGCGGATCGCTCCGACTCTGCGATTGCAGTCGAAGAATAACCGAAACGATGTGGAGAAACCTTGTTCAGCGATTTTAGTCGCGTCCTCGCAGTGCACTCGTGTGGCTTGAAATCGCAGTAGCAATTCCTCCAACGTGCTCCGGGATACTTCCGGACGAAGACGCCGTGCCGTATCGAGCCACTCGGCTAGCTTTCGATCAGCCGTTTTTCGGTCGGCCGTCTCCAGGCAATGAAGCTGCCTGCGACCCGCAATCAGGGACCTCCCGTAGTAAATACCGGAAGCCGGGTGGCGGTAGAGATTGGGGGCGACGCTCACCAAGGTTGCCCATGTTCCGCCCTTCTGCTTTGCACCCTCCGATCCCGCCCCACCGGCTGCGGCTTCAGCATTCGCTGGAGGAATGAGTTCGGTCCTTCTGAGCATAGGTCCCAGCCATCTTGCAAATGCATCCCGCGGTGAGTGCGCCCGTTCCGGCGCACTTTGACCGGCGCCTCGCTCGAAGCGCCGCGGAGATTCCGTGGCCGGAACGGCGCGAACTTGTCCCGCGCGTGGTCACGGTTCTTCGTAGCAGCACCGATGGTGTACATGCTGCAAAGCTGCTCCTTCAGCTCGCAAAGGACCCGAAGTGGGAAGTGCGGAAGGCCGTTGCCGATCATCTCCTGCATCTCCCGGAGGTGCTCTATGACCAGGTCATCCCTCTCTTGGCGAAAGACCCGAATACGTTCGTCGCGGATTCAGTGCGACGCGAAATGGGCCGCCGCAGTATCCAGAGCGCTGGTGAGAAGCGGCGCCAGTCGCGTCCATTTAAGCGTGCGGCAGAAGAAATCGAGGCGCGCTTTGGTCCCGAGGCTTTGCGCTATGCGATGAAACTCGCTGAAAAGAAGACCGAGCAGGTCATTCGGACCGCGGTCCATGATATCAAAGGCATTCTCACCCCGATTAAACCGTCACTGGATGGTCTCCGCGAGACGGCAAGCGATCGCACGGGAAAAAGACGCGTGGACCGTGTGATTGGCGGCGTCAATTATCTCGAACAAATGCTCGCGGACATGCGCCAATGGTCCGACGAGATCGAACTGACCTTGGGCGAAGAGGATTTGGTGGAGGTGATCGAAAGTGCTGCCCAGGACGCGATCGATCATTTGAACGCGCAAGGGCGGCCCTGCGGCACCGTTGACTTTCAGATGCACGCCGAAGCACGACCCAGGCTTCGCCTGTCACGACCGCAGCTTCAGATGGCGTTCACGAACATAGTTAAGAACGGCATCGAGGCCCATGCCGTGAGTAATACCGAATTCATGTCCGGGAGCGTTACCGTCTCTATCACCACGTTGGACGAAATAGTTCAGGTGCAGATTGCCGATAGCGGAAAAGGAATGAGCGGACGCGACCTCGAGAAGCTGGTCGAATTCGTTCCTGGCAATACATCCAAAAAGCACCTTGGAACCGGCTACGGTCTGCCGATCGCCAAGCGCTACATCGAGGCGCATGGCGGCAAGCTCACGATTGCAAGCGAACAGGACAAAGGAACGACGGTGACCATCCTCTTGCCGCTGGAAATGAAGTTTCAAACCACCCAATGACAACCGCACTTATCGTTGATGACGATCAGGCCATCCTCGAACTGCTCGAAGAGCGTTTGCTTTCGATGGGTCACGAGTGCCGCAAGGCGCAATCGCAGGCTGAGGCCGAGGACATCCTGAACGAGCACGTTTTTGATTATATTCTGTTGGACCTGGAAATCCCGAATCGATTCCAGGGCCGAGCCGACATCGTTTACGGTCACAACCTGCTGCGAAAGATTCGACAGACGCCGGGGCACACGCGGACTCCCGTCTTGGCGATTACCGCGCATGGACTGAGGAGCCACCATTTGTGTGCCGAGACGATGAAACTCGGTGCTACAGATTTTGTCGGAAAGCCCTTCGGAAAGGATAATCCGCTCGAAGATAAGATTCGCGAAGCGCTGCGTTCGCACCAAAGCGAGAAGAACGAGAGCACGAATTCGAAATCACCGAAGCTCAGCCCATTCAAAGGGGGCGATTTAGTCTTCTATGAAGACCGGGTGGAATTGTGCGGCATTAAGGTTTGCGGAGCGAAGAATTCGTCGATGAAACGGCGTGTCCTCGACGTGCTTCGAGAACCTGCTGCGAACGGCGGAAATCGCCACTTCTCCATGAAAGACCTTGCCAACGTCCTCGGCGCCGATCGACCCGGCGCTGTTGCCGAGGCGGTAGCCGATTTTCGAAAAGAATGCCGCGAACGCTTGCGTGAAAGTGTTGGGCTCGAATGCGAGGACGAAGCTATTATTGCAAATCAAAACCGCGGCTATCATCTCAGGAGTTGGATCAAGGTTCTCGATGGATTAGACGAGGTTGAACGCGTTGCATCTGAAGCGGACGTTGTGCTCTCCGACAACCAGAAAGGAATCATCCGGCTTTTACGAAAGCATGGCAAACGGTCTCCTCGGCAACTTGCGGACAGCTTAAATCTATTGAGCGCAACTATCTCGCGGGAGACGGAGCTATTAGTAACGAGCGGGTTGATCGTCGCTGAGGGCAATGGCGCCAATAAGTCATTTCGCATCGCTTAGTGAAGGCCGCGCCCGGAATTGAGCGGTCATGCACCTACCATCATGCGCCCGTTTCGACTAAGTCATCGATATTTGATCGAAAGCCGTCTTCCGCGTGGTAGACTTCCGCGATGAAATCGCTGGTCTGCCCTCACTGTCACACCACGGTCCCGGAACGAGCATCGGTGTGCGTTGGCTGCGGCGCCGAGATCATACGAGGAGCCACACGCCGCGAGCGGGCGGGGGCCGGCTGCGCAGTCGCCGGCGCCTTCCTATTCATCGCCCTGGCGATCATAGGCATGCGGCCGCTTCCTCCGCCATCGAGCGACGATGGTTTTTTTCTAGTGCTGAAGTTGGCCAGCGTCATCGTGGTCGGGAACATTCTAGGCCGATTGATCATGCGGTGGCTCCGTCGAGCCTCCCTACGCTTCTTCCGATCTTACGAGAATCATTAATTCATCCTGCGGACGAGTGGCAGTGCTTGCAGAAATGATCCTCCTAATCGGCGAACTGCTCGGGTGCATTCTTGAAAACTCACGGGATGATGGCGCAAAATAAGGTGCCACGGCTCTGAAAAAGACCCGAGGGTTTTCTCGAGGGGCGGTGTGTGAGGGGATGCGGACGGTTCCAAGAGGGCAGCCCGCGAGACACTGAAACGAAACCTTAAACCTCACACGAAAATGAAAGCGCTCGCCAAACTCACTCTCGCCGCCCTGGCGGTGACCACGCTCGGGACCACGACTCTCCTCGCCGGCCCCGGTCCGATCGGTCCGACCAATCGCCCCGGCGCGAAGCACATCCACCCCGTGAAGGAGATGACCTGCGACCGGATGGTCGTGAACAAGCCGCCGCGCCTCGGTGGCACTGAGGTGGTGAAATGCACGCCGGCCATCAAGGACACGGCTGCTTGCCGGATGGCCTGCCGGTGAGTCACCCTCGGACAAATGAAGCCAGTGCCGGGCAGCCCACCAAGCGCCCGGCACTGAACGCAACGATCAAGACCTATGAATGACAACGATCCTATCCGTGAACGGCTTCAGGCTTGGAAGGTCGAGCCGCGCGTTCCCAAGAGTTTCCACGCCGATGTGTGGGCGCGGATTCGCGAGCGCGAAGAACCGCGCGAAGCGACGGGCTGGGCGGCTTTTGTCGCGTGGCTCTTTCCTTCACGAACGGCCTGGCAGCTTGCCGCCGTGACCGCCGCGGTCCTCGTCGTGGCTGGCGCGGGCTTGGGTAATCTCACCGGGGCGTCAGCCAATGAGCGCAGCCGCGCGGACTTCGCCATGCGCTATGCGCAGTCGGTCGACCCGTATCTCCAGGTAACTCTCACCTCCGCCAAATGAAGCGCGCACTGGTCATCCTCTTCGCCGCGCTGGTGCTGGGTGGCGCGACCTACTTTCTCTGTTTCCGCTTGGCGACTCGGCCTATGCGCCAGATGGCTTCTGTGAATAATGAACTCGTCTGGCTCGCGACCGAATTTCGCCTCACGCCGGAGCAGATAAAACGCGTCAGAGCACTCCACTCTGCCTACGAGCCGCGCTGCACGGCGATGTGCCGCAAGATCGCGGACAACAACGCGCAGCTCGACCGCCTGATCGCGGAGGGGCGCACGGCGACGCCGGAGATGGAGCGGTTGCTGCGCGATAGCGCGGAGATTCAGATCGAATGCCGCCGCGAGATGCTCGCCCACATCTACGCCGTGGCCGCAGTGATGCCGCCAGAACAAGGCGCGCGCTATATCGGGCTTTTGAAAATGCAGGTGCTCCAACCCGGCACCTCGCACTCTCCGACGGCCGCAGTCGCCCACACGCATGAGTGACGCCGCACCGGACGCCGACACGGTCGCGATGCTGCGGCTGCGCGACGGCGATGACCTCGCCTTGAACGAACTGATGATGCGCTGGCAGCAGCCGCTCGCGGGCTACCTGTATCGTTATACTTTGAGCGAAGCCGATGCGCTCGACCTCGCGCAGGACACCTTTGTCCGCGTCTATGAGCACCGGAAGAAATACGACGCGCGCGGGAAGTTTTCGACCTGGCTCTACACGATCGCGACGAACCTCTGCCGCAATCACGCGCGCTGGAAATCGCGGCACCCGACCGTCTCGATGGAAACCGAACTTTCCACCAACTCCGACACCACACTGGGCGAACAGCTTCCCGATGGCAAAGCGACGCCTGCGCAGTGCGCACAGACGGACGAACTCGCTGGCGCGGTGCGCGACGCGATCCAGACGCTCCCCGATGACCAGCGCACAGCCACGCTGCTCTACGAGTATGAAGATGCCGCCTATACAGACATCGCCACGGTGCTCGGCTGCTCGGTCAAGGCGGTGGAGAACAAACTGTATCGCGCCCGCCAGTCGCTGCGGGAGAAACTCGCCCGCTGGCTCTGATTCATGCAGTCGATCCGTACTCCCCTGCGAACTTCGTCATTGATCTAGCTCAAACTCTCCGCTATCTCTTGCCTGTCGTGAAAGCATTCCGCGCACCTTCAATCAGCCGCCTCTTCGTGGTCGCGGCGATGTTGCTGTCGTGGTTTGTCATCACCAATCACTGCGCGCTGGCCCGGCTCCAACAGCGCGTGGCGGACGAAGAGGAAGTGCCGCCGTGCCATCGGAAGAAGCACGCGCCGGAGAAGCAGCAAGCGCCGTGTCAGGACATGGCGCAGTGCTGCAAGGCGGTAAAGGCGTCGCTCACCGGCAAGGCCGAGGCGAAGTTCGACGCCTCGAAGTTTCAGCTTCAACTTTTTGCCATCGTCCAGGTTCTCGCGGTGCAGCTCGTGCAGCCCGAGCGCCCCGCAGTTTTCGATCACGGACCTCCTCGAGCGATCTCCTTCGCGGAAGCAGTCCTCCAGCGTAGCCTCCTCAGCCACGCTCCTCCCCGCGCGGCTTAACGACGCGCCGCCCGCGCTCGCGGGTCTTCGTGCCGTCGTTTTCTGACCTCTCCAGGTCGCGCCTTCGCGTGCCCTGAACCTTCCCGGCTTCGCGCTGCCTGCGTGCATTCGCCGGTCCACTCCGCAGGCATTCCAAAAAAGACAAAACGAACAGATCACATCACATGAAATCCTTCACACTCAGTCTCCTCACCGTCGCAGCCATGCTCGGCAGCGTCGTCACCGCCAGCGCCGATAGCGGCGTGCCTAAGGACTACCCTCTCAAGAAATGCGTCGTCTCCGACGAAGCACTCGGCGAGCACGGCAAGCCCGTGAAAGTCACCCACGAAGGCACCGACGTGTGGCTCTGTTGCAAGAGCTGCATCAAGGACTTCAAGAAGGAGCCCGCGAAGTTCACCAAGATGGTGAAGGACGCGCCCCCGAAAAAGTAGCCGCGCACTGCGCGCCGCGCCGTCCGGACCAGCGCCGGGCGGCACGTGCGCGCTCACCTTTTTTCCACCGCGCGGCGGCTTCGCATCGAACGCACCGCGTCATCCGTCACTTCGATTTTATGAAACGCCTTCTCCTTCTTCTGCTCATCGCCGCCGCTGCTGCGGGCGGCTGGTGGTTCGGCCGGCAGAGCCATCGGCACGGTGTTGCCGCCGCAGCCAGTGGCGAACGCCAGCCGCTCTTTTACCAGAGCCCCATGCACCCGTGGATCAAGAGCGACAAGCCGGGCAAATGCACCATCTGTGGCATGGACCTGTCGCCGGTCTATGAAGGGTCGCAGTCCTTCGACGCGGCGGCGAAAGACGTGGTGATCCTGCCCACTGGCAGCCCGCGCGTGGCAGGCATCGCCACTGCGCCCGCGGAGAAAGCGCCGCTCGTTCGCACGCTGCGCGTCGCGGGCATGGTCGATGACGATGCGACGCGGCACCGCTATCTCGCGGCGACGATCAAGGGCCGCGTGGACAAGCTCTACGTGAACTACGTCGGCGCGGAGGTCGAGGAAGGCGAACCGCTCGCGGAGTTTTTCAGCCGCGAATTGCTCGCTGCGATTTCCGAATACAACCATGCCGGCGGCGAAGGTGGCTTGCGCCAGGCGGCGATTTTGAAGCTCCGGCAAATGGGGCTGACGGAGAAGCAAATCGCCGGACTGCCCAAGCGCGACCCGAAGAGCCTCACCGTGCAAATCCTCGCGCCCGTCAGCGGCACGGTCGTCGCGCAGGAGGTGTTTGAGGGCAAGTGGGTCGAGGAAGGCGAGAAGATGCTGGAGATCGCGGACTTTCGGAAAATGTGGTTCAAGTTCGACGCCTACGAGCGTGACCTGCCGTGGCTGAAACTCGGGCAGGAAGTCGAGATTCGCACGCCGTCGCATCCGGGCCGCGTCTTCAAAGCGCCGATCACCTTCATCGACCCGAACCTCGATGAAATCACCCGCACCGCGAAGGTCCGCGTGGATCTCGACAACCCGCTCGTCGAGGAAAACGGACGGATGAGCCGCACTTTTCTGCACCGGCTTTTCGCCGAGGGCAGCGTGCAGCTCACCACGCCGGAGACGCTCGTCGTGCCGCGCGCCGCGGTGCTCTGGCCGGGTGGACAGCCGCGCGTCTTTGTGGATGAAGGCGAAGGCGCGTTCCGCCTGCGGCGCGTGGCGCTCGGGCGCGAAGGCGATGCGCATCTCGAAATCACGAGCGGCCTCGCTGCGGGCGATAAAGTGGTCGTGCGCGGCGGCGTGCTGCTCGATGGCCAGGCGCAGCTTCTCAACAACTACGAAGACGCACCCGCTCCCGCCGAGCCAGCGACCGTGGCCGCCGACACTTGCCCCGTGTCCGGCGAAAAGCTCGGCACGATGGGCAAGCCCTTCGTCCTCACCTACGAAGGCGGCGACATTCAGCTCTGCTGCAAGGCGTGTAAGAAGGACTTCGAGGCCGAGCCCGCAAAGTATCTCGCGAAGCTCAAGAAGCATGAGCCAGCACCGGCGCCGCCAAAGGAAGCCGCCAAGCCGGGCGCGAGCGTGTGCCCCGTTTCCGGCGAGGCGCTGGGCTCGATGGGCAAGCCGTTCGTGTTCAGCCACGCGGGCCGCGAGGTCCAGCTCTGCTGCAAAGCCTGCAAATCCGACTTCGAGGCGGAGCCCGCGAAGTATCTCCCGAAGCTCAGCAAATCCTGACGCGCCATGATCAATCGCTTCATCGACTGGTCGCTGCGGAATCGCTTTCTCGTCGCGTGCTTCACGCTCGTGCTCGTCGGCCTCGGCGTGCGCGCGCTGTTGCGCACGCCGGTCGATGCCATCCCCGACCTCACGGAAAATCAGGTCATCGTCTTCGCTGACTGGATGGGCCGGTCGCCGCAGGAGGTCGAGGATCAGGTCACGTATCCGCTCACCGTGAACCTTCAGGGTCTCGCGGGCGTGAAGACCGTGCGCGCCACGAGCATGTTCGGCTTCTCTCTCATCACGGTCATTTTCAAGGATCAGGTCGATCCCTACTTCGCGCGGCAGCGTGTGCTGGAGCGGCTGAATTATCTCGGCGGCACGCTGCCCGACGGCGTGGTGCCGAAGCTCGGGCCTGACGCGACCGGACTCGGCTGGGTGTATCAATACTACCTCGCCGTCGATCCCGCGAAGGCACCGCAGGGCGGCTACGACCTCGCCTATCTGCGCGGCGTGCAGGATTGGTTCATCCGCTACCAGCTCAACTCCGTGCCCGGCGTCGCGGAAGTCGGGAGCGTCGGTGGCTTCGTGAAGCAGTATCAGGTCGAAGTTTCCTCCGCAAAACTGCGCGACCGCGGCATCCCACTGACAACGGTCATGGACGCGCTACGCAAGGCGAACCTCAACATCGGCGGCAAGACCGTGGAGGAAAACGGCATGGAGTTCGTGGTGCGCGGCCTCGGCCTGGTGAAAGAAACTGCCGACCTCGAAGACATCGTGCTCATGCGGCAGAACGGCACTCCCGTCTATCTGCGTGACGTGGCGCGGATCGAAATCGGCGGCGACTTCCGCCGCGGCGCGCTCGACGTGAACGGCCGCGAAGTCGTGGGCGGCACCGTGGTCATGCGCTCCGGCGAAAACGCCCGCGCCGTCATCGAGGACGTGAAGGCGAAAATCGCGCAGCTTTCGCCGACGCTCCCCGCGGGCATCACGATCAAGCCCTTCTATGACCGCAGCGAGCTGATCGACCGCACCATCGGCACGCTCAAGCACGCGCTCACCGAGGAAGTCATCCTGGTCACGCTCGCGCACATCATTTTCCTCTTCCACTTCCGCAGCATTCTCATCGTCACGTTCCCGCTGCCGGCGAGCATCCTCATCTCGTTCCTGCTCATGAACGTCTTCGGCATCACGTCGAACATCATGAGCCTTTCGGGCCTCATCATCGCCATCGGCGTGCTCGTCGATGCGGGCATCGTCATCACGGAAAATGTGATCCGCCATTGCGAGACCGAAGAACACCGATTGAAGCGGCGGCTCACGCGCGAGGAGACGATGGCCTGCACGCTCGCCGCGTCGCGGCAGGTCGGTCGGCCCATCTTCTTCGCGATGGCGATCATCCTTCTCTCGTTCCTCCCGGTCTTCGCGTTGCAAGGGCAGGACGGGAAACTTTTCCACCCGCTCGCGTTCACGAAAACCTTCGCGCTCATCGGCTCGACCGTGCTCGCGGTTAGCGCCGTGCCGGTGCTGTGCAGCTTCCTCATTCGTGGGCCATTCCACGGCGAGGATCGGAATTGGGTGATGCGCTTCCTCATGCGCATTTACGAACCAGCGCTCGATTGGGCGCTGAATCATCGCAAGACCGTGCTGGCTCTCGCGGCGTGTCTGCTCGCGCTTTCGCAGGTCATGTTTTGGGGCCTGCCGAAAGGCATCGTCGCGCGGCTCGATGGCGTGCCGGCGTTGCAAAAGCTCGTCGCCGGCATCGGCAGCGAGCACATGCCGAAGCTCAACGAAGGCAGCCTGCTTTTCATGCCGGTGCTCTCGCCCGCGACCTCGCTCGGCGAGATCAATCGCGTGATGGCGTGGCAGGATGAAATCTTCGCCAGCTTTCCCGAAGTGGAAATCGCCGCGGGCAAACTCGGCCGCGCCGAAACGGCGACCGATCCCGCGCCGGTCGAGATGATCGAGACCACGATCACGCTCAAGCCGAAGAAGGATTGGCGGCCCGGCATGACGCTCGAAAAGCTGAAGGACGAGATGGCGCAAAAGCTCATGCAGGTGCCCGGCTTCGTGCCCGGCGGATTTCTCCAGCCGATCGAGAACCGCATCCTGATGATCTCCACCGGCATCCGCGCGCAGCTCGGCGTGAAGATTCTCGGCGACAACCTGGAGGCGCTGCAAAAGAAGGCGTTCGAGGTCGAGCGGCTCGTCCGCACTGTGCCCGGTGCGAATGGCGTCGCCGTCTCCCGCGTCGTCGGCAAGCCCTACGTCGAGATCATTCCCGACCGGAAAACCATCGCCCGCTACGGCCTCGCGATGGAAGACGTGTTGCGCGTGGCGGAAGTTGGTCTCGGCGGCGTGCCCGTGACGACCGTGATCGAAGGCCGCGAGCGTTACGCGATCCAGCTCCGGCTCGAACGCGGCGAACGCGACGACCTCACGCGCATCGGCGAACTGCTCATCCCGCTGCCGCTCGATGGCGCGATGTCGCCCGCCGCGGCGGCACCCGCCGGAGGGGCGATGAGCGGCGGCATGGGCGGTAGCGCGCAAGGCGGCGGCAGCATGGCCGCGGCGACACGAGCCGCGGGCGCGGTGCCGCTCGCACAGCTCGCGGAGATTCGCCGCGTCACCGGCCCGAACGAAATCGCGAGCGAGAACGGACGGCTGCGCGTCTTCGTGCAATCGAACGTGCAGGGCCGCGACCTCGGCAGTTTCGTCGAGGAAGTGAAGGAGCGCGTGGCGAACGAGATCATGCCGCACCTCGCGCCCGGCATGACCGTGGAATACTCCGGCGAGTTCGAGAACCAGATCGCTTTCATGCGCACGATGACCCTGGTCGTGCCGACGGCGCTCTTCGTCATCTTCGTGCTGCTCTACGTCGTCTATGGCTCCGCGAAGGAAGCCGCGCACGTCATCCTCGCCGTGCCGTTCGCGCTCAGCGGCAGCGTCTTTTTGCAATACGCCCTCGGCTTCCCGTTCACCGCCGCGGTCGGCGTCGGCTACATCGCGCTCTTCGGCACGGCGATCCAGACCGGCGTGGTGATGGTCGTCTATCTCGAGGAAATGCTGCACAAGCGGCAGCAAGAACGCGGCGCGGATTTCAACTACGACGACCTCATCCAAGCCGTGAAGGACGGCGCAAAGCTGCGCCTGCGCCCGAAGGTGATGACCGTCGCCACCACGCTCGCGAGCCTGCTGCCGGTCTTTTGGATGGAGCGCACCGGCTCGGAAGTCATGCAGCCGCTCGCCACGCCCGTCGTCGGCGGCGCGGTCAGCAGCCTCATCCACATCCTCATCGTCACGCCGGTCATCTTCGTCTGGCTGCGTTCGCGCGAGATGGAGAAAACGCGCCGCACCTCGCCGGGCCCGAAGCCGCCTCAATCCACACCCGAACCCGAACCCGCCCTCGCCTGACACCCATGCGCCACCACGTTCTCATTTTTACCCTGCTCGCCATCGCGACCGTCGCGCAGGGCGAAGACTTCACGCCGGAGAGCGCCGCCGCCTTCGCGCTGCGCCACAATAAAGACCTCATCGCCGCGCGGCATCTCATCGCCGAAGCCGAGGGCCGGCTGGTTCAGGCCGGGCTGTGGAGCAATCCCGAGTTCGACTTCCGCGCGGAGTTCGACTCGCGCCGCAGCGAAGGCGACCGGCTTTACGAAGGCGGCTTCATGCAGCGCTTCCCGTGGTCGGGCCGGCTCGCGAAAGCGCGCACAGTCGCCCGCGTGGACGTGGCGATGGCGGTCGAAGAACTGCGCGACAAGGAGCGGATGCTCGCGGGTGACGTGCTCGGCAAAGCGCGCGCGCTGCTCGTGATCGAGCGCAAGCTGCGCATCAACGATGACAATCGCGAACTGCTCGACCGCATCTTCAAGCAAACGAGCGCGCTCACCGCGACCGGCAAGGCGAGCGCCGCCGAAGCGCGTGTCATTGAACTGGAGCAGACCACGCTCGCACTCGCGCGCGAAGCTCTCGTCGTCGAACGCCGGGCGAAGTTGGCGGAACTCAACGGCGTGCTCGGCCGAGCACCGGCGGACACGCTGAGCCTCGGCGGCACGCTGCCCTCCAACCCGGACGACGCCACATTGCGCGCCGCCGCGGCGCAGGCCGTGAGCGAGCGTCCCGACCGGCGGCTCGCCGCGCTGCAAATCGACAAGGCGCAAGCCGAGCAGCGGCTCGCGAAGGCCGAGCGCTGGGAAGACATCGGCATCGGTGCGGCAATCACCCGCGAACGCGAGGAAGGAATGTATGACACGATGGTCGGCATCGGCGTCTCCATTCCGCTGCCGTTGTGGAATCGCAACCAGGGCCGCATCGCCGAGACGCAAGCCTCGCAGCAGCGCGCCGCCGCGAACGTCGAGGCGCTCGACCTCACCATTGCCACGCAAGTCCGCGAAGCGCAGGCGCGCGTGACCGGACTCGCGGGCGTGCTCGCGCGCACGCGCGGACCGGCACTCGATCTCGCGCGGCAGAATACGAAGCTGCTCGAAGAAACCTACGCGAGCGGCACCGCGTCGTTCCTCACCGTCTTCGAGAGCCGCAAGCAGCGCCTCGCGATCGAGCAGGCCGCTGTGGACACCGAGGAGCAGCTCGCCGCCGCCATCACCGATTGGGAAATGCGCGCCGCGCACTTCCCCCCCGCCGTCCGAGCCGCCCTCGCTTCCGAGGGCCGCCGCGCGCCGAAAGCATCCGCTGCCAAGGCTACCAAACGCCCATCCCGCTGACCGCCATGAATCCACTGCTCGCCCACGCCGGAGATGCGCACTTCTTCTCGATGGAGCACGTCCATGTGATGCTCAATCACCTTCCCATCATCGGCCTGGCGATGGCCATCCTCGCGCTGGCGCTGGCGCTCATGCACCACAGCCGCAAGGCGGAAATCGTGGCGCTCATTCTCGTGTTCGTCGCCGCCGCGAGCGCGTGGCCGGTGAACCTCACCGGAGAGCGGGCTTACAAAACCGTTCGGACTTTGACGGACGAAGACGGCGCCGTCTGGCTCGACGCGCACATGGACCGCGCGGAGAAAGCCGCGCCGGCCTTTTACGTTCTCGCGCTGCTGGCCGCAGCCGCGCTCGTCGTCCCGCACAAGTGGCCGCGGACGACGCGACCGATCGCCATCGCGACGCTCGTGCTCGCCGGCGCTTGCGCCGGTGCGGGCGGCTGGATCGCGCTGGCGGGCGGGGCGATCCGGCACCCGGAATTTCGCACCGGCCCACCGCCGACGGACGAGCAGGCCGCGCATCAGCACGGTGAGGAGAAGGATCATCACGGCGCGGAGAAGCCGGCCGCACAACCGCCGCCAGCACCGGAGCAAACATCCACGCAGCCTGCCGACCCGACGCGTGCGCAGGTAGAAGCGAGCCGGATGCAGCTCGAAGCCAGCCGCGCCCAACTCGAAGCGAGTCGCAAACTGCTCGAAGCCACACCCGCTTCACCGGCGCAACCCGCCGCCGCAGGCGCAACGCCGCCGCCGCAAAAGCCGGGCACATCACCCGCGCCGAAAACCGCCGACGGCCACCAGCACAAGCATTGAGATGAAACCGCTCTTCATCCTCGCCCTCGTCCTCGCGCTCTCCGGCTGCGCCCTCACGCCGCGCGTCGAGACACCCGCCGCCGATTCCGACGCGCCTTCGCACGAAGCGCCGATGCCACGCCTCACCGGCGATGATGCCGCCACGCGCAAGACCAGCGAACTGCTCGCCGCCGTCGGAGCAAACGAACTCGATGCGTTGAAGCCGATGGATCACGCCGCGATGGGCCACGGCGGCGGCGCGCAAAAGCCGGGGATGGATCATTCGCAGCACGGACAGCCAGCGGTGAAGCCGAGCGGCGGACACGAAGGCATGGACCATTCGCAAATGCCCGGCACGAAGCCCGCCACGCCTGCGTCAGACGCCGCCGCGACCGCCGCGGAGATGAAAAAGACCGAGGACGAAATGAAACGCGCCGCGGACGAGCTGAAGGCGAAGTCCGACGCGATGAAAGCCAAGCCGGGCGCTCAGCCCAAAGCCACGTTGCATGTCTGCCCGATGCACCCCGAAGTGAAGTCCGACAAACCCGGTACCTGCCCGAAGTGCGGCATGGCGCTCAAGCCCGCCGCGGCCAAGCCGGGCACCGACCCGCACGCGCACCACTGACATGAAGAGACCACTTTCTTGCTCACTGCTTCTCGTCGCGGCGCTGCTCGCCGGTTGCGCGAATCCGCAGCGCGATTTCGACGCCGTGCAGCGCGATGTCGCCGCGCGCACCGGCGGCAAACGGCTCCACTGGCAGCGCGGCGGCGCGTCCGATGCCGAGGCGCAGCGCAGCGTGCAGGCTCTGCTGAAGCGCACGCTCACCGCCGATTCCGCCGCGCAAATCGCGCTGCTCAATAATCGGGACGTGCAGGCGGAACTGGAGGAACTCGGCATCGCGCGGGCAGACTATTTGCAGGCTCTCCTGCCGCGTAACCCGGAGTTCAGCTTTCATCGGGACTTTTCCAGCGAAGGCAGATCGACGGAGTTCAGCGTCGTCGGCGAGGTGATCGACCTTCTGCTTCTCCCGTTCCGGCAAAAAGTCGCCTCGGCCCAGCTTGAGCGGGCGAAGCTCAAGACAGCGAGCGAAGTGCTCAGCGTCGTCTCGGAGACGAAAGAGGCGTTCTACACGTTGCAGGCGAGGCAGCAGTTGCTCGGCAGGCTGAAGCTCATCGCGACGACGAACGAGGCCAGCCTCGATCTCGCGCAGCGCCAGCACGAAGCGGGAAATGTGACCGACCTCGACCTCACCAATCAGCAGGCACTCTACTCGCAATCCAAGGTCGATGTCGCCCGCACGCAGGCGCAGATTCGCTCGGATCGCGAACGGCTGAATCGCTTGATGGGATTGTGGGGGCCGGCCGTCGGCTGGCGTGTTGCCGATCAGCTTCCGCCGGTGCCCAAGAGCGAACGGTCGCTCGCGGGTTTGGAAAAGCGCGCGGTCGAAGAGCGGATCGACATCGCCCTCGCGCGGCAGAGCGTGGAGGCCGCGCGCGTGGGGCTGGCCGTGCGTTCCGGCACTCGCTTCACGCCGATCAGTATCAAGGGCGGCATTCACGCGGAGAAGGAGCCGGACAGCGCGCAACGCAAAGGTCCAACCGTGGACGTGCAGTTGCCGCTGTTCGATTTCGGACAAGCGGCGATCCCGAAGCTCCAAGCGCAATATCGCCAGGCGCAGCACCGACTCGAAGCTCTCGCTGTGAATGCGCGCAGCGAGGTGCGTGAAGCGCGCGATCTCGTGATCGCGAATCGCGACATGGCGCGCTTCTACGAGAAGACGCTGCTCCCTCAACGGCTGAAGATTCTCAACCAGACGCAGCTCTTCTATAATGCGATGCAGGTCGGCCCGATCGACTTGCTGGCGGCGAAGGAGCGCGAGCTGGAAACCGAGCGTCGCTATATCGAAGCGTGGCGGGACTACTGGCTGGCCCGTGTGCAACTCGAGCGCGCGCTCATCGGCACCGGCGGAGCGGGCGGAGGAATGTCCCAGCGCGGCGGAGGCGGAAGCGAAGAGCGCGGCACCTCCGGCGGGAACAGCGGCGCGACGGCCGCGGATGCTGACTAACCCTCAACTCACAAAGCCATGATCGACCGACGCAAATTTCTCACTGGCACTGCCGCTCTCGCGGGCAGCGCGACCTTGCTCCAGCGACTGCAAGCGCAGGATCGCGCAACCACCAACTCTGTCCGCGCCAATCAAACGCTGCTCGAGCGCATCGACCCAAGACCCGTGCATCCACCGGGCGAGCCGGGCAAAGACTACACGCCCGTCATCACACCGAACGGCGCGGCTCTGCCGTGGAAAATCGTGGACGGTGTGAAGGTATTTCACCTCGTCGCGGAGGAAGTGGAACACGAGTTCGCACCCGGCATCCGCGCGAGCTGCTGGGGCTATAACGGGCGCGTCCACGGGCCGACCATCGAGGCCGTGGAAGGGGATCGCGTGCGCATCTACGTGACCAACAACTCACCCGCGGGCACGAGCGTGCATTGGCATGGCATCCTGCTGCCCAACGGCATGGATGGTGTCGCGGGGCTGAATCAAAAGGTCATCCAGCCGGGCGAGACTTACGTGTATCAATTCACGCTGCGGCAGCACGGCACGCACATGTATCACGCGCATCACGACGAGATGACGCAGATGGCGATGGGCATGATGGGGCTGTTCATCATTCACCCGCGCAACCCGAAGGTGCGTCCCGATCGCGACTTCGCGTTCATGCTCAGCGAGTGGGAAGTGAAGGTCGGCACGGCGCGGCCGAATCCGAATCAGATGACGGATTTCAATCTGTTCACGTTTAACGCAAGGGTCTTCCCCGGCACTGAGCCGATGGTCGCCAAGCTCGGCGAGCGCGTCCGCATTCGCATCGCGAGCGTCGCGGTCATGGATCATCATCCGATCCATCTGCACGGCTATCAGTTTCGGATCGTCGCGACGGACGGCGGGGCGGTGCCGGAATCGGCGCAACAGCCGGAGACCACTGTGCTCGTTGCCGTCGGGCAGTCGCGCGATGTCGAGTTCATCGCCGATGAACCCGGCGATTGGGCGATGCACTGTCACATGACCCATCACGTCATGAACCAGATGGGCGACAAATTTCCGCTTATGATCGGCGTGCCGCCGGGGAAAGGCGACGAGATCACCAAGACGCTGCTTCCTGGCTACATGCCGATGGGCAACGACGGCATGGGCGAGATGGGCAAGCATGTGCAGATGGGACACATGAAGGCGCCGCGCAATTCCATCCCGATGGTCGGCGGCGAAGGGCCGTTCGACTACATCACGATGGGAGGACTCTTCACGATCCTGAAGGTCCGCGAGAATCTCGTGAGCTACGACGATCCTGGGTGGTATCAGCACCCGCCTGGCACTGTCGCCTGGCTGGCCAGCGCCGACGAGATGCGCCGGGACGGCGTCACGATGAAGGAGCCCGCCGTTTCCGGCCCCGTGAAATACACCTGCCCGATGCACGCGGAAGTCGTGAGCGCCAAGCCCGGCGACTGCCCGAAGTGCAAGATGAAGCTGGTCCCGAAAAAATCACCACTCCCCAGCGCACAAGGCGGCAGCGGGCATAAGCACCACTGAGCCGGCATTTGAATCAACCAACACACACCATGACCACACGCATCATCACCACTCTCGTTCTCGCCGTCCTCGTCGCCGCCGGCCTCTCGGCCTGCGCAACGAAAACGACGCCGCATCACTCCGCCACCGGCGCTTGCTGCCACTGACGCCACGCTGGAGGCATGACCCGCAAAGCACATCCAAAATCGCTGCGGCCCGACCCAGAAGCCGAGGCGGCGGAAAGGCGAAGGCTGATCCGAATTTTGAGCATCGGCTTCGTCGTCGCGCTCGTGCTCGCTTGCGCGCTGGTCTTCGGAATGGGCCGCACACGCTTGCTCACCGAGGAAGGCAAAGGAGTCCTTGCCGGTTACGAAAAGGTCCGCGCCGCGCTGGCCGACGATGCGCTGGAACCCGCGAAACAAGCCGCAGCGGATCTCGCGCTTCGCTTTGCCGACCGACGGCCAACCGCGCAGCCAGCGCAGGAGATCGCCGCCGCTGCCGACTTGAAAGCTGCGCGGCTCGCGTTCGTGGAGTTGAGCGAAGACGCGATTCGTCTCGCACGCGGACACGAGGGATACTTCCTCGTGCGCTGCCCGATTCAAAACTGCCCGGAACCTTGCAAGGGGTGTCCCATGGCGCACTACGGCCCGTGGGTCCAAGTCGCGCCGGAAGTAGCCAACCCCTACATGGGCCGCGCGCATCTGCGGTGCGGAGTCATCTTGCCATGAAAACAACCCAACCCCAGCGAGGGATTCCGCCGCGGGCGGTGTGTAGAATCCTATGACGCCGCCTGCACGCGATCCGTCGCCCATCGGCAGCCTGACCGCATCGAAGATGTATCAGGACTACGCGCGCGCCTTCACCCGTGGAACTGGCCTGCCGCTGACTCTGCACGCGCCGGAGCAGATGCGAGTCGTCGGTTATAGGGGCAAGCAGGAGAATCCGTTCTGCGCTCTGATGGCGAAGACCAATCAATCCTGCGCTGCCTGCTATGCGCTCCAGCAGCGGCTGGAAGCCGAAGCGCAGCTCGCGCCGAAAACGCTCAAATGCTTTGCCGGCCTCTGCGAAACTGCGGTTCCGGTGCGCGTGGGCGGCGATCTGATCGCCTTCCTCCAGACCGGGCAAATTTTGCTGCACCGCCCGGATCGCACCGAGTTCAACAAGGTCGCGCGGACGCTGCTTTCGTTCGGCGCGGAGGTCGATTTGAAGCGGCTTGAGGAAACCTATTTCAACACGCGGGTGCTTTCGCGGGAGCAATACGAGGCGCTCATTAGGCTGCTGACGATCTTCGCGGAACACCTCGCCGAGTGCAGCCAGGCGCTCGCGCTGCAAAGCCAGCCAGAAGAACCGCCCGCCATCGCGCGTGCGCGGTCGATCATCGCCGAAAACGCCCACGATGAGCTGTCGCTCGCGGCGGTGGCGCGAGCGGTGAACATGAGCGCGAGCTACTTCAGCGAGAAGTTCAAGGAGGCCACGGGCATCAATTTCGTGGCCTACGTCGGACGCACGCGCATCGAGAAGGCGCGCAACCTTCTGCAAAACCCGAACCTGCGAATCAGCGAGATCGCGTTTGAGGTCGGCTTCCAATCGCTCTCGCAATTCAACCGCGCCTTCAAACAAGTGACCGGCAAGGCCCCGACCGAATACCGGCAGTCATTCGCCGGGTAGCTCGCACCGTTGTTTCCGATGCCCACTGTCATCGCCGCAGTCTGCGGAGCATTGTTCGGGATCGCTTTCGGCCTGACCGGCGTCGGCTCGATCTTTGCGGTGCCGTTGCTCGTCTATGCCCTCGGCCTGCCGCCGCACCAGGCGGTGTGTGTGGCCATGGTCGCGGTCAATGTGCTCGCGCTGGTCTCCAGCGTGCAGCGGCTCAAGGCGCGTGAGGTCGCGGTCGGCGACGGTCTGCGAATGGCGGTTCCCGGTTTGCTCGGAGCGCCGCTGGGCGCGTGGATCGGTACCTATCTCACCGGGCGCACGCTGATGATCGTCTTCGGGATCTTTGTCGGCGTGCTTGCCATTCAGATGCTCGCCACCGGCGAACCAAAGCCGACGGCGAATGACTCGCGCGCTCGTTCGTGGCTGCTGATTGCCGCGGGATTGAGCACCGGATTGCTCGCCGGGCTGCTCGGCTCGGGCGGCGTTTTGATTGTGCCGTCGCTCGTGCTGCTTGGCGGGGTGGCGATTCACCGCGCCATCGCCACTTCGCTGCCGGTCATCTACGCGATCAGCGTTGCGGCAATTTCCTCTCACCTGCTTGCTGGGCAAACAGTGCCGATGATCGTGGCGGCATGGTTCGTCGCTGGCGGCGCCGTGGGATTGTTCGCCGGAAAGGCGCTTGGGCAAAAGCTTCCCGGCCCACTCATGCAAAAGGTCTTCGCCTTCGCGTTGCTGGCGGTCGGCGTGTTCATTCTCCTGCGGACACTGCTCTGATCGCGGAAGCGAGCAGCTTCGCCGCGCCAGGCTTGCCGAAGAAATGCACAGCCTTTCCGGGCGGATGCGTAGCTGCATTCCTGCGTTTTCGCGAGGTTCTCAGCGTGAAAGGCACGGTGCCGTTCACACGAAACATACCTCAAATCGAAAACATCAAATGAAGCTAACCACACTCCATCTCGCCCTCGCTATCGGAGCGGCGATGTTCACCACCTCCGCAATCGCCGGCCCCGGTCCCGGCGGAGGCTGGCCCGCGGGTTTCCCGACCCACGTGAAAACGAAGGAACAAGCTGAAGCGTGCTGTCTGCCCAAGCAGAAAGTCGCGCTGGCCTGCAAAGACTGCAAAACGGTCAATGAGAAGGGCGGCGAGGACAAGAAGGGCATCCTCGGCTGGTTCAAGGCCGACTCGACCCACGACTGCTCCGGCTGCGGTGGCAAAATCACCGTCCATCAGCCCCCCGGTGGCAAGGTTCCGGCGATTTCGACCTACAAGCACGTCTGCTCGAAGTGCGGGCCGGACTCCGCCTTCACCTGCGCAACCCACAAAGGCTGATGCCACGCTGAAGTCATCACGGGATGGAGCCGCCCGGCGACTAATCGGGCGGCTCCTCCACCAAGGCTATGCCTAGCAAACTGACGCCCATTATTCTCGCGGTCGTCCTCGGGACGTTCTGCGGCATTTCCGATGCGAAGGCGCGACCACCGCAGTCGCGTAATGAGCAGGGGCTCATTGAAAGCGTCGATCCCACCGCGCGCGTTCTGCAACTGCGGCGCCCTCATCGGAGCGAGCCGCTGCGACTCGTCTGGAATGCGCGCACGCGCTTCGTTGCCGGCCAGCATTTCACCAACGCGGATCAGCTCCGCTCCGGCAGAGCTGCGCAAGTCTGGTATCGCACGCCGCTGTTCGGTGAACGCTTTGCGACGAAGATCGTGTTGCGGGATTCGACGCCCGCGACGCGGCCTGCAAACTGCGGCCGGGGCTGTCTGTAAGCCAAATACGCCGCGCGGCTCCACCGCACCCGCCGATGTTCCGGAAACTCAAAACCGTCATGGTCGAGTTAAGCACTCCGCGAGGCTCCGTCTTTTCCGGTCCGGCCGGCGGCGTGGAAATGCGGACGACGGACGGAGCCATCGCCATCAATCCGCGAGAAGAGAGTTACCTCAACCTGACCCGCACCACGGAGATCACGCTCCGTGTCGGCACGGAGTTCCTTCGCTTCATGCTCAAAAACGCCGCGGCGAGCCTCCGCGAAGGTCAACTCACGGTGCTCGCGGAAGAGATCTATGCCGCTGAGATGCCGGCATGCAGCGCAGAAAGCGACATTTGAATTTCGACACATCACACGAATGACCACGACCACGCCCCGCTCAAAGATCTTCCTCCGAATCGGAATCTCCCTGGCAATCCTCGTGGCGCTGATCGCGCTCGCTGGAAAGCTCGCTTCCAACTCTGCCGGCGACGCGACTGCCATCACTGCCGGGAGCCAAGTCTGGACATGCTCGATGCACCCGCAGGTGCGGCTGCCGAAGCCGGGCAAGTGCCCGATCTGCTCGATGCCACTCGTCCCCGCGAATGCGCCTGTGAAGAAGGCCGGTGATGCGACGGGCGAGCCGATGCTGACACTCTCCGATCACGCGCGCGCGATGGCGTCGGTCGAAACAACACCGGTCGAACGCCGGAAGCTCAGCCGCGAAATTCGCGCAGTCGGCAAGGTGCAATATAACGAGCGCGGCCTCGCGACCATCACGGCGCGCGTTGACGGCTACATCGAGAAGTTATTCATCGACTTCACCGGCGTGGAGGTCAAGGCCAGCGATCACCTGGTCGAAATCTACAGTCCTGATTTGGTCACCGGGCAGCAGGAACTCCTGCTCGCGACCGAAGGCTCGTCACTCGCTGCCGCGGCGAAGCTCAAGCTGCGCCGTTGGGAGATGACCGATGCGCAGGTCGAGGAGTTGCTGCGGACGCGCAAGGTGAACGACCGCCTCACGCTCGTCTCGCCGATCAGCGGCACGGTAACGGAAAAGATGGTCGTGCAGAAAAGCGCGGTGAAGCCGGGCGACGTGCTCTACCGGCTCGCGAACCTCGATTCCGTTTGGGTGTATCTCGACATCTACGAATACGAGCTGCCTTGGGTGCGCTACGGCCAGCCGGTCGAGATCGCCACGGAGGCCGCACCCGGCGAGACGTTCATGGGCCGCGTGTGGTTCATCAATCCGGTGCTCACCGACGAATCGCGCACGGTGAAGGTGCTCGTGAACATCGCGAATAAGGACAAGAAGCTGAAGCCGGGCATGTTCGTCAGCACGACGATTCGCGCCGCGCTGCTCGCGAACGGCCAACTTGCCCCGACCGGCGTCGAGGGGCAATGGACGTGCGCGATGCACCCGCAGGTGCTCCAGCCGGAAGGCGGCGAATGCCCGGTTTGCAAAATGGCGCTGACGCAAATTCCCGCCGTCGCAAAACCCGCGACTCCCGAGGAGGAACTGGTGCTCGCTGTGCCAGCGACGGCGGTGCTCGACAGCGGGGTGCGCAAGATCGCTTACGTCGAGCGCGGGCCGGGCGAATACGCCGCTGCAACGCTCAAGCTCGGACCGCGCGCCGGCGACTTCTATCCGGTCGTCGATGGCTTGGAGGAAGGTGACCGCGTGGCGGTGCGCGGAAATTTCCTGCTCGATTCGCAGTTCCAGATTCGCGGCCTGCCGAGCCTTTTCTACGAACACGGGCAGGCGCCAGCGGCGGGGCATCAGCACGGCGCTCCGGCTGACAAAGCGGCGCCTCCAACGAAACCGGCCGGGCACGAAGGCCACGCCACGCCCAAGCCCGCCGAACACAAACACTAGCCATGATCGACGGGCTGATTCGCTGGTGTCTCAAAAACACCTTCCTCGTCATCATCGGCGTCGCGGCGATCGTGTTCGGCGGCTACTACGCGCTCACGCGCACGCCGGTCGATGCGATCCCCGACATCGGCGAGAAGCAGGTCATCGTCTATGCCGACTGGCCCGGCCGCTCGCCGCAGGACGTGGACAACCAGGTTACATATCCGCTGACCACGAGCCTCACCGGCACGCCCGGTGTGAAGACGATCCGCAGCATGTCGGGCTTCGGCTTCGCGATGGTCTTCGTGATTTTCAAAGACGACGTGGATTACTACTGGGCGCGCTCGCGCGTGATCGAGCGCATGAACGTCGCGCAGCAGCGCCTGCCCGGCGGTGTCACGCCCGTCATCGGTCCCGACGCTACGGCGCTCGGCCAGGTGTTTTGGTATACGGTGGAAGGCGAAGGCTTCGACCTCTCGGAACTGCGCAGCATCCAGGACTGGTATCTGCGCTACCAAATCAACGCGGTCGAAGGAGTGAGCGAAGTCGCGAGCATCGGCGGCTTCGTGAAGCAGTATCAGATCGACGTTCACCCCGACAAACTGCGCGCCCACCGCGTCACGCTCTTCGATGTGTATGAGGCCGTGCGGAAGTCGAACATCGACATTGGCGCGAAGGTGCTGGAGAAAAACGGCGTCGAGTTCTTCATCCGCGGTGTCGGCTTCATCAAGACGGTCGAGGACTTGGAGAAGGTCGTCATTCGCGAGGAGAAGGGCACACCGATCCAGGTGAAGAACGTCGCCACCGTCACCATCGGCCCCGACTTCCGCCGCGGCGCGCTCGACAAGGCGGGTGTTGAGGCCGTGGGCGGTGTGGCGCTGATGCGTTACGGCGAAAACCCGCTGCACGTCGTCGAGCGGGTGAAGGCCAAGATTAAGCAACTCGAAGCTGGCCTGCCGCAAAAGACGCTCGCCGATGGCCGCATCTCGAAGGTCCACATCGTCCCCTTCTACGACCGCACGGACATCGTTCACGAAACCATCGACACATTGATGGAAGCGCTCAGCGAGGAAGCGCTCATGGCGAGCGCGGTCATCCTCATTTTCCTGCTGCACCTGCGCAGCACGGTCTCGGTGCTCGTCACGCTGCCGCTCTCGGTCTGCCTCTGCTTCATCCTGATGTTCGCGTTCGGCGTGGACTCGAACATCATGTCGCTGGCGGGTCTCGCCATCGCCATCGGCGACGTGGGCGACATGGGGATCATCATGACGGAAAACATCTATCGCCACATCGCGATAGCCGATCCGAAGAAGTCGCATTTCCAGCGCGTGTTCGACGGCGCTCGCGAGGTCGGCGGCGCCATCGTCACCGCGGTCTCGAACACGCTCGTCTCGTTCATCCCGGTCTTCTTCCTCACCGACCAGGAAGGGAAACTCTTCCGCCCGCTGGCCTTCACCAAGACCTTCGCCATCGGCGCGAGCGTCATCCTCGCGCTCACGGTCGTGCCGCTCGTCTGCTACTACCTTTTTCGTCCGGTGAAATGGTCGCACCGCACCGTGTGGACCATCGCGGGAGCGCTTGGATTCGTCAGCATTCTCGCCGCGCACGCGGTCTTCATGTGGGCGCTGACCGGCACGCACTACAGCGGCTGGCCGATGAGCATCGTGGTCGGCGTCATTGTTGCGCTCGCGTTTGTGCGGATGACCCGCGAGCGCTTTCTGCCACTGGAGGAAAACCCCGTCTCGCGTGGCATCGCCCGCGTCTATGCGCCGCTGCTGCACTGGATTCTGGATCACAAGAAGACGTTCCTCATTGCACCGGTGACGGTCCTCTTCCTCGGCGTCACCATCTGGCTCGGCATCGGCACGACACTCAAGCCCGTCGAGTGGCTCTTGAATGTCGGCGCACCCGTCGACCATCCGCGCGTCGAACTCGATCAGCTCCGGTGGCAGACCGTGCGCCGCGCCGACGGCTCAACGCATCGTCGCCTCGTGGCGCACAAGGCGGCGAGCGACAACGCGACGGTGCTTTCCGAGAAGCGCATCCTGCCCGGTATCGGACGCGAATTCATCCCGCCGCTCGACGAAGGCTCCTTCCTCTACATGCCGTCTCTTCTGCCGCAGGCCGGCCTTGGTCCGGCGGTCGAGGTGAACGCAAAACAGGACATGGCCATCGCGAGCGTGCCGGAGGTCGAGAGCGTCGTCGGCAAACTCGGCCGCGCCGAGAGCGCGCTCGATCCCGCGCCCATCGGCATGATGGAGAGCATCATCATCCTCAAGCCGGAGAGCGACTGGCGGCACCTCCCGGTGAAGCGCTGGTTTTCAGACTGGCCGGCGTGGATTAGGAAACCGCTCGCCTTTTTCGCGCCGGAACATCGCCAGATCACCAAGGGCGAAATCCTCACGGAGCTGCAAGAGAAGACCGCGATCCCCGGCGTGCTGCCAACTTTCCTCCAGCCGATCCAGACCCGGCTCGTCATGCTCCAGACCGGCTTCCGCGCGATGATGGGCGTGAAGATTTACGGCAGCAACTTGAAAGAGATCGAGCGCATCGGCCTGCAAATCGAGGCGCTGCTCAAGGAAGTGCCCGGCGCGACCGACATCGTCGCCGACCGCATCGTCGGGAAGCCGTATCTTGAGTTCGAGATCGATCGCGACCGCATCGCGCGTTACGGCGTCAACATCCGCGACGTGCAGGACGTGATCGAGATCGCCATCGGCGGCATGAACATCATGGAGTCGGTCGAAGGCCGCGAGCGTTACCCGATCCGCGTGCGCTACCTGCGCGAGTTTCGCGAGGACATTCCCGAGCTGGAGAAAATCCTCCTGCCCACGAGCAGCGGCGCGCAGGTGCCGCTCGCGCAAGTGCTCACCATCAAGAGCGTGCTCGGCCCGCAGGAGATCAAAGGTGAGCGCGGCCTGCTCGTCGGCTACGTGACCATGAACACTCGCGACCGCGATGAAGTGAGCGTGGTCGAAGACGCCGAGCGACTGCTGCAAGCGGCGCTGAAGGATGGACGGCTGAAAGTTCCCGCCGGCTATTATTGGGAGTGGAGCGGGCAGTTTGAAAACCAAGTCCGCGCGACGAAGCGGATGCAAATCCTCATCCCGGTCTGCCTCGCGATCATGTTCGTGATGCTCTACCTCGGCTTCGAGCGCTGGTGGATCGCGCCGGTCATCTACTTCAGCATCCTCGTCGCCGCGTCGGGCGGATTCATCATGCTCGCGCTGTGGGGCGCGAATCTTTCCATCGCCGTGTGGGTCGGTTTCCTCGTGCTCTTCGGCGTGGTCGATGACGACGGCGTGGTGATGTCCACTTACCTCGAAGGTCTCTTCGACAACCGCACGTTCAATTCCGTCCGCGAAATCCGCGAAACGGTCGTGCAAGCGGGCCTCAAGCGCGTGCGCCCCGGCCTGATGACCATCTCGACGACCATCTTCGGCCTGCTGCCGATCTTCTGGGCCACGGGCCGCGGCAGCGACATTATGCAGCCGATGGCGATTCCGAGCGTCGGCGGCATGATCGTCAGCGTCCTCGTTACCATCTACATCGCGCCGTGCCTCTTCTGCGCCGTCGAGGAGTGGAAATGGAAACGCGCGCAACGCGCAGCCCGCGCTGTCGCATGAAAGCGAAACGCCAGTGCCCGGATTGCTGCCGCATCGTCGTCACCGGCGGTCCCGGCGGTGGAAAAACAACCGCGGCAGATTTTTTCCGCCGCGAGATCGGCGACCGCGTGGTGATCGTTCCCGAGGCAGCGACCATCCTCTTCCAAGGCGGTTTCCCGCGCTCCCTCGACCCACACGCCTCCCGCATCGCGCAGACCGCAATCTTCCATGTGCAGCGCAATCTCGAAAACGTGCAGGCGGCGCTGTATCCGGGCCGCACGCTGCTCTGCGACCGCGGCACCGTGGACGGCGCGGCTTACTGGCCCGGCAAACCCGACGACTACTTCACCGCCGTCGGCACGACATTCGGCGCGGAGCTGCGCCGCTACGATGCAGTGATCTTTTTCGAGACCGCGGCGCTCGGCGGCGCGTCCATCGAAGGCGGCAATCCGATGCGCAACGAATCGCTGCAACAAGCGGTCGAACTCGACGGGCGGCTCCGCAAGTTGTGGGCGCGGCATCCGCGCTTCGTGCTCGTCCCGAACAACCGCTCGTTCTTCAAGAAGATCACCATCGGCCTCGGCGCATTGGAGAGCATCGTCACGCAGCTCGCGTGCGAAGTGCGCTGCGCGGCCACGGTCGCGAAAACACCACGGCAGGAGAAAGGAGCGCGCTGATGGATTGCGCGGTGGCTCTCGTGCAGGCGTATCTGCGGCTCAATGGCTACTTCGTCGAGACGGAGTATCCCATCGTCTCGCACCGCCGAGCCGCGACTATCACGCTCACCGATCTCGACGTGCTCGCGATCCGTTTTCCCGGGGCGGCGCGCTGGGTGCCGGACACGCATGGCGGCGGGCGCGAGCTTGCCACCGACCCGGAACTCGCGGTGTCCGGCGACCGGATGGACATGATCATCGGCGAAGTGAAAGAAGGCCGCAGTCGGTTGAATCCCGCTGCGCTGACGCCGGACGTGCTTGAAACCGTCATCCGCCGCTTCGGCTGCTGCGCACCCGATCCCGCCGGTTCCGCGCTGGAAGTGCTGCGCGGCCCGAGCGCCGACATGACCTTGCATCGCGGGATGCACTGCCGGATTCGCGTTGTCGTTTTCAGCGGCGCGCACGGCGAGCGGTCGCGCTCGTTTCAAGTCATCACGCTGCGCCACGCGGCGCAGTTCATCAGCCGCCACATTTCGGAGCACGGCGAGGTGTATCTGGCGGCGCACCTTAAGGACGACGCACTCGGCCTGTTCGCGCTGCTCTCGAAACTCGGCCTCCCTTTGCACTGACCATGACTGCACCAACCACTCGTCCCGATATGTGGCATCAGCGCTCCGTGGAGGAAACCATTGCCGCGCTGGGCGTGACAAGCGCCGGCCTTTCTACCGCCGATGCCGCGCAACGACTCGCGGAGCATGGCCGCAACGAACTCGCCGAGGGGAAGGCGATCAGCCCGTGGACGATTTTCCTCGGGCAGTTCAAGAACCTCATCGTCTGGATTCTCATCGTGGCCGGCGTCATCAGCGGCTTGCTCGGGGAAGGCGTCGATGCCATCGCCATCCTCGCCATCGTCGTGCTCAATGCGGTGATCGGCTTTTACCAGGAATACAGCGCGGAGAAATCCATCGCGGCGCTGCGCAAGATGACCGCGCCGCGCGCGAAGGTGGTCCGCGATGGCAAAATCGCCGTTGTGCCCGCGGCGGAAGTCGTGCCCGGCGACATCCTCGAACTCGAAGCCGGCGACCTCGTGGCGGCTGACGCGCGCGTGCTCGAAGCCTCGTCGCTGCGTTGCGTCGAGTCGGCGCTCACTGGCGAATCCGAAGCCGTGAACAAACGCGCGACCACGCTCGACCGCGCCGAGGTGCCGCTTGGCGACCGCGAGAACATGATCTTCATGGGCACGAGTGTCGCCGCCGGGCAGGGCCGCGCCGTCATCGTCGGCACTGCGATGAACACGGAGATCGGCCACATTGCCGGACTGATCCAGGCCGCAGGTGCGGACGAAGGCACACCGCTTCAGCAGAAGCTCGAATCGTTCGGACGCATTCTCGTGTGGGCTTCGCTCGGCATCGTCGCGCTGCTCTTCGTGCTCGGACTCGCGCGCGGGATGAAGTTCTTCGAGCTGTTCATGACCTCGGTGAGCCTCGCCGTCGCCGCCGTGCCCGAGGGACTGCCAGCGGTCGTCACCGTCTCGCTCGCGCTGGGCGTGCTGCGCATGTCGCGCCGGCGCGCGCTCGTGCGGCGGCTGCCGTCGGTCGAAACGCTCGGCTCCACGAGCGTCATCTGCACCGACAAGACCGGCACGCTGACTGTCGGCGAAATGACCGTGCGCGAGCTTTACGTCGCCGGGTGGACGTTTGAAGTGACCGGCGAGGGCTACGGCCCGAACGGCGAGGTTCGGTTGGACGGCAAGGCCACCGATGCATCGCACGTCGAGCCATTACTGGAACTCGCTAACATCCTCGTCGGCTGCAACAACGCGCACATCGTCCTCGAAGAGGGCAACTGGAGAGTCGTCGGTGATCCGACCGAGGGCGCGCTCCTCGCAGCGGGGCAGAAAGTGGGCGGAGACAAACAGCGCATCGATGCCGAGCATCCGAAGCATCACGAGATTCCCTTCGACTCCGACCGCAAGCGGCGCACGGTCATCCGCGTTCGTCCCGACGGACGCCTTCGCGCGTTCATCAACGGCGCACCCGACGAACTGCTCCGCCTCTGCACGCACATTCTGGCCGAAGAAGGCGTCCACCCGCTGACCGACGACGACCGCAAGCGGATCACCGCGCAAAACACCAGCATGGCGGGCCGCGCGCTCCGCGTGCTCGGTTCGACCTTTCGCGATCTCGACCACAGCGCGCCCGCGCAGCTCACCGCCGAAAACGTCGAGCGCGATCTCGTCTTCGTCGGCCTCACCGGCATGTATGACCCGCCGCGCGCGGAGGCCAAGGTCGCCGTCGCCAAGTGCCACGCTGCGGGTATCCGCGTCGTGATGATCACCGGCGATCATCCGCACACCGCGCTCGCCATCGGCCGGGAACTGGGCATCGCCGAGGACAAGAGCGTGGCGCTTTCCGGCCTGGAACTCGACCAACTCGACGATACCGCACTGGCTGCCCGCACCACGCAAGTCGCGGTCTATGCCCGCGTCACCGCTGCGCACAAGCTGCGCATCATTCGCGCGTGGAAAGCGACCGGCGCCGTCGTCGCGATGACCGGCGACGGAGTGAACGACGCGCCCGCAATTAAGGGCGCGGACATTGGCATCGCAATGGGCCGCAGCGGCACGGAGGTCACGAAGCAGGCGTCCGACATGGTCATTACCGATGACAACTTCGCCAGCATCGTCGCCGCCGTGGAGGAAGGCCGCGGCATCTACGACAACATCCGCAAGACGCTGCAATACCTGCTCGCGGGAAACTGCGGCGAGTTGTTGCTCATGACTGCCGCTATCGTCGCCGGCCTGCCCGTGCCGCTCCTCGCGATCCATCTGCTGTGGATCAACCTCGTCACCGACGGCCTGCCCGCGCTCTGCCTCGCCACTGATCCGATTGACGCCGACGTGATGAAGCAGCCGCCGCGCACGCGCAACGAGCGCATTACCGACGGCGGCTTCCTGCGCACCATGTTCCTCACCGGCGTACTCACTGCCGGCGTATCATTCGCCGTCTATCTCTACGGCCTCAGCAGCGAGACGCCCGAGATGGCGCGCACCCACGCCTTCGCCGCACTCGTCTTCGCCGAGCTGCTCCGCTCGTTCGGCGCGCGCAGCGAGACGCGCCCGCTGTGGCGAATGAATCTCTTTTCAAATCTCAACCTTCTCCTCGTCGTGACGGTCTCATTCAGCATCCAAATCTGGAGCCATCACAACGCCTGGCTCGCCAGCTTCCTCAAGACGGCACAGATCTCCGTGAGGGATTGCCTGATGCTCCTCGCCGTCTCTACCCTGCCTCTGCTCGTGCTGGAAGTTCGCAAGGTCATCTTGAACCCTACAGTCCAATGAGGGAACAACCGCCGTATTCCCATGCAGCCTATTCACTTCGCGTCTGCGATTCCGATCAGACCTTCTCGCTCCATGAAAACTCCGCACCTTTATATCCTCGCGCTCGCCGCGCTCACGGGCTTCGCCATCGCTGCCGAAAAGGACCAACACGCAGACCACAAGAAATCACCAATGGCTGCGATGATCGCCGACAAGTCCGGCGCGGACTTCGAGGCGGCTTACCTCGGGATGATGATCCATCACCACAAGTCCGGCGGGCCGATGTGGGCGCTCGCGCGCGAAAAGACAACCAGCGACGAAATCAAGGCGCTGGAGAAAAAGACCACGCCGAAGGAACAGCGCGAGATCGAGGAGATGACTGCGTGGCTCAAGCAATGGCACAACAAGTCGCCCGAAGATCTCAAGGTGCCGGAGCAGAGCACGCAGATGATGGAAAAGGACATGGCCGAGTTACGCTCCGCGTCCGGCAAGGAGTTCGACAAGCTCTTTGGGAAAAAGATGGCGCATCACCACAAGGGCGCGATCGACATGGCGAAACTCGCGCAGGACAAAGCGGAGCACGCGGAAGTCAAATCCGCCGCGAGCAAGATCGTCGAATCGCAAACGGCAGATCGGAAGAAGCTCCTGAGCATTTCCGAAGAAGGGAACTAAGCACCGGACGACAGCCGCTACGGGGAAGGCGGAGCGCCGCAGTGGCAATCAAGGCAGCCATGCGTCGCGCACACGCGGCAGGTCGCTTCGAGCAGTTCGCGCAGTCGGCGGCGGGCGCGATGCAGTTGCACGGTCAGGGTGTTGGCGCTCACGCCGCGCTCGGATGCAAGCACGGTTGGGCTACCGCCACCCAGGTCCACGCGACGGATCAGGTCGCGGTATTGCTCCGGCAGTTCGGGGAGCAGGCGCTCGAAGCAGGCGCAGAGCAGCCGCGTTTCCTCGGCACCGGCGCTGGCTTCGAGGTTCGTTTCGTAGCTGGCGAGAGCGCGTTCGCGGGCACCGCGCCGCCGGTGCAGGTCGATGATCGTCCGGCGCAGGATGCGATAGAACCAGCGCACGGCATCGGTTTCCTCCGGCTGATGCTCGGCGGTGACGGCTTTGAGCAGGCTCTCCTGTACAGCATCCCGCGCCAGTTCGACGTCACCCAACAGCCCGCGTGCGAAAGCGGTGAAGGCTTCGAGATTTTTCAGCAGGATGGCGGCGGTATCGGCCATGAGCACACCCTAGCGACGAACACCGCCCGGCTCAATAGGAGGCGAGGTGTAAGGTTTCGCCACCGGCTGCGTTTGTCTCGGTAAAGGAACCAACAGCCATGAACCATCACCATCATTCTCACCCGACCGAGCCAGACGCGACGGCGGCTCCCAAGTCTTGCTGCAACACTCGGGAGACCGCGGAGGCTGCGACGCCTTCGTGCTGTGCGTCAGAACTAGCGCCGCCAGCTCCCAAAGCTCATTCCTGCTGCGGCGGAGAGCATGGGCACGAGCATCATCACAGCGACGTGAAGCCGTCTGCGGCGGCGAAATACTTCTGCCCGATGTGTCCCGGCGTGGAGTCGGATCGGCCCGGCGATTGCCCCAAGTGCGGCATGGCTTTGGAGCGCAATCCGGCGTGGAAACCCCAGACGATCTACACCTGCCCGATGCACCCGGAGATCGAGCAGGATCATCCGGGCGATTGCCCGATCTGCGGGATGGCGCTCGAACCGAAGAACGCCACTGCTGAGCCCGAGGAGGAAGACGGCGAACTGCACGACATGACGCGGCGTTTTTGGATCGGCGCGGTGTTGTCGCTGCCCGTCTTCCTGCTCGCGATGGCGCACCTGCTTCCGAATGCGCCGCATTGGGTCATGGGCGAAGCATCGCGCTGGACGCAGTTCATTCTCTCCACACCCGTCGTGCTCTGGGCGGGCTGGCCGTTCTTCCTGCGCGGAGCGCGGTCGCTGCGCACGGGGCATTTCAATATGTTCACGCTAATCGCGCTGGGCGTCGGCGCGGCCTTTGCCTACAGCGCGGTCGCGATGCTCGCGCCGGAATTGTTCCCGGAGTCGATGCGCGGCATGGGCGGCGTGGATATCTACTTCGAGGCGGCAGCCGTCATCGTCGTCCTCGTGCTGCTCGGCCAGGTGCTGGAACTGCGCGCCCGCAGCCGCACCGGCACAGCAATTCGCGCCCTGCTCAATCTCGCGCCCGCGACCGCCCGTCTCGTCGAAAACGGCGACGAGCGGGAAGTGCCGCTGGAGCACGTCACCGCTGGAGCCACGCTCCGCGTGCGGCCCGGCGAGAAAGTGCCCGTCGATGGCGTCGTCCTCGAAGGCCGTTCGGCTGTCGATGAATCCATGCTCACCGGTGAGCCTTTGCCCGTGCAGAAGGGCGAAGGCGACACGGTGACTGGCGGCACCATCAACGGCACCGGCAGTTTCCTTTTCCGCGCCGAGCGCGTCGGCAGCGAAACGGTGCTCGCGCGCATCGTCCACATGGTCGCGGAGGCGCAACGCAGCCGCGCGCCGATCCAGGCGCTCGCTGACAAAGTGGCCGGCTACTTCGTGCCCGCCGTTCTCGGCATCGCCGCGCTCACCTTCGTCGTGTGGTTCTTCTTTGGCCCAGAGCCGCGGTTGGCGCACGCCATCGTCAACGCCGTCGCGGTCCTCATCATCGCGTGCCCGTGCGCGCTCGGCCTCGCCACGCCCATGTCGATCATGGTCGGCGTCGGACGCGGCGCGCAGGCCGGCGTGCTCGTGAAAAATGCCGAAGCCATCGAGCGGCTCGAAAAAGTAACGACCGTGGTCGTGGATAAAACGGGCACGCTGACCGAGGGCAAACCCCGCCTCGTCGAACTGCGGCCCGTCGGCGGGATCTCCGAGAATGAATTGCTCGCCCGCGCCGCCGCCGTCGAGCAGGCCAGCGAACATCCGCTCGGCGCGGCCGTCGTCGCAGCCGCAAGGGAACGCGGTATCGCTTTGCCGGCGGCGAAGGACTTCGCCTCCACGACCGGCCGCGGCGTGAGTGCGATCGTGAACGGCGTGCCCGTGCTCGCGGGCAAACTCGATTTCCTGAAGTCTCTCGCCGTCGAAGGCGCGGACGCCTTGGCCACGCACGCCGAACCGCTCCAAAACCTGGGGCAGACCGCGATCTTCGTGGCCGTCGATGGAAAGGCCGCGGGCGTCGTATCGGTCGCCGATCCCATCAAAACCTCCACGCCCGAAGCCGTGCGCGCGCTCCACCGCGCCGGCTTGGAAATCCTGATGCTCACCGGCGACAATGAACGCACCGCCCGCGCGGTCGCCGAGCAACTCGGCATCGACCGCATCGAAGCCGGCGTCCAGCCGCACGACAAACACGCGCGAGTCAAAGCGTTGCGCGAACAAGGCAAAGTCGTCGCCATGGCCGGCGATGGCATCAACGACGCGCCCGCACTCGCCGCCGCCGATGTGGGCATCGCGATGGGCACAGGCACCGATGTGGCGATGGAAAGCGCCGGTGTCACGCTCGTCAAAGGCGACCTCAGGGGCATCTCCCGCGCGATCAAGCTAAGCCGCGCGCTGATGAGCAATATTCGGCAGAACCTGTTCTTCGCCTTCCTCTACAACGCCCTCGGCATTCCCATTGCGGCGGGCGTGCTGTATCCCGTCTTCGGTTGGCTGCTCAGCCCCATCATCGCTGGTGCCGCCATGAGCCTCAGCTCTGTTTCCGTCATCGGAAACGCTCTTCGGCTTCGCACGGTGAAGCTGGATGAGCCCACTCAGGTGGAGTCCGCATCCTAAAATGGTAACCACTTTGGTAACCACCGTGGAAAATGCTGGGGCAGAGGCTGGCGGAACCTGTCGTAACGATGTACTCGCTTTAGTGGCCGATTCGTAGGCACTTACGAGGCGCTGTCGGAGTCTGTCGGGGTAAGTCGTCTCCGGCCAGAATTGCTCTTTTTTCGTTCGGGACGAAGAGGCCGCGGGTTCGAATCCCGCCAGCCCGACCACTTTGAGGCATCTGGGGAATTAACGTTCCTCGGTGTTGGGGGATACCTCTCGGCGATCCGAGTAGATATTTGACACGCGTCAGACGGTTTGAAAGTCCATCCGGCAGAGGGACTCCGGATTTGGCGAGGGGTTCCGGAGTAGACTGTGATGGCTGAACTAGGAGAGGTCGAGGGATCCGTCAGCGCAGAGATCGGCTTGGCCGAATGTCGAGAGTCCGGTGTGGCCCATCGCGTGAGCGAGGGAGAGCCAGAGTCGATTGTGCGGCACCTTGTCAAACTGAACGGAGCGGCCCATTCGGAACCCAGCCCCGCTTCCCACGAGGACGAGGGGAACGTTGTCGAGGGTGTGGGAGTTCCCTTTGCCGAGTTCGTTCGTCCAAAGCACGAGGGTGTTGTCGAGCATGGACCCTGTCCCGCCTGGCTCGGGAGTGTCGCGAAGCTTGGTCAGGAGGTAAGCGAGTTCGCCGGCGAACCATTGGTTAATCTTCAGCAGCTTTGCGTAGGCGTCCTTGTTGGAGTCGGGTTCGTGCGAGAGCGTGTGGTGTCCTTCCTCGACACCAATCCATCGCATCTGCGCGTTTCCGACGCTCCGCATGTACTGAAGGGTCGCCACACGCGCCATGTCGTTGGCGAACGCGTTCACCAAGAGGTCAATCTGCATGCGACTGATCTTTGGAGTGTTGTCATTGACCAATTCCACACCGGGGTCGGGTGGGGGCATTCGGTGAGTGATTGAATTATCAGGCGGAGCTTTCAGTTCCTTTTCGAAACCTCGGACCAGTTCCATGTGCTGCTGCAAGAGCTGTTTGTCGCTGCTGCTTAAGCGAGAGCCCACTTTTCGGAAATCCTCTTTCACGTCGTCCAGCACGCTCACGAGCAGATCCTTGTCCTTCACCGTGCCGTACAGTTTGGAGAACATTCGGTAGGGATCATCCAGTGGCGCAACGGGTTGGTTAGGTCCGAGGTAGGACATCCGAGTCCAAGGGTCTGCGCGGTTTGGTACCGCTACACCGAACTCCAAGGAGCCAAAGCGTGTTTTCGTTGCGGGATTTTTTTGAAGGAACTGTTTGATTTCCTGATCAATCGAGATGCTGCTGGCCCAACCTGCTGGCTGGCCGCCGCCGCCCATGATGTTGCCCGGCAACAGTCCGTTTGCCGTAAGCAGGCAACTCATTCCGCGCATGTGTTGGTCTCCATCGCCGCGGATTTTGTTGTAAACGCCCTTCACCATCAGGGTCTGATCTCGAAAAGGCGCAAGTGCTTCCAAGATGGGTTTGAAAGCGAAATCGTTGCCCTGGGCGTCAGGCCAGAAATCCTCCGGCAATGTACCGTTGGGCGAGAACATGATGATGAGCCGTTGGCGTTTCGCGGGTGCATCGGCGCCATTCAGGCTTGGGAGCGTTGCGAGGAAAGGGAGCGCTGCCGAGGAGATGCCGAGCTGGCGGAGGAAGGAACGGCGGTTGGTGTTCATGGGAGGGTGGCAATGATGCGTTGAGAGAATAGTTTGGTGAGCTGGCGAATCAACGGGATGTCTCGGCGACCTTCACCGCCTCGGCGGACGATGCAGAGGCCCTCACCTTTGCGATCGAGGCAATGAGCTGCCTGATGCTAAATCCGCTTTCTTGGAATGACTTGCGCAAGGATTCAGTTGTTGCTGGACCAAACGCAATCGGCGGTTGTTTGACGAGGTGATGGAACAGGTGGCGGATGAAAGCGTCATGTGCGAACGGGCTTGAAACCGCGTGTTCGGCCACGTCGCGAGGGCCTTTGAAGTGACTGGTCCCGCCTTCCTCGGATTCGTAGTTCACAACGGTGTCGATGGGCTTGTTGTTGTCGGTGGTGCGCCAGCGTCCGACGGTGTCGAAGTTTTCGAGGGTGAACCCGAGTGGGTTGATGAGGGCGTGGCATCCTGCGCAGTTCGCGTTCTTCGTGAGGGACGTGACCTTTTCCCGCATGGTGAGGGACGGATCAAACTTCGCGTCTTCGAACGACGCTGCGACGGACGGATTTTTCAAGTTTACGCCGAGGATGTTACGACAAAGGAAGACGCCTCGGTGGATGGGTGAACTGGTGCGGCTGTAGGCCATTGCTGACAGCAGGTATGGATGGGTGAGAACTCCTGCATGTTGGCCCTCAGGGAGCGTCACTTTTTGGAAGCCCTCGCCCTCGGTGGTTGCCCCGTAGTATTTGGCGAGACGCTGGTTCAGCCAAAGGTGCGTTCCGAGCAGCAGTTCGCGGTAATCCGAACGGTCGCTCCACACGATTTCATCGAGGAACAAACGCAGGGAAGTCCGCAAGTCTGCCTTCATCCCCGCATCGAACTCGGGAAACGCTTTCGCATCCTTCGTGGTGGTCTCTGCGCGTTCGGTGTCGAGCCACACGTCGAAAAACTGATCCATTTTCGCGCGCGTTCTCGGGTCGTTGACCATGCGCTGAATCTCTTTGTCGAGTTCCTCCGGTTTGGAGAGACGTCCCTCGGACGCGGCTTTCCAGAGGGCGGTATCGGGAAGGGAATCCCAGAGGGTCAGCGCGAGTCGTGATGCCATTGCGTAACCGTCATTTTCCTCGAGGTCGGGAGCTCCGGGGTACAGAAAACGAGGCGATTTCAGTGCATACAAAATCACGCGTTTGACTGCGACGGCGGGGGTGGGGGACTTTGTGAACGCCGCTCCGACGATGCGCGTTCGTTCGTCTTCGTTGATGGGGTGGCGAAACGCTGCTTCAAGAAAACGGTGGGCAAAATCGGTGAGCTTTTCGGTGCGATCGGGCGCTCCTGCCTTGGTTCCGGCGAGTGCATCGAGATCGGAGTCAACGTGGTCGGCGACCTCCAGAGCGATTGCGGTGGTTGCGTGGTCCCACTCTTTTGAGAGGCTCGTCCCTCGTTCGTACCCGTCGCTCCGGTCGTCGGCGGGTAGAGCTGACGATGCGACGAAATTCGGTCTGACCTCTTGGGGCACGAGATGGCGTGCAGGAATTCGCTCGAGGACACCGTGAGGCGGTTTCCACCAGAGTTCGAGAGATGCACTTTTGTCTTTGAACTTCAGGAGTTCCGTGAGGATGCGGTAAGGACGGCCTCCGAGCAGGAACACGGTTTTGCGTTCTTCTCGAACCTCGGGGCCGGTACTGACCCACGCGTCGATGAGGGGGTCTTTGCTGTTCACGTAAAAGCGAACCCCGTTTTCGCTTTTCACGAGGAACTCGTAGGTGCCTGTCTCTGGCGCAATTAACGAACCTGCGCAGCGAATTTGGAACTCGCTGGACAGCATCTTTGCGGGGTCTGGGCTTTCGGCTCCGAGGTGAATGTTCACCCCCGGTTCAACGCGTTCCAGCTTCTCAGGGCGCTTCATCTTCTTTTGAAGCTCGTCGCGTTTTTTCCCGTCCTTCTCTGCATCACGGGCGGCGATTTCCTCGGGAGTGGGAATCGTGAAGCCGTTGTAGGTGATTTTGAGTCCCTGTTCTTTCGATTGAACGCGATCGAAACCGGGACGAAAGCGGCCGAGGAGGTCGCTGACGGAGTTCCGGTACTGGTTGATGGTAAGGCGAGAAAACGCTTCGCGGACGGGGCGGATTTTCGCCTGAGCGGCGGGGGAGTAGAAGGCGTCGAAGATGTAGGCGGCTACGTTGCGAGCATCGTCGCCTGTGCAGGTGCCTTCTTTACCTTCCGGCATGGTTTTCTCGATGAGTCGCGCGAGGCCTGCCACTGAACGTGTCCCCGTGAGGGTATCGTCGTATTTGTCCTTAACGCCCTGCCCGTGGTCACCGTGGCAGGATGCGCATCGGTCTCGGTAAATCTTGGCTCCGGGATGTGACATGAACGCCGCGACCTCCTCGGCACGGGCGCTGACAAGTCCGGCAAACATGAGGCTTGCGTACGCGATGAGGAGAGCGAAGGAGCGTGCGAGTGGCCGAAAGAAAGTTAGAAGGGACATCATGTGCGTATCTCGTCAGGCGTGACCCCGAGAGGAGCCATACTCCGAGAAAAAAGTGGGCCACGTGTGTGGCTGAATGTCGCACGCCGGTGGGGGTGGCAAATCGGTGGTTTTTCTCAGCGCGAGGACTCCACCTTTTGCCGCGACATCGCGATGGATTCACTGCGTGTAGGTGTGGACGCGGGTGACTAGACTACCGCTGAAGACGCTCATTGACGGTAGAAGCCACCATCAAGTCACTGGTGAGTTCGTCCTCCGGAGTTTGTAGGGCAGATACGCCCCACCGTTCGAGGTCATAGAGAAAGTGAACTCTAGGCATACCAACAAGGTCCGCAGCCTGTCCTGAGGTGAGTTTTCCTGCGTCGAATAGCTTCACCGCCATCGCCATCCGTGCATCGCGCTCAAATTCACGCTTCGACATGTGTAGCGAATCAAGAGTGGACTCTGGGTATTCGACGCTAAACGTCTTCGTGGGAGAAGTGTATTGCGGCGTCTCCACCCAATCAAGGCGTTGCCCGCACGCGTCCCACTAGTCGCTTCAAATCGCCCAGTCGTCCCAGTTGTCTCCCTTGCGGTTCTTTTCGAGGATTTGAAGTTCCTGCTCTCGGTAGAACACCAGCGAGCGCGGGGGGACGCTCCGGGTCAGGAAAACGCCGGCGCCAATCGTTGAGCCTGCCCCAACGACCGTGTCGCCGCCCATAATTGTGGTTCCCGCGTAGATGGTGACGTTGGCCTCGATGGTGGGGTGGCGCTTCTTCCCCTTCAACGCCTGCCCACCCGCGAGTGAACGCGCGATGAGGGAGACGCCTTGATAGAGTTTTACGTTCGAACCGATGACGGACGTTTCTCCAATGACCACGCCCGTGCCGTGGTCGATGAAGAAGTGGCTTCCAATCTGCGCGCCCGGATGAATATCGATGCCGGTCCGACTGTGCGCCCATTCGGTCATGATTCGCGGCAAAAGTGGTACCGAGAGGCGGTACAGCAGGTTGGCGCAGCGCTGAATCGCGATGGCTTCGACGAAGGGGTACGCGAGGATAATCTCATCTGCGCCCGACGCCGCAGGGTCGCCGTTGAAGGCCGTCTGAACGTCGGTTTGCAGTGTCGCACGAACTTGAGGAAGGCCGGCGAGGAATGCGCTGGTGTGACGGGACGCCATTGCCGCAGCGTCGGCTCCTTTGCTGCACGTCGAAAGGCTTTTGCCGATTTCCTGCTGCAACCGCTCGCCGAGTGAGCGAATGCGGTGCTGCGTGACGCGGGCGATGTGGACCGAGTGAATTGGTTCAAGGTCGTGAAACCCCGGAAAAAGCAGTTGAAGCAAATCTTCGCACAGTTCTGAGACTGCGCGTTTTGAAGGAAGGTTGGTGCCGTCAATGTGGTTCATCCCGCCAATCCGATAGGACTCAAGCAAGGATGCCCCGAGGGTTTCGAAGTCGGGCGGATCGATTTCGCTGGGATTCGGGGCGGACATTTGAGGAGTCGAATCGGAGGTAAGGAATCAGGACAGGGATGCAACCAGTCGAGCGAGGTCGGCCTGTTTCGCAAGCCAATCCGCCTCGCGTTGCCGATGTTCCTCCACAACTGCGGCAGGAGCGCCATCGACGAAACTGGGGCTGGAAAGTTTGGACCGAACTTTTTGAAGTTCAGATTCGATTTTCGCCAGTTCTTTGGAGAGGCGCTCTTTCTCTGCCGCTACGTCAATCAGACCTTCCAGCGGAAGGTGCAAGGCTCCGAAAGGCGTGAGCGAGGCAGGAGTGCCTTTTGGCGGAACCCAGCCCGCATCAACCACCTCGAATGGATCGGCATTTAACAAAATCGCCACGCCGTCAGATTCCTCTTTCGTGAGTGCGGTTGACGCTGCCAAAACAAATCGCGCCTTTCGGTGCGACGGAATGTTGAAGTCACGCCGCAAGCCACGCCCCGCTACCACGACTTCGAACCGGCGTTCCGCGCGTAATTCGTCCTCTGGCGAGAGGCCATAGTGGGCAAGGAAGTCCTCGTCAAATGCCGCAGGCCACACCGCTGATTGGATGGAGGTGCCGCCCTGATCCTTCGGCAAATCAAGGCTGTATCCCATCGAGTTCCACAGCTCTTCTGTGATGAATGGAAGGAACGGATGGAATAGTCGCAACGTGTGCGAAAGGATGAAGTCAATGACCGCAAGCGTGTTGGACTTCAGTGCTGCATCCGACCCGTTCAGGACGGACTTCGAGGTTTCGATGTAGCGGTCACAGTACTCGTTCCAGAAGAAGCGGTAGAGCGATTGGGCTGCGTCGGAGAAACGGTATGAGTCGAGCGCTTCGGATACTTCACGAATCGCGCGGTCCAGCCTCAGAAGAATCCATTTGTCGTCTCCGGTCAGCAGGGCGGGCGTGATGTCGCTTTCGGTTTCGCCGCCTTGCATTTGTCTGAACCGTGCCGCGTTCCAGAGCTTTGTGCAGAAGTTGCGGCCCAGTTCGACGTTCTTCTCGTCGAAAAGCACGTCCTGCCCGAGTGGCGCGCTTCGCATGACGCCGAAGCGCAGCGCGTCTGCGCCGTAGCGAGCAATGAGGTCGAGCGGATCGGGCGAGTTGCCGAGAGATTTCGACATTTTGCGACCCTGTTTGTCGCGAATGATGCCGGTGAAGTAGACGTTCCGGAACGGAAGCGTCCCTGTGTACTCGAAGCCGGCCATGATCATCCGAGCGACCCAGAAGAAGATGATGTCCGGACCCGTGACGAGGTCGGTGGTGGGATGAAACGCTTTCAGCGTGGCGGTTTCCTCCGGCCAGCCCATGGTGGCGAACGGCCAGAGCCATGACGAAAACCACGTGTCGAGGACATCGGGGTCTTGTCTCCATTCTGGGGAGTTCGGGGTGGTGAGGGAGCTGAAAGCAATGGAACCGTCCTCGAGTTCGCGGAGGGATTCTGCACTCACTTCAATGCCGAGGCTCACGAGGGACGCACGAGCAGCGGCGAGGTCCGTGCCGCTGAAGTAGTGTACGGGGATTTGGTGGCCCCACCAGAGCTGGCGGGAAATGCACCAATCCTGAATGTTTTCCATCCAGTGGTCATAGACTTTTGCCCAGCGTTCGGGGAAGAAACGCATCTCGCCGGAGCTCACGACCTTCCGCGCTGCTTCCACGGAAGGGTAACGAAGGAACCACTGCCGGCTGGGGCGTGGTTCGATGGGTACATCGGCGCGTTCGGAGAAGCCCACGTTGTTGGCATGGGGTTCTTCTTTGTCGAGGAGTCCCATTTGTTTGAGCAACTCGACGGCGGCTTTGCGGGCTTCGAAACGGTCCAGACCGGCAAGTCCTTCTCCGGCGAGCTCGGTCATTTTTCCCGCTTCATCAATGACTTCGGGAGTGCCGAGTCCGTGGCGAAGACCGATTTCGAAATCGGCTTTATCATGGGCAGGGGTGACTTTGAGAACGCCGGTTCCGAACTCAAACTCGACGTGATCGTCTGCCACGATGGGAATCCGGCGTTGTTCATCGGGCACATTGATGGGTAGCGGACGCAGGGCGTGGAGTCCGATAAACTCCTTGTAGCGAGGGTCGTTCGGGTTGACCGCGATGGCGGTGTCACCGGGGATGGTTTCCGGACGCGTGGTTGCGATGGTGAGGAACGTTCCGGGGCGTTCGGCGATGGGGACGCGGAAATGGTAGAGGAAGCCGTTTTGCGGCTTCAGCACCACCTCTTCGTCGGACAACGCGGTGCGTGAAACGGGGCACCAGTTCACCATGCGTTTCCCTCGGTAGATGAGCCCCTTCTGGAAGAGGTCGACGAACACGCGTCGCACGCACTCTGAGTAGGCGGGATCCATCGTGAACCGTTCGCGATCCCAGTCGCAGGAGGCTCCCAGTTTGCGGAGTTGCTGGGTGATGATGCCTCCGTACTTTTCTTTCCATTCCCACACCTTTTCGAGGAAGCGTTCGCGGCCGAGGTCGTCGCGGTGGCGGATTTCTCCGGACTTCTTGAGCGTTCGTTCCACCACGGTTTGGGTCGCGATTCCCGCGTGGTCCGTTCCGGGGAGCCAGAGCACTTCGAGCCCTTTCATGCGCGCTCGGCGGGCGAGGATGTCCTGGATGGTGTTATTGAGGACGTGGCCGAGGGTTAGGACGCCGGTGACGTTTGGAGGGGGGATGACGATGGAGTACGCTTTTCTGCGATCCGAGACGGCTTCTGGACGTGCGGTGAAGGCCTTGTTTTCAAGCCAGAGCGCGTACCATTTTTCTTCGATGCTCTGGGGTTCGTAGGTTTTGGGAAGCTCGGACATAGTAGGCAAACCAAGAAGCTTGGGCGGAAACAGGGGTTCGTCGAAGGAGAAAATAGGGGTCATCGGCGAGATAGGGCGGGCTGAACGCAGGAAGAGGGGATTTTCACGCTTGAAACTGCGGGCTCTCGGTGAAAGCCTCACCGCTCTTCGTCGGGCCGTAGTTCAGCTTGGTAGAACGCTTGAATGGGGTTCAAGAGGTCGTGGGTTCGAATCCCGCCGGCCCGACCACTCTGATTTGTCTGCTAGGAAAGTGCTTTTGCGCCGCCGCAGCGGGAATGGTTAGAACTGGGACAGGCGTCGGGGAGTGCGGGGGCCTGTTTCTGAGTGTCTTAGGGCTTTGAACTCCAAGTTTCCTTTCGAGATTATTTACTGGGAGAGAGAGAATGTGGGTTTAGCGTACTCGGTGTTTCACTGTTCTCAAAAACCCGTATAAACGGAAATGCCGCATCGCAGTATTTTTGTTATCAACACCTTAGGTGAGTTGCCTCTTAACTCTCCGTGGGTTACAGCAACGATTACGCCGGCTGAGCGTGCTCATTGTGTCAGCGTTTCAAGGGCACACTTGCCCATGCTCTCTTCTCCACGCCAGACCTCGCGTCAAACGCCCAAATCATTCCGTCCATCCCCGCCACCGCCACCTCCTCACGTCGTGGATGCATTGCGACCCCGAACAACGGCGTTCCGTTTGTTTTCAACGTGGCGACCTTCTTGGCATCGGACACCGTAAAAACGCGCGCCTCACCCCGTTGCGAAACCACGGCCAACAACTGTCCCGCATGATCGAACGCAATGGCCGAAATGGATCCGCTCCCGCGCGGAATCTCTCGGACAAAACTCAGCTCCTTGTTGTCCCCCTCTGCCAAGCGGCCGCCTCGCGGCTCCATCCGATGTAAAAGAACCTGCCCGTCCACACTTCCCGACGCCACGAGATCTTGGCTCGGATGACGAGACACGCAGGTCAAGGGAGAGCGCGGCACATTCACATCATCAATCAATCGGCCCGTTTCCACCTCAATCAGCTTCAGCGCACGATCTCGGGACGCCGAAACCACGCGTGTTCCATCGCGCGTAAACGCCGTCGCAAACACCCAATCAATGTGATTGTCACAGCGCATCCGTTCCTCACCGGTCTCCACGGAGAAGACCCGAACGAGCTTGTCCGCACACCCGACAGCCACCTGCTTTTCGTCGTCTGAAAACGTTACCCCATGCACCACATCGGACGACGTGCGAATGGAACGCACCAGAACCGCGCGCGCCATGTCCCAAATTTGGATTTCACCAAACTCCGAAGGAGACCCTCCTGACACGGCCAACAGACTCCCAGAACCCGAAAACGCCACGGACTCCACGCGCGCGGAGTCTCCCATGAGGCGATGAGCGGGCACATCCTCGCCATCGCGAAACACCAGCACTTCGCGGTGCGCCGCAACCGCAAGGACGTCGCCTGCTGGAGACCACGCCAATGCCGAAACCACTGGCAACCGCTCGTAAACCGGCGCTGTACGCCCGTTCGCCGACTGCGTTGCGTTCGTGTCATCGACTGCGCCCTCGGCAATCCATCGGGTCAGGAGTGCGAGTTCTTCCGCTAAGATTGGTTCACCTTCCTCTGGCATCGTTGGCGCGGCGCCTGACACATCCTGAATCAAGCGACTGCGCTCCGGTTTTCCTGCCACCACCGTTTCCCCATGCTTCCCGCCCCGTATCAGCCCGGCGTGCGTCGTCACATCTAGCCCACCTTTGTCCTTCGTCGGCTTGTGACACGCCACACAGTTTGCTCGAAGAATGGGTTGAATCTGGTGACGAAAACTCACCGGGGCCGACTGCACAAAGCCACCTAAAACCCACAAGATCAATCCCGCATTGAAAGTTGCGCTTGGCTTCATCGCATTCGCTTCAACAGGAGTTCATACCCGCACCACACAGCGCCTCGATCGGCTGCATCGCTCACGACAACGTAGTGCGGGCCGGGGCGACGCACCTCGACTTTCACCAAGGAATCATTCCCCGAGACCGCATTCGCAGATGCCAGCAACCGCCGCTCGCCATCGAAAACGGACACTACCCCATCCAAAAGCGACGCGCGAGTGCCCGCGGACAATGTCACCTCAAAACGGTCTCCCGCATTTGCCTCAAACGTGAAGACATCGACATCTTTGTCGGCATGTACGACCCCGAGCATGGGGCGCCCTTCTGCGAGAGGATTCGCCTCGTTGAATGCGTTGTTCGGCTCCCGCTCATTGGCCGTGTCCGCTGCGGAGCGTACCGGCAAAATGACTGATTCGCTCCGCGCAGCATCACACTGGACAGCCACGGGCAACAATCCCCATGCAGGAGGCGCTGGCACGACAAGTTCCGCCTCGAATTGAAGATCACCAACATCCTTCATCTCCAGACCCTTGGGAACTTCCGCCGCTTTGCGCTCTGTTAACCGGACGGGCGCCAACCCCGTCCCCGGAAAAACCAACTCTCGTGCTGTGGCCAGATTCAGTCCTAAAACACGAATCTTGATCTTCCCTCCTGCCATCACCGCATTCGGAACCAGCGCCGTGATCGTTGGTTGCGCTCGCACCGCGCGACTCTGTGCGTTGCCGAAGGAAAGCAACCCCATGCTTAACACCAGACCGACACTCCATCTCACCAATTTCAGATGGTGGCTCATGCGTACAATTCACGTACAGGGCCACCCTCGGAGAGAACCGTGACCGGACGCCCCTCCGGCGTGAGCAACTCTTTCGCGGGATTGATCCCCAACGCCTCAAAAATCGTCCATGCCACGTCTGCCGGACGCACGGGTCGGTCTGTCACAAACGCCCCATTTTTGTCCGTTGCCCCTAGCACATGGCCGCGTCGCACACCCGCCCCCGCAAACAAAATGGAACCGGCTCGGCCCCAGTGATCTCGTCCGGCGTCCTTGTTCAACTTGGGCGTGCGTCCAAACTCGCCCATCACCACCACGAGAGTCTCCTCAAGCAACCCGTGTGCGTCCATATCCTCGAGGAAGGCGGACATTCCCAAATCAAACTCGGGCAGTTTTTTATCGAGCCCTTCAAAAATCTTTTTGTGGTGATCCCAGCCTCCGTAATTCACGGAAACAAAGCGCACGCCCGCTTGCACCAATCTCCGCGCCATCAGGCAGCTTTGCCCAAACTCCGTCCTGCCGTACGCGTCGCGCAACGAATCCGATTCCTTCGCAATATCGAAAGCCGTTTGTGCGGCAGGCGTGAGGACCATTTCCGCGGCTTTTCGCGAGAAATCGTCGTACGTCAGAATTTGATCGTTCCCCTCAATCCGCGAGGAGAGTCGATCGACTGCCTGCAACAAGGTTTGACGACGTTTCGCGGTCTCTGGCGTCAACGATTCTGGCCGCACGAGATCGCGAACGCGGAAGTTTTCTTCATTTGGGTTGCCGCACTTAAACGACTCACATCTACCGCCTAACCATGCGCTTTTGCCAAGTTCCCAGGTGAAGCGAGGGTTTGCTGGAACCGCGACATACGGCGGAACTGCCGCTTGAAATCCCGTCTCATGCGCCACAACCGACCCGATGGATGGATGGTCGCCAAACGCCGAGCCAAATCGCCCTGATAAGACCCAGTTGGTCGCGGTTTCGTGATGATCGTTCTCGTGCGTCCCGCTGCGCACTAACGTTAGTCGGTGCATGTTCCGCGCAAGTTTGGGGAGCAGTTCGCAGACTTGCAGACCTGGCACGCTTGTCTGAATCGAGGCGTATTTTCCGCGAATCTCTTCCACCGCCTCCGGCTTCATATCAAACGAATCATGGTGCGAAATCCCGCCTCCGAGGAATATCAGGACTACCGACTTCGCGCGTCCCAACCCTGGATTTGCCGCTGCGCTGGCCTGCATTCGGAGTAGCCCCGCCAATGACAATCCCAACGGTGCCAAACCGCCCACTCGCAGAAAGTTTCTTCGCGAAATCCCGCTGCAAAGCAGACCTCTTTGATGATGAACGAAATCAATCATGACCAATCACTTGCACTCCTTCACTTCAATGGTTGAAAACAAACTCTTTCGAGTTCAGCAACGCCCAAAACAAATCCGTGAACGCCGCTTTTCGATCTGCACCCACCAACGAAGCTGCCACAGATTCCCGCTCAGCATTCGTCGGAAGCCGACTGAGTGTCGCCAAAAACAGGCCTTCCACCACGCCGGTATTGTCAGTCCTCGCGAGAAGTCCGTCCAACCGCGCGCCCTCTTTCGTCAGGCGTGTGTGAAGTTCTTCGCTATTTTTGAGATGCAGCAACTGAGGGAGGGTGACTTCGCCCGCGCGTTCACACGCGCACGCGGTGACACGTTCACTCCTTCCGAACAAGGAGAGGAAGTAGGACGCCACACTTGGCTCGGCCAACTGCACGGCTCGCAGCCCAACGGGCGTTCCATCGAAGGAAGTCGGCACGCCCGTCGCCGCATGAAGCGCGTCCAGCAAAACTTCGGCGGGGAGGCGGCGCGCGAAGTAGTGCGAGTAAAACCGGTTATCCATGCGGTTGTCCGAGACGGATTCGCTGCCCAGTTGGTATGCGCGCGAGTTCAAAATGACGCGCATGAGGTGTTTTAGATCGAATCGATGGTCACGAAATTCTTTCAGCAAGACGGTCCACAACGCTCCATTCGACGGCGGATTACTCGCCCGCAAGTCATCGACCGGTTCCACCAAACCAATTTGGAAGAAATGCTTCCAAACTCGGTTCACCATCGCCCCGGCGAAGGCGTCACTTTTCAGCATCCATTCCACGAACGCTTCGCGCGGATCGCCTTCATCACTGATCTCCAACTCGCGCCCGTCCAAGGTGCGCGGCGCTAACATTCGGCTTGTTCGCGGTTGAATCACCCCTGGCGCTTTGGTTCGCAACTTCAGCGCTCGATCCATCGCCTCTGCATATTCCTTCTCTTTTGCTCCCAACGTTTTCTGCGCTTCCACGCCGCCCGGCTCTTCACCGAGACCAGCCAACTCGTCCCGCGTTGCTTGGAGCCGAACTCCCAGTTCGGCCAGCCGCTTTTGCTGCTCCAACTCATCGGAACCAGCCACCGCAATCTCTGACGGGTAACGCGCGGACGCACCACGCTTCAAAGCCGTTTTCGCGAAAAATGCCGCGAAATGATAAAAATCATCCTGTGTGTACTTTTCCAGCGGATGGTTATGACACCGAGCACAACCAATGCGCGTTCCCAAAAAGCTCTGCGCGACGGAATCCGGTAACTCGCTGTCCTCCACCTTCTTCTTTTCCCCAATGACCGTCACAAAATAACCCACGGCGGGGCGCGAAAATGAATCGCCTGTCGCCAACAAAACGTCCCTTGCGATTCGATCCCATCCTGCGTTCTCAGCCACCCGCCCGCGTAACCATTCATGAAAAAGCCGAACGCCTTTTGGTCCGCGGACGTCGTGATCTCGTTCTTTTCGATTTTGCAGCAGGTCTGCCAACTGAAGGGTCCAGTAATCAATCCAAGCAGGGCTACCCAAGAGCTCTTCGACGAACCGAGCCCGCTTGTCCGGTGCTCCATCTGCCACAAACGCACGAACGCGTTCGGGCGAGGGCAACGCACCCGTTGCGTCCAGGGAAGCGCGTCGCACAAACGCCTCATCATCACAACGCTCCGAAGGCGGAATGCGAAGATCTTGCAACTTCGCAAACAACGGCTGATCGACCACGGTCGAGCCGCTGGTGTAATCATAGTGCGAAATGTCCGCCGCGAAGGGCGTTGAGAATCGTGCTACCTCGACGTGTGACTGAAAATGCACTCGGACGACACCTTCACCCGGACGCAGTGCGGTGACCTTGCCCTCGGCTGTTACTTTCACGAGCGATTCGTCATTTGAAAAAAACTGCGAGAGCCAAGTGACGTCGCGCTGCTGGCCGTCAGAAAACCGCGCTTCGACGTGGAGGTTGACGGTCTCACCGGGCACGAGCGATTTTGCTCCTGGCGAAACGGACAACGCCACCACGCTGGGCTCTGTGGCGTCCGGTCCGGGCGCGCGGGCAGCGATCCATTCGAGTAAGGCTGTCTCGAAGCGGGACCCGGGACGGAACCGAACCCCGCCCTCGTGGGGGAGACGGCCTGTGGACTTTTGAACGAGCAGGCTTTCTTCGGGAAAAGCCGTGTTAATGCGGCGGGAGCGTCCTTCGCTGGTGATCCACTCGTGGTCCCACTCCGGGGCAAACCCTCGCAGCGATAGCCGAAATCCATTTTGGCCAGACAACTTCCCGTGACACCCCCCGGCGTTGCAGCCTGCCTTGGTCAAAATAGGCTCGATCTCTTGGAGGAAAGAAGGCGCGGCTGGTGACGGGCGGGCGCAGCCCAACAGGACAACCAGACAGATCCACGCGACATCAAAGAGAGCCTTCGTGGAAGCGAGGGTGAAATGGCTCGGGGGCGGACATTTCATAGAGTCAAATACTCACGTTAGACCGACCAGCGGGGGAAGGGAACTGTTAGGAAGTTGCGTTTTTGGCGGCAGACTCGGAACGAGTGATTTGGAGGAGTGACAGTGGGGAGCGAGGGGGTCTGCTTCACCCTGTCTGAGTCAACTGGGTAGTACTCCTTTAGCATCCGATGGCGGTTCGCACCGCTGAAGTTGGGGATGTGGTGCGGGTACTCGCGGAATGGAGCGATGTCTTCGCCGTCTGGCGGCGGTGTCGCGGTTTGCTGCCCGACTCGAGTGCTGGGCACTTAGGGGCGAAGCAGCGAGTAGCCATCTACAGCTGAAAGGGCGAGAAAGCGGTTGTCTCGCTCCGGTGGGGCTTATCGAGCGGCCACCAAGGCTTGCTCGTGGTGAGCGAGATTCTTTGGCGAGGTTGCCCGAGGCTGTCGTGAGGTGCGTCCTTGGGGCACCGGAACTCCCCGATTTCTGCAGCCGCTTTCATGCAAAGTCCGCCCGAATGCCTGCGGGAGCCTGTGGCCATTCTCGTTTTAGGGGTAAGGTTTACGGCTCGCACGGGGGTGGGGATGGGGCAGACTTTGTGTCGATCCTGTCTGTTTCATGATTCGACTTTCCCAATCTCGAAATCTCAAGGTGCTGATGGCGGGTTGGCGTTCTGTGGCCCGGATTTCAGGGCTTGAAGTGACGCAAATGGGCGAGGCGGGTGGTGAGCCGGTATTCCTGTTAAGTGGAGGTGGCGGCGGCCGTGACGTCTATCTTTCGGCAGGGGTGCACGGGGATGAGCCTGCGGCAGTGTGGGGGTTGTTGGAGTGGGCGCGCGCCTACGACTGGTGCGCTCGGGATCTGCGCTTTCTCATTTTTCCCTGTCTAAATCCGTGGGGATTCACTCGAAATGTGCGTCTTGATTTTCGCGGTCGCGATTTGAACCGACGGTTTCATGGGGTGCGGGATCCGCTCGTGGTTGCTTGGAGGAGAACCGTTCGGGAGCGGGTGCCGTTGGTCGCATTGTGTTTGCATGAGGATTACGACGCGGAGGGATGTTACGCGTACGAACGGAGTGGTGGGGGGCGCGTGTTTTCGCGCGGGGCGCTGCGGGCTGCTGCAGAGCATGTTTCGGTGGATCGGAGGCGGCTGATTGAGGGGCGGGCTGCGCGGGACGGGTTGGTGCGGCGCCGTGAGGACGGGTCGGATGTGGTGGGGCGTCCGGAGGCGTTGGCGTTGTGGGATCTGGGGTGTCCGCTGGCGTTGACGTTTGAGACGCCTTCGGAGCGAGAGTTTGGGTTACGTGTGGCGGCGCATGCTGCGTTTGTCGGGGAGGCGTTGAGGGTGCTGTGATCGAATCGCGGGGGGTGTGGGCGCGCGAAGAGGGGTGGGCTTTCTCTGGCAGGGCGATTCTCTCCCGAAGTCACCGAGCGGTGCAGGGGGGGTAAAACGGCTTTGACAGGGGAGTGGGGGGAACTGACGGTTTCAGGTTGGCCCCCAACTTTTTCTGTTATGCATGACCATGAAAACGTCCGTGAGGACGAACATCCCGAGATTGTTGCGCACAACACGCGGCTCGGTCTGATTCTCTTTGCGATTTATTGTCTGTTGTACGGAGGCTTCATGGGGCTTTCGACGTTTGCTCCGGACGTGATGCGTTGGCAGCCGTTTGGAGGGGTCAACCTCGCGATTTTGTACGGGTTTGGACTGATTGCGGCGGCGATGATTTTGGCGGCGGTGTACTTGGTGTTGGCGCGGCGCGACGTTTCGGGCGGGAAGGGCAACTGAGAGGGGGACTGATTTTATGCAATACACCTCTTCGTTCATGGCGTTGGTGATTTTCCTCGTGTTTGTGGGGATTGTGGTGGGGATTTCCCTCTACATGGGGGCGAAGGCTAAATCGGCGAAGGGGTTCTTTGCCGCGGGAGGCGGCGTGCCTTGGTGGGTGAACGGGATTGCGTTTGCGGGGGATTATCTCTCGGCTGCGTCGTTCCTGGGGATATGCGGGATGATTGCGTTTTACGGGTATGACGGGTTTCTCTACTCGATTGGTTATTTGGCGGGATGGATTGTGGCGTTGTTCGTGATTGCGGAGCCGATGAAGCGGTTGGGCCGGTACACGTTTGCGGATGCGTTGGACAACCGGTTTAACTCGCGGGGGATCAAGCTTGCGGCGGCAATCAGTACGCTGGTGGTGTCGGTTTTCTATCTGATTCCGCAGATGGTGGGTGCGGGGGCGCTGATTAAGCCGTTGCTTGGGTGGGAGCATTGGATGGGGGTGACTGCGGTGGGTAGCGTGGTGATTGTGATTGTGGCCACGGCGGGGATGGTGAGCACGACGTGGGTGCAGTTCATCAAGGGGGGGTTACTGGTGGCGCTGTGCACGGTGATGACCGTGATGATTTTGAAGCGCGGGTTTGATACGACGCCGGGCGGGGATGAGGTTCACCGGTTTGCGGTGAAGTCGGAGGCTGCGGTGACGGGTGCGGACGGTGTCACGGTGTTGCCGGAGGAGGGGGCTTGGAAGGACAAACCGTTTGTGCGGGTGCGAACGGCTGCGGGGGGGGTGGAGGTCTGGCGTCGTGCGGGGAAGGATGCGGACGGGAATGCGTTGTTATCAGAGACGCAGACGGTGGCGAAGGGGGTGGATGGGGTGGTTTTGAAGAATGGGCGTCCGGCTTTGAGAGAGAATGACCTGCACCCGATTGGGACGGTTTCTCGGTTGCCGGAGGGGCGTGAGTCGACGGGGCCGTTGGGGCCGTTGGAGTTTTTTCGGATTTTCCAGCAGAGCGAATTGGTTTTGTGGAGGAGCGAGGTGGTGGATGGGGTGACGGTGTATTATCAGGTTCCCACGAAGGGGGCGGATATTCTGACGGCGGGCGGGTCGCCGACGTTCAAGGGGTTGCGTGGGGACAGCGTGATGGCGAAGGTGGATTTTCTGTCGCTGATGTTGGCGTTGTTTTTGGGAACGGCTTCGTTGCCTCACATTTTGATTCGGTATTACACGGTGAAAGATCAGGTGAGTGCGCGGAAGAGTACGATTATGGGGATTGGGGCGATTGGGTTCTTCTACGTTTTGACGTTGTTTCTCGGGTTGGGGGCGATGACAGGAGGGACGCTGGATCCGACGAACAGCAATATGTCGGCGCCTTTGTTGGCGAAGAGCTTCAACGAACTGTTGTTTGCGGTGATTTCGGCGGTGGCGTTTACGACGGTGCTGGGGACGGTGAGTGGGTTAATTATGGCTGCGTCTGGCGCGGTGGCGCATGACCTTGTGACGAATGTATTGAAGTTGGATTTGGGGGATGAGCGGCAGGTGCGAGTGGCGAAGTTATCGGCGGTGGTGGTGGGTGTGATTGCGATTTTGCTGGGGATCGCGTTTGAGAAAATGAACGTGAACTTTCTTGTGGGCTGGGCGTTCAACATTGCGGCGTCGGCCAATCTGCCTTCGCTGGCGATGTTGTTGTTCTGGCGGGGAACGACGAAGCAGGGCATCACGGCGGCTATCATCACGGGAATGGTGGTTTCGCTCGGCTGGATTTTGTTGAGCGCGCAGGCGTACAAGGAGGTTTACGGGTGGGATCCTTCAACCGCGATGGTGCCGTTTAGTCAGCCTGCGATTGTGAGCGTTCCGATCGGATTTTTGGTGCTTGTGGTGGTCTCGCTGATGACGCGGAACCGCAGTGAGGCGAAGTCCGTGTAGGGAAGTTCGGAGGTCTGTCCAGAAGCGTGGAGTCTATCGCTTTGCGAGTCGGCGGAGGAGGGTGGCGCCGACGGCGAGGAACACGAGGTTCGGGACCCAGATGAGGAACTCGGGGTGCAGGCGGGGTTGGGATTTGGTCCATTCCGCGACGATGATGAGGAAGAAGTAGGCGAAGGCGACGGCGAGACTCAGCATGAAGCCGATGGAGGTCTCTTTTCGCTGCGAGGTGATGCCGAGCGGAACCGCCACGAGGGCAAACGTCAACGAGGCCATGGCAAACGAGAATCGTTTGTTGAGGTCAGTTTTCATTTCGGCGAGTTGCTTTGTTGTGTAGGGCGTCTCGGGCTGGTCGGGGTCGTGTTTGAGGCGGATGCGGCGGAGTAAATCGCTTGCGGCAAGGTCGCTGACTTTCGTCACTTTGCGTTTCCCGTACTTCTTTTCGTCCAGCGAGATGAACAGAGACGTCTGCTCTGCTGTGATGCCCTGTTTGATTTCGGAAAGAGCTGCGGGATTTTTATCGGAACGTTGTTCGTAGCGGACGTTTTGGAGTTTTAAAACGAGGCGTTGCTGAGCGATGTCTGCTCGAATTTCGCCGGATTCAGCGAAGATGATTTTTTCAGGATCGTTTTGAGCGTTCAGTTTATAAACGAGGAGGTTTTCCAAGCGGTTGCCTTCTGCTTTTGCCACGAAAATGCGGTGTCCGGGAAACTGGTCGACGGTACTTCCGCTGCGGAAGAGCGAGGCGGGGTTGGAGGCGGCGATGTCCATCAGCAGGGTACGCATGTGGCTTTTCGCACGAGGCGCGATGTCGGCATTGATCCAGAGGCAGAGGGCGGAGAAGGCGATCCCGAAGGCGAATACGGGGCGGGCCGTTCGAAGGATGCTAATGCCTGAGGAGCGGAGAGCGGTGAGTTCGGCTTCTGCGGACATGCGTCCGAACACGAGGAGGATGGAGGTGAGGAATCCCCAGGGCAGCGTGAATGTGAGGGAGAACGGGAGGACGCAGGCGACGACGGTGAGCACGGCCTCGATGGGGAGGCTGCGCGAGAGGAGGAGGTCGGAGAGGCTTTTGAACAGGTTACCGAGAACCAGAACGACGCTTAAAACGGACACGGCCATGAGCGAGGTGCCCAGGACTTGTCGAGAAACGTAGCGATCGAGAAGGTTCATTCACGGGCGGCGTTGCCCGACGGTGATGGCGCTGCCTTCCTTTGCCGCATCGATGACGAGTTGGGTTGCGCCGGCTTGATGGGCAAGTTCCCGGGCGGTGTGGAGTGCCGAGTCTACCCAAACGTCATTGTGGGTGGGGTCGTGATGGGTCAGCAGGAGCTGTTTCACTCCTGCATCGATGGCCAGACGAACGGTTTGGCTGATGGAGGAGTGGCCCCAGTAGCGCCGAACGCTCATTTCTTCGTCGCAGTACTGCGAATCGTGGATGAGCAGGTCACAACCGCGGATGGTTTCGACGAGTCGGGTGCGGAAGGCGTCGAATGATTCACCGGTGACGTTTTTCAGGTGGGCGGCTGAGGAGGAGGGATCGAGTTCGTTGTCAGAGATGTGGCAGACGGAGTAGCCGCCGCACTCAACCTTGAAGCCGACGCAGTTTCCTGGGTGATTCACTGGGAATGCAGTGACATTCACCTTACCAACTTGAAAAGGTTCTGTGAGGAAGGTGAGCGTCTCGATGTCACCGGCCATATCGCGCATGGCGATGGGAAAGTAGGGACTGCTCATCTGTGTCTCCAGCAACCGTTCGGCGGGTACGCCAGGAATTTCACGTTCGTAGATGCGGATACGGTTCCCGACCCCGTAGGCGGGGCGGAAGAAGGGAAACCCCTGAATGTGGTCCCAGTGTGTATGGGTCAGAAGGATGGTGAGGGAGAGGTTGCCGCCGTGTGCCTCGGTCATTAACGAGTCGCCCAAGTTCCGGATACCCGTCCCAGCGTCGATGATGATAATCTCACCTTCAGCTCGGATCTCGAGGCACGACGTGTTTCCTCCGTAGCGCAGGGTGGATGGGCCGGGTGTAGGAATGGATCCGCGAACGCCCCAAAAGCGTGCAACGATATGGCCATCGCAGGGGTCTGGCCGAAAGATGTGCCCGTCGGCAGAGCCAAGGAAGAGGATGGTCTCCAGTTCCTTTGGGTTGCTGACGAGTAACATCGGGCAGTCGGTCATCGTGTACCGCTCGACCTGATCTTGAGACAGCTCTTCGCGGTGGGCGACAAGCACACTTCCCATCCGGGTCGGAGTCGGACGAATGGGATCCGTGATGTCAAAGCCCCAGCCGCACCGTTTGAGTACGGAACATACGCCGTCGAGCCATGCAGGCTCGTTGGAAACGACAGTCGCGTGTTTCATGATTAGTCGCGGGCCGGGGGGGTTGGGCAAGGAGCGTATCTGGGTTTAGCAGCTTTCAATCCAAAGTTTTCTGAGCTGTCGCACATTTGCCCCTCATGCGTTCACGCACGCATTTTAAGAATGAGGTCGCCATTCTCGACGGCGTCGCCCACTTCCGCATGGATTGCGTCCACAATGCCATCCACGTGAGCATACAGCGTGGTTTGCATCTTCATTGCTTCGAGGATGGCGAGTTTGTCGCCCGACTTAACTTTGCTACCCACAGAAACGCTCAGTGCCGTTAACATTCCGGGAATCGGAGCGGCAATCTGAAGGGGGTCGGCGGCGTCCGCCTTGGCCCTGCTCTTATGTTTTGGGGCGATGGTTTTGTCGGTCACCACGGCTTCGCGTGGCGTGCCGTTCAGTTCGTAGTTGATGACGCGTTTCCCGTCTTTATCCGGGGCATGGACATTGATGAGTTTGATGAAGAGGACCTTTCCTTCCTCGATGGAGACGGAGACCTCTTCGCCTGGACGAAGTCCGTAAAAGAAGGAGGGGGTGGGAAGGACGCTGACGTCGGTGTGATCTTTCTGAAACTTGGCGAAATCCGTGAAAACTTGGGGGTACATCAGGTATGATAGGAGGTCGTCGTCTGACTCGGGGCGCCCCGTTTTCAGCGCTACTTCCGCCTTCGTTTGCTTGAGGTTCACTGGGGTGGGTTTTGTGCGTTTCGTCTTGGTGTTGCCCAAAACAGATTTGACGACTTTTTGGGGCCAGCCACCGACGGGTTCCCCGAGGCCACCGGAGAGCATGTCGCGCACGGATTCGGGGAACGGCGTTCCTGGGGGCAGGTTGATAACGTCCGCGGGTTTGATTCCGCGGGTGAAGAGGAACAGCGCCATATCCCCGACCACTTTGGAGGAGGGCGTCACCTTGACGATATCGCCGAAGAGTTCGTTGACCTCGGCATAGGTTCTGGCGATTTCGGGCCAGCGGTGTCCGATTCCCATGGAGGCCGCCTGTTCCTTGAGGTTGGTGAACTGGCCGCCGGGCATTTCGTGGAGGTAGACCTCTGCGGACCCCGCTTTTGGGGCCGTATCGAAGGGCGCGTAAAACTCGCGGACTTTTTCCCAGTAATCAGAGAACTCGTTGAGGCTGTCCAGATTGAGTCCAGTGGCGCGTGGCGTGTTTGCAAGGGCTGCGACGACCGAGTTGAGGTTGGGCTGGGAGGTGGAGCCGCTCATGGAGGCGAGGGCGAGGTCGACCACGTCCACGCCGGCGTCAGAAGCGCGCAGGATGGATGCGGCGTTGATTCCCGATGTGTCGTGCGTGTGGAAATGGATCGGGAGGGAGACTTCGTCACGAAGCGCCTTCACAAGAGCCTGTGCGGCGTAGGGGCGGCATAGACCGGCCATGTCTTTGATGGCGAGGAAGTGCGCTCCCATCTTCTGTAACTCTTTCGCGAGCTTGATGTAGTACTTGAGAGAATACTTCGAGCGTTTCGGGTCCAAAATGTCGCCTGTGTAGCAGAGCGTGCCTTCGCAAATGGCGTGCGTTTTCTGCACGGCCTCCATGGCTGCCTGCATGTTGCGAAGGTCGTTTAACGAATCGAACACGCGGAAGATGTCGATTCCGGTTTCTGCCGCGTGCTGGATGAAGGCGGAAACGACATTTGGCGGGTAACTGGTGTACCCGACGGCATTGGCCCCGCGAAGAAGCATCTGGAAGCAGATGTTTGGAACCTTCTCGCGCAGGGTGCGCAGACGTTGCCACGGGTCTTCATTCAGGAACCGCATGGCGGTGTCGAAGGTCGCGCCGCCCCACATTTCTAATGAGAAAAGGTCGTGCGTGCGTCGTGCCACCGCGGGGGCGATGGTTGCCATGTCGAACGTGCGGACGCGCGTTGCCATGAGCGATTGGTGCGCATCGCGGAAGGTCGTGTCGGTGATGAGGAGACGCTTTTGCTTACGAGTCCATTCTGCAAAACCTTTTGGTCCCAGCTCGAGGAGGAGCTGGCGCGTGCCCTTTTGGGGGACTTGCTTTCCGTCGTACTTTGGCAACGGGGCTGGGGTGTAGGGGGTCTCTGGACGATGCCCTTTTGCGTGGGGATTGCCATTGACGATGACGTTTCCGAGGAAACTGAGCAAACGGGTGGCTCGGTCCCGGCGCGGCTTGAACTCAAACAAGCCGGGGGAGGTATCGATCATCGTCGTCGTTGCGTTTCCGGACCGGAATGCGGGGTAGTGGATAACGTTTTCGAGGAAGGGGATGTTCGTTTTGACCCCGCGAATACGCATCTCACGGAGGGCGCGATCCATCCGGTCGAGAGCCATGTCAAAGGTGGCGCCTGATGCGGTGATTTTAACAAGGAGCGAGTCGTAGAACGGCGTGATGACGGCACCGGCGTCGCCCATGCCTGCATCGAGACGAATCCCGTAACCGCCTGCGCTGCGGTAGGTGACGATTTTGCCGTAGTTTGGCGTGAAACGGTTTTCGGGGTCTTCCGTTGTGACGCGGCATTGGACGGCATAACCCATCCGCGGGATGTCCGCCTGAGCGGGCAACATGAGAGCCTCGCTATCGAGCCGGTGTCCTTGAGCGATGAGGATTTGGCTGCGGACGAGGTCGATACCGGTGATTTGTTCGGTCACCGTGTGCTCGACCTGAATCCGAGGGTTCATTTCGATGAAGAACCAGCGGTGAGTGTCGAGGTCGTACAGGTATTCGATGGTGCCTGCGTTGTCGTAGCCGATCTCTTTGGCAATGCGGGCGGATGCTTCGCAGAGTTCGTGGCGGACCTCTTCTTTGAGGCCGACGGACGGGGCGATTTCAACGACCTTCTGGTGGCGTCGTTGGACGGAGCAGTCTCGCTCGTGGAGGTGCAGCACGTTGCCGTGCCGGTCACCGAGGACCTGCACTTCGATGTGTTTTGCGCGGGGGATGTATTTTTCGAGGAAGACGGCAGGGTTACCGAAGGCGCGCTCGGCTTCGCCCTGTGCTTCATCGAGGAGAGCGTCGAGGTCGCCGGCTTTGTGAACGACGCGCATGCCGCGTCCGCCCCCGCCGAAGGCGGCTTTGATGATGAGGGGGAAGCCGATGTCGGCGGCGATTTTGAGGGCTTCGGCGCGGTTGGTGACGGGGTCTTCGGTGCCGGGGAGCGTTGGGATCTTGAGTTTTTGGGTGAGTGCGCGAGCGGCGACCTTGTCGCCCATGAGTTCGAGCAGTTCGGGTTTTGGACCGATGAAAGTGATTCCTTCGCGGGCGCAGGCACGGGCGAAGGCGGCGTTCTCGGAGAGGAAGCCGTAGCCTGGGTGAATCATGTCGACGCCCTTTTCCTTGGCGAGAGCGACGATGCTTTCGATGTCGAGGTAGGCTCCCACGGGGCCTTTGCCTTCGCCGACAAGGTACGCTTCATCGGCTTTAAAGCGGTGCATTGAAAAGCGGTCTTCTTGAGCGTAAATCGCGACGGTGCGGAGGCCGAGTTCGGTCGCTGCGCGCATGATGCGGATGGCGATTTCCGAGCGATTTGCGACCAAGAGTTTTCGTGGACCCGGGACGGGGGTGGAGGCCGGCTTTTCGGAGCGTTTGGAAGAGGACTTCAGGCGGGAGGGCATATGCGAACCTCCTAGGTAATCCGATGCAGCTTTTTTCGGCCAGAATGATTGTGTCGAGGATGGTTGCCGAAAAACGGGACCGATGGGAATGCCCAGCATGGAGGATGGGCTTGGAGTGGCGCAGGTGAAGGGAAAGGGATTCCATCGCGCCGAGTGGCGGGAATGGCCAATCGCAGAAAGGTCCAAAAAATCAGCGGCCCCAGCTCCCACCCGGAAGCCAGGGCCGCCTACTCCACCCCGGAGATCTTTTTGGTGCCGGACTCAGTCGCGGAACCATGTGTTTCCCCGTGTATCGCGGCGGGGAGTTCTCCGGATGTGTTTTTTTTAGAAAAAAGAAACTTTTTTTGGGCGATTTAGTCGAGGGTCAGAAGCGTCAGCTTTGATCCGTCTTTTACCAGGAAGCGGCCGTTGTCGTAGGCAGGTGATGCCCACGTTTTTGCGCAGAGTTGGAGGCGGCCCACTTCTTTGAAGGCAGCCCCGTCTGCCTGCGCAACCACGAGTTCGCCGTTGGAGTTGAGGGCAAATACTTTGTCGTTAATCACGGTGATGCTCGCGTAGTCGCCCATCCCTGGGGCTTTCCAACGTTCCTTGCCGTCTTCGGCGCTCAAGCAAACGAGGTCGCATTTGCTGCCTGGTCCGATGGTGAAGATGAGATTGCCCGATTGAGTCGGGGTTCCGATTACCGTCTTCACGTCCTTGTTTTCCCACGCTTTTGAGACGGTTTGTTCCGGCGCCTTGCCGCTAATCTGGTAGCGAACGGTGCCAATGTTTGTGGAGGCGATGGTCACGGTGTCTCCATCGAGGACTGGGGTAGCGACATTCCGTTTGGCGCCAGTTTTAACGATTTCGCGCCACAGGATTTTCCCGGTTGAGACATCAACTCCCATCATGGCGTCACCGGTTAGGTGGACGGCTTGGCGGACGCCAGCGAGCGTGCCGACAACCACGCTGGAGTAGGCGGTGTTGTCCGATCCGGCGGCCCACAGCTTCGCTCCGGAGCGCTTGTCGAATGCAATCAGGGTGCCGTTTTCGGGGCTTCCAACGGGGACGAAAATCCGGTCGCCATCGACGACCGCGGAGCCGTTGTTTCCGTGGCGTCGGGCTGCGGTTTCCTTAGAGCCGGGATCAGGGCTCTTATTGCCAAACCATTTTGCGCCAAAGTCTTTTTCGAAACTGATGGCCCATAGCTGTTTGCCATCTTTCAACGAGTAACAACGGAACTCTCCCCCGCAGGATTGTGCGTAAATGCGGTCTTCATCAATCAGCGGCGTGCAGCGCGGGCCCTCGCCGTAGGCATTCTGAAATTCCACCATCGGACCAACTTGCGCCTTCCAGCGTTCCTTGCCTGTTTTGAGGTCAAGCACATGAAGGACTTCCTGCCCGTCGACTCCGTCCATGTACACCGCTGCGTCGGCGGCAATCAGGGGCGAACTTTGTCCGGGGCCGACGTCAATCTGCCAGAGGTTCTTGGGGTCGGCGTTGATTTTGTTGAAAGGATGCGCGGCGTCCTTCACGACAGCGGTCCGTTGGGGACCTCGCCATTGGGGCCAATCGGCGCTGGCGGAAAAGCTGGCTGCGGTGAGCGCGGTGATGAGAGCGAGTTGGGCGGGAATTTTCACACGAGAGGTCACTGCACGGTTTGTGCCGCGGAATGGGTGCAGGGGCGGGATGGGCTGGTGCTTGGCGATTTAGCCCAGAACAAAACGGCCATTTTTGCGCGGGGTCACTTTGAGCGGTGCGCCGAAGGCCGCGGAGAGCGAGCGACTGGTCACAACGGACCGGAGCAGGCCGGAGGCGAAGGTTCGGCCGTCTTTCAGCAGCATGGCGTGGGTGAACCCGGGGGCAATTTCTTCAACGTGATGCGTGATGAGCACGAGTGAAGTGCCGCTGTTGGGAGCGAAGAGCGGGGCGAGAGTTTCGAGGAAACGTTCGCGCGCGAGCGGATCGAGACCTGCGCAGGGTTCGTCGAGAATGAGCAGGCGGGGGCGGTTGATGAGGGCCCGTGCGATGAGGACGCGCTGGCGTTCACCTTGAGAGAGGGCGCACCACGGACGGTTGACGAGATGTGCGAGGTCGCTGGCTCGGAGGAGGGTGCGCGCTTTGGCTAACTCAGCGCGGGTGGGTGGATCCCACAGGTTGAACCCAGCGCGCAGCCCGCTGACGACGACTTCCATCACCGGCTCATCCTCCGCAACGAAGGCAGCCGCTTGTGCTGAAACGATTCCGAGGAACTTGCGCAAATCACGCCAGTCACTCACGCCGTGCCGCGCGCCGAGCACTTCAACGTCGCCTTCGGTCGGAGTTACGAGGCCCGACAGCGCTGCGAGCAGCGAGGTTTTGCCGCATCCGTTTGGGCCGAGGATGACCCAGTGCTCGCGTTCGCGAACGGTCCAGTCTACGCCGTCGAGGACGCGGACCGGGCCGCGTGACACCTTGAGTCCGGAGACTTGGAGAATGGGCTTCCCCTCGGTGGTGGCGGGTTTGGGAGTGCGCATGGGTCAGCCTTCGATGGCGCGAACGGCACGGGTTTTGTCGAGGCGCAGGACATCGCCTGCCTTGACGGAGAGCACCGCTTTTGGGTCGGTGATTTTTTCGGACCGGAGTTGAATGCTGCCCTGCTCGACGAGGCGGCGAAGATCGGAGCGCGAGCGGGTGATTTGGTAACCGCTTTGGTATGCGGCAGCCGCTGCGGAAAGGATGTCGGTCGAGAGGAGGGAGGCTGCGATGTTCGGGAGATCGGCGTCGTCCAAGTTCTTTTTGGAGAAACGGGTGTTGAAGTCTGTGAGCGCCTCGGCTCCCGCATCGGCACCGTGGTACCGTTCGACGAGGCGGCGGGCGAGTTCCTTCTTGGCGTCCATGGGATGACCGTCGGGCTGTGGGGTTCCGAGGAGGAGGAGGTAGTACTTGGCCATGAGTTCGTCGGAGATGCTCATGAGTTTGCCGAACATCGTGACGGGCGGTTCCGAGACGCCGACGTAGTTATTGAGGCTCTTAGACATCTTGTTGACGCCATCGAGACCTTCGAGAAGAGGCATGAGCATGACGACCTGTTCGGGTTGCCCCTCTTCCCGTTGGAGATCTCTGCCGACAAGGATGTTGAAGAGTTGGTCTGTGCCGCCGAGTTCGACGTCGGCCTGAACCATGACGGAATCCCATCCTTGGATGATGGGGTATTGGACTTCGTGGAGACGCACGGAATCGCCTCGGTCGACGCGATTTCGGAAGTCCTCCCGATGGAGCATTTGTTGGAGGGTCACGCGGCTGTTGAGGCGGATGACGTCGACAAAGGACATTTTAGAGAACCAGTCACCGTTGAAGACGACCTTGGTTTTCTCGCGGTCGAGGATTTTGAAGGCTTGTTCGCGGAAGGATTCCGCATTTCGGAGCACTTCTTCGCGGCTGAGTTGGGGCCGAGTTTTTGAGCGTCCGGAAGGGTCGCCAATCATCGCGGTGAAGTCGCCGATGATGAGGACGGCTTGATGTCCGAGTTGTTGGAACTGGCGGAGTTTTTCGAGACAGACGGTGAAGCCGAGGTGGATGTCGGGCGCGGTGGGATCAACGCCGAGTTTGACGTTGAGGGGGCGTCCGAGGCGCAGTTTTGTCAGAAGTTCGTTTTCGGAGAGGATTTTCGCGGTACCTCGGCTGAGGGCCTCGAGTTGGGATTCGGGAGTCTGCATGAGGAAAGGGATGATGAACGGGTGATGTAAACCGTTCGATGGGGAAACCGGAAGCCCTGAAGCGAGTGGCGTTCCGGGGGGGGCGGACTGAGTGTGGGGAAGGCGTGGGGCCGATTAGCGTGAACCAACGCGGTAGAGGGCGGTTTTGGTGCGGAGGATGAGATCGTTTCCGTCAACGGCGGGGGACGCCATGAACCCGCTCTCGAACTTGCCTTCGCCAAGTAGTTTGAACTCGCGTTCGGGGGCGATGGTGGTGGCTTTCCCTTCTTCGTTGAGGAGCACGATTTTTCCATCAGCGAGGATGGGGGAGGCCGAAAAGTTTCCGCCGACGCGTTGACTCCAGACGACGTTACCGGAGGCGGCCTCGATGCAGGAACCGATGCCGGCGTCGTCAATCATGAAGAGGAGGCCGTTTTGATGGATGAGGCTGGGTTTGTTGGCCACGCCTTTGGAGATGCGCCAAGCCACGCCGGAATCGGGCACTAGACCGTCCGCAGGGGTTTTCAGGGCGATGAGTTGTCCTTTGCCGAACCCGGTTTGGATGAAGATGTGTCCATTAGCGACGACGGGGCGGGTGCTGGCGCTGTGTTGGGCGCGTTCTTCGAAACGCCAGAGTTCTTTGCCGGTGGCGGGTTCGTAGCCGTAGTGGGCTTTTGCGCCGCTGGAGATGAGGATCGGTTTGCCGTTCAGTTCTGAGACGAGAGGGGTTGCGAAGCCTTTGCGATAGTCGCCATCGCCGGAGGGTTTGCCATTGCCGTCGAGGTCTTTGTAGTCGACGGACCGGTCGGTCTTCCAAACGGTCTTTCCGGTTTTTTGGTCGAGGGCGGCGACGAATTGAAAGTCGCTGCCGTCGAAGTTCATGATGAGCAGGTTGTTCCAGAGGATGGGGCTGGATCCTGCGCCTCGGAAGTGGTTACAGACAAAGTCCGTTCGTTGCCAGAGAACGTCACCCGTGCGCGCGTCGAGGGCGGCAGTTCCTGGGGAGCCGAAGGTTACGTACACAACGCCATTCGATGCCACGGGTGTGGGTGAGGCGTAGCTGTTAAATTTGTGACAGAACTGGGGGGCATCGACGGTGAAGAGGACTTTATCGAGCACGATTTTTCCCGAGTCTTTTTCGAGAGCGATGACGGAAAGTTTGGTGCCATCTTCGGTCGCAGTGGTCAGCCAGATGCGGTCTCCGACGACGATGGGAGAGGACCATCCTTTGCCGTGAATCGGGGTTTTCCATTTTACGTTTTGATCTTCCCCGAACGTGGTGGGGACGCCTTTGGCCCACGGCGCGGTGCCGTCGGTGTTGGGTCCGCGAAACTCGGCCCAGTCGGCGGCGAGGAGTGGCGTGGAGGCGAGCAGGAGTGAGGCGGCGAGGCGGGCGGGGTGGAGGGCCGAGGTGAGCATGGGAAGTTGGGAGGGTTTGGGTGGCGTTTGGGTGAGTCGAGTAGCCAAGGCTGTGCCGTGGGCGCGCGCTTGAATCCGGAGTGGGAAGGACCTCCCGCGAGGATTGGGCTTTGGTCAGAGATTGACGGCCTTGAGTTTTGGCGGATCGGAGTGGGGCAGCGCGACGGTATCGATGAATGAGACCAGCCCAGTGGAGATGTCGTAGAAGGCGCCAACAATCGCAATTTCACCCTTACGTTCCATGTCGCGCAGGGTGGTGCTGCGGTCGCGGAGGACGGCGATGGTGTGTGAGACGTTCTTGCGGGCGACGCCGTCGGTGAAGGCGGTTTTTCGAGCGGCACCCCATTGGAGAGGGGATTCGGACGGCGGGACTTCGACGGAGTCCTGGATTTCTCGGATGAGGGTGGTGAGGTTTTCGCAGCCGGTGGCGTCGGCGATCGGGGTGTCGGAGCCGAAGAGATCGACGGCGGCTTTGACGGCGCCGCACGAGCTGTGCCCCATGACGACGACGAGTTTTGCGCCGGCGCAGCGGCATGCGTATTCGATGCTGCCGAGGACCTTATCTTTTGCCACGTTGCCAGCCACGCGAACGATGAAGGCGTCACCGAGGCCGAGGTCGAAGACGAGTTCAACGGGTGCGCGGGAATCGATGCAGCTGAGGACGACGGCCATGGGGTATTGGCCTGAGGCGGTCGCTCCCACCTGCCGGCTGTAGTCGCGGGCGATTTGCTGGCCAGACCTGAATCTTTCGTTTCCGGCTTGGAGCAGCGAGAGGACGGCTGCCGGGGTGAGTTGTTCTTGGAGTTCGCGGCTTGTGTAGTCGACGTACTGGATACGGTCTTCGAACTTTGGGTACATTTCGCGGAAGCCGACCATGCTGAGTTCGACGCCGTGGGCTGAAGCGATGGTGGATCGGAAGTCCTCGAGAAAATCGAGAACGTCTGGGTCGATGTAGTCGGTGTTGCGGGCATCGAGGAGCACGTGAGCGCCTCGGGGAATTTCGCGGAGCGTTTTTTCGAGAGCGGGTCTCGTGAGGTAGCTGACCTGATTGGCGAGCTCGATTCGGAGGACTTCGCCGGAGGCGTGTTTTTCGACGATACGCCGGATGGGACGGCGGATGTTGCTGTGCAGGATGAATGCGATGGAGGTGGCTGCTCCGAGAATGAGTCCGGTAAGAATGTCGGAGAGGAGGATACCGACGGTGGTGACGATGTAGGGGACGAACTGGGTTTTTCCCTCCTCTTTCATCTGCTGGAACAGCCTTGGGCTGGCGAGTTTCGTGCCGGTGAAGAGGAGGATGGCTCCGAGGGATGCGAGGGGGATGCGGCTAAGAAGATGGGGTGCGAAGAATGTGGCGGTAGCGAGGAGTGAACCGTGAAAGATGGAGCTGAGGTTTGAGGTGGCTTTGCACTGCACGTTGATACTGCTTCGGGCGATGAGGGCGGTTATGGGGAGCCCTCCGAGCCAACCTGAGGCGATATTACCGAGGCCCTGAGCCAGCAGTTCCCTGTTCGGGGGCGAGACGCGTTGTTCGGGGTCAAGTTTGTCGATGGCTTCGAGGCTGAGGAGGGACTCGACGGAGGCCACCACGGCGATGAGGGCGCCAGAAATATAGGTGTTGTAGTTTGAGAACGCGGCGAGAGCGGGGTGTTTAAAGAAATCAGCGGACTCGGTTTGAGGAAGGAGTGCGGGGACGTTGACGAGGTGGCTGGCATCAATGAGCCACGGCGACCCAGCAACTCGGAAGAACTCTTGGATGGCGATGCCAAGAATGATGACGAGAAGAGGCGCAGGAATCGGGAGCGACTTGAGTCGATTTGACCGATCCCAGATGAAAAGCAGGGCGAGTGAGGAGGCTCCGATCAGGAGGGCACCTGGTTGGAAGTCCGAGAAGGAGAGCCAGAGTTCGGAGAAAGTGTTGTGTCCGTCGGGTTGCAGGAAAGACATGTCACCTTCGGGGTCGGGGTCATGACCGATGACGTGTGGGATTTGTTTGAGGATGAGGACGACGCCCACAGAGGTGAGGAGTCCTTTGATGACGCTTGAGGGAACGAATGCGGCGATGGAGCCTTGTCTGAGGGCGCCGAGGATTGCTTGCAGGCAACCTGCGACAACGAGGGCGGAGAGGAGTGCTTCGTAGGAGCCGAGGGCGAGAAGTTGGGAGTGGATGACGACGGTTAACCCTGCGGCGGGTCCGCTGACGCAGATTTTTGAGCCGCTGAGGAGGCCTACGAGGATGCCTCCGACGATACCGGCGATGATACCCGCTTGTGCGGGGACGCCTGCGGTGGTGGCTACGCCGAGGCAGAGTGGGAGGGCGACGAGGAAGACGGCGAAGCCGGCAGCGAGGTTGGAAATGATTTGGGGGGCGCGCATGCGGTGGGGTTGGGAGGGACGACTCAGCTTTTGGTGATTAGACGAAGGTGCGAGCGACTGCACGGTCACATCTGTGAACTGTTGGGCTTCACACATGTGATGGTGCCAAGGGGGGCGTGGCTGGGGAGAGTCCACGAGGTATGAGTACCCCCCCGTTGGCTCCCGAGACGATTGCTGGCCGGATTCGGCTGTTTCTCACCTTTGCAGATTCGAGGTGGGAGGACTTGGAGCGGGGGAGTTGGGTTCAGACTGTTTATCGCGACTTCAGTGCGGGGTTAATTGTTGCGATGACGGCAATCCCGATGGCGATGGGGTTTGCGATTGCCATGGGAATGCGACCCGAGCACGGAATTATTGCGGGTGCGCTGGCGTGTGCGGTGGGGCGCACGTTTGGGGGATCAAAGTATCAGGTGTACGGGCCGACGGCGGCGTTCATCCCTGTGATTGCTGCTTTGATTTCGAAGTATGGAGGCGGTGGGGCGACATTTGATCAGGCGCACGGTTTTCTGGTGTTGGTCTCTGGGATTGCGGGCTTGGTGCTGATGATTTTCGGCATGCTTGGGATGGGCAAACACGCGCGGCATGTGCCGAACTCCATCATTGTGGGGTTCACGGTCGGGATTGCGGTGACGATTGGGTTTACGAACCTCAAGGACATTCTGGGAGTCGAATCGTTGGGTGCTCTTTTTTCTGGGTCTGTCGGCGTTAACGGCTTCAGTTTGGCGATTGGGTTCGGGACGTTGATTCTGACGAAGATGCTTCTGCGAATTTCCATCTTTATTCCTGGCCCCGTGATTTCGATGGTTGCCTCGACCGTGGTTGCCTCGACCGTCGGGAAAGATAGGGGGTTGTTATTGGTTCGCGATTTGTATGGATCGATTCCGAATAACTTTTTCAAGGTGACGATGCCGTTTCTTCCTCCTCTGACAGCGGGCGTCCTCTGGGACATTTTTTATTTTGTGGGCGCGATAGTCTTTGTGAGTGGAGTGGAGAGCGTTCTGTGTTCGTCGATGGCCGACAAGTTGGCAGAGAATCGGCGCACGCCCTTTAACCCTGATAAAGAGTTTTTTGGGCAGGGGATTGTGCAGGTGGTTACCCCGTTGATTCAGGGGTTTCCGTGCACCGGCGCTTTGGCGCGGACTGCGACCAGTATTAAAGCGGGGGCGAAAACGCCGTTAGCGGGCTATTTCAAAGCGGTCTTGAAACTCACGATGGCTTACTATTTGGCTGATTATCTTGAGTTAATCCCGATGGCCTGCATCGGGGGGATTTTGGTTTGGGTGGCGACGAACATGATCAAGGCGCACGAGATTCGGGAGATTTGGCACTCCGGTAAGTTTGAGGCGGCGATGATGGTTTACACGGCGGTCATGGTGCCCATGACCGATTTTTTGACCGGCGTGCTGTCTGCGTTGATTATCTATTTTGTCTGCCGGCGGCTCTTTCTGAGGCCGCCAGTGGGTACGGATTCGTGAAAGGTGGACTTTTCACTGAGCCGCTGGGCATCTGCGTTAGGATTTGTGGCGGACGATTCAACTTCGATTCGCGAGAGCTGCCAGCCTAGGTTGGCAGCGCCGCGAGGGGTGGCGCTTGGTGAAAGTGTGTTGTCGCAGCGGCTGATTCGGGGGACTCCGCAGAACTCGCTGCTTTCCGAGTACGGGGGTCTCTCACATACTTTACGGTTCTGCTTAACCTGCCGAACCTGTCCTTGATTTTATGTCAGACCTGCGCACACGAAACTTTTGTATCATCGCCCACATCGACCACGGCAAAACGACTTTGTCGGATCGGTTGCTGGATTTCACGGGGACGATTGAGAAGCGCGAGGCGCAGGAGCAGTTGTTAGATGCGATGGATTTGGAGCGTGAGCGGGGGATCACCATCAAGGCGCACCCGGTCACGATGAACTACAAGGCGAAGGACGGGGTGGTTTACAAACTGAACCTCATGGACACGCCGGGGCATGTGGATTTCGCGTACGAGGTTTCGCGTTCCCTTGCTGCTTGCGAAGGTGCGCTTTTGATTGTGGATGCGGCGCAAGGCGTTGAGGCCCAGACGGTGGCGAATGTGCACTTGGCGATGAAGCAAGGCCTGACCCTGATACCGGTGATCAACAAGATTGATTTGCCGAACTCGGATATTCCGAACGTGAAGCGGCAGTTGGAGGAGATCATCGCGATTCCTGCGGATGACGCGATTTTGGCGAGTGCGAAGGCGGGGATTGGGATTGAGGACATCCTTGAGGCGGTGGTGGCGAGGATACCGGCTCCGGCAAACCGGACAGATGCGCGGTTGCGCGCTTTGGTTTTTGATTCTGCGTTCGATACGTACCGCGGAGTGGTGACGTACGTGCGGGTGGTGGATGGATCGGTGAAAGCGGGTGATCCGGTGAAGTTGATGGCGACGAATCGTCCTTATGAGGTGAAGGAAGTTGGGGTGTTCAAGCCGACGCATCCAAAGTTTGTGCAGCAACCGGTGTTGGGCCCGGGCGACGTTGGTTACGTGATCGCGAATATCAAGGCGTCTTCGGAGGTGAAAGTGGGCGACACCATGACGGGCGCGCGGCAACCGGCGAGCGAGCAGTTGCCGGGGTTTCAGGAAATTCAACCGATGGTGTACAGCGGGATTTATCCCATCAACACGGCGGATTTCGAGCACCTGAAAGCGGCGATGGCGAAGCTCCAGCTGAATGATTCAGCGTTCGTTTTTCAGGCAGAAAGTTCTGTTGCGCTGGGCTTTGGGTTCCGTTGCGGTTTTTTGGGGCTGCTCCACATGGAGATTATCCAGGAGCGGCTGCGGCGTGAGTTCAACATGGACATCATCGCGACGTATCCGTCGGTGATTTACGAGGTTGAGAAAACCAACGGCGAGGTGCTGATGGTGGATAATCCGGAACATTTGCCGGACCCGAGTGTGATTGGGGAGATTCGCGAACCCATCGTGCGCGCGTTTTTGATGATTCCGAACGACTACATTTCTCCGTTGATGCAGTTGATCATGGAGAAGCGTGGCGAGGTGAAGCACACGGAATCCCTCGATACGCGACGTGTCATGTTGACGACGGAACTGCCTTTGAACGAGATTCTTGTGGACTTCGTGGACAAGATTAAGTCGATCACACGAGGGTACGGTTCGATGGATTATGAGCATGCAGGACATCGGCCTTCGAAACTGGTGAAGCTGGACATGCTGGTGAACGGGGAGCCGGTGGATGCGTTTTCGTGTATTGTGCATCGGGATAAGGCGGAGGCGCGTGGGCGTGCGCTCGCCTCGAAGTTGAAAGAGGTGATTCCTTCGCAGCTTTTCCAAGTGGCGATTCAAGCGGCGATTGGGGGTAAGATTATTGCGCGCGAGTCGGTTTCGGCGCAGCGCAAGAATGTGACGGCGAAATGTTATGGCGGTGATATTTCGCGGAAGCGCAAGTTGTTGGAGAAGCAGAAGGAAGGGAAAAAGCGGATGAAGGCAATCGGTCGGGTGAATATTCCGCAGGAAGCGTTCATCGAGGTATTGAAGACCAACTAACGGTGCCGCATCGGAGCGGATTTTGTTTTGCGCTTTCGAGTTCTTGTTATCAGCAAGCCTGCGCTGGCGTATGCGAAGGCAGGAATCGCGGAGTATTTGCCCAGATTACAGCGGTTTGGCTCCTGCGAGGTGGAGTTTTTGAAGGCGAGTGGCCGGGAGGAGGAGGGGCGGGTGCTGATGCGCCGAAGCGAGGGAATGTTTCGGGTGGTGATGGATGAACGGGGGACGCAGTGGACGAGTCGGGCGTTTTCGGAATGGCTTGGGCGGGTGGAGGAAGAGGTTGGAGGGGGTGGAGAAGTGGCATTTTTGGTTGGTGGGGCTGACGGGCATTCGGAAGAGGTGAGGCGGTCAGCGCGGCAGTTGATGGCGTTGGGTTCGATGACGATGCAGCACGAACTGGCGCTGGTGGTTTTGTTGGAGCAGTTGTACCGAGCGCGGACGCTGCGGGCGGGATTGCCGTATCACCGAGATTGAGTGGGTGTGGAAGCCGTGTTCTGGGTGACGAAAGGGTTTACCGCAAAGAGTCGTGCGGGCAGATTAGCGTCATGCTGCATGTGACGGTCCTGAGGAGCGGGAGTTCGGGGAATTGTTCGTTGGTCGAGTTTGGGGAAACCCGAATCTTGGTGGATGCAGGATTGTCGGCGAAACGGATTGCGGAGTTGTTGTCGGAGGTGGGCGTTACGCCGGATGCGTTGACGGGGATTTTGGTGACGCATGAGCACGACGATCATGCATCGGGACTCGGCGTATGGTCCTCAAGGCATGGGACACCGGTGTATGCGAATGTGTTAACGGCGGAAGCGATTCGTTTTCAGGCGAAGCGCGACGTTCGGATTCCGTTTCGGATGTTTCAGACGGGGGCACCTTTCGAGTTGGGCGGAGTGGAGGTGCGGAGTTTTTCGATCCCGCATGATGCCGCGGAGCCGGTTGGTTTTGTGTTGAGTGCGGGGGGCTCGGCGGTGGGGTTTCTCACGGATTTGGGTTATGCGACGGGCCTCGTTCGGCAGCGGGCGCGTGAGGTGGACACGCTGGTGATTGAGTCGAACCATGACGAGCGGTTGTTGTTGAATGATGTGAAGCGTCCGTGGTCGGTGCGGCAGAGAATTTCGTCGAGGCACGGACACCTTTCAAATGATGCGGCGAGTGAGGTGTTAGCGGAACTGGCGGGAGGGCGGCTACAAAGAGCGGTATTGGGGCATTTGAGTCGTGATTTGAATACGCCGGAGATTGCGTTGCGAACGGCGCGGGAGCGCCTGG
>JBIIXW010000232.1:0-2690 GCA_044347165.1 Chthoniobacteraceae bacterium
GCTTCTCCACGCAAACAACGCCACACCCGCAGAATGGACCCGTCATCTCCCTTGGATAAGGACTGCCTGCCTCGCCCTTCTCGCCGGTGCCTTTGGTATTCTCTACCACGCCAGTGCCTCAGCCCAGAACGGACAAACCAAGCCCCGCGAACGTCACTTGGTCGTCCTCCTCGACGTCTCGCCCAGTATGCTCATCCGAGACGCCGGCGAATCCGGTACCGAGTCGCGCGCAGAACGGGCCGCCCGAATCCTCACCGAAATCCTGAATCGCTGCCCCGGTGAGCACATCAAAATCTCCCTCGTCGCTTTTTACACGGAGCCAAAAACACTCGTTCAGGAGACCACTGACCGAAACGTAGTCCGCTACATGGCATCCGAACTCCCCCTCCACATCCTCTTCAAACCCGGAAAAACGGACCTCCTCAAAAGCCTCAACCAAACCCCGAAAATCACCCCCGAACTCCCCTACCGCTCCGCCTCCCTGCTCGTCCTCTCCGATGGTGACGCCGTCGCAAACACCGGTCTCACCCCGCTCCCCAACAGCTTCGATGAAGTGCTGTTCATTGGGGTCGGACGCACCTCCAGCGGCACGTTTATCGATGACCACAACTCACGACAAGACAGTGCCTCCCTCGCCTCTCTCGCACGACGCCTCCGAGGAACCTACTTCGACCTCAATCAAAAACCGCTCCCGCTCAACGCCCTACCCAACATCACCATCCCCTCCACCTCCCGCCCCTTGTCCGTCGATCGCCTCATCCCCATCGCAAAAGCCCTCGCAGCGCTGGCGACCAGTCTCCTCGCTCTCCTTCCCGTCGCCCTCACCTATTTCGGAACCACCTCCCGCAACCGGCACTCCCATCAACCATGGATACCTCAAGCAACGATTCGATAACGCATTCCAAACCGGCTCAAACCAACCTCTCTCGGTGGCTCAAGGGAACCTGGTTCGCCATCCCCCTCCTCGCCATCGCGTTCCACCTCGCAAAAGGGCGCTCCATCGCTGCTGCCGACCGCGCCGCAGCGTCGCTCGTCAAAGGTCACGCCGCGTTGGCAAATGAACGCTGGGACGAAGCAGCAGCCGCCTTCACCTCCGCACTAAACACCGCCCCAGAAACCCGCATCGACCTCCTCGCGCAGGCAGCCTCCGGGAAGGCCAAGGCTCTCATCGAAGACGGAGACCCCTACGAAGCAATTGATCTTCTCGCCCCTCTCCTCAACAGCCGAGAGACCGCTCGAGCACTGCCCAAAACGCGCATGGACGAAATCCGCGCCACAGCCGCAGAGGCGCGCTACTACGCGGGATACGCGCTCAAACTCGAGAATGCCCCGCGCGAACTCTGGATCGACGAACTCGAACTCGCGCGCCAACAACTCCGCCTGCTCTCCACCGAGGACGTCACAAAAAATCCCGTCAGTTCCACTTCTCCCTACCTGCTAAACCTCGAACAAGTCCATCGTGTCGAACGAGAAACTGTCTACGAACTTCAAGGACGTACCGTTCCACCTCAATGCCAGGGCGCCTGCAAAAAATCCGTTCTCAAAAAGAAATGTGACCGCTGCAAAGGCAGTCGGAAACCGGGCCAAAACGACTCCCACAACGGCGGGGGCACCCGCGAAAAATACAAACTCGAGGCCGGTTCCTAACGCCCAATACGCCCCAACCCAAAACCCAAAAGCGCACCCATGAACGCCCGCGCCGCCCTTCCCCTCTCCCTCCTCTTCGCCAGCACTCTCGCAGCATGCCTCCACGCCCAAGACGTGCCCCTCGAGGCGGAAACCACTCCCCAACCACCAGCCGCAGAAAGCGCTCCAAAACCATCGGGTACACAGGGCGAGAAGACCCCTCCACCCCCACCCCCAGCATCCATCATCGCCCAGAAAAACTTCCTCGCCCCAGCCTCCATCCTCCAAGAACTTCGCGCCGAATCCGCCAACACCTCGCCGGAAGCCAAGCGCACCTCACGCATCCTCTCCGCCGCTCTCACCGCCGACTGGAAAGACTTGGCCGTTGCCCTCAAAGAAATCCCTGACCACAAACAAGCAGCTGACGCCTATTCCGCTTTGCTGGAGAAGTTTGCCCAATCAACAAAATTTCCTGCGTTCAATCCAGCATTCCAAAACATGCACTACGGCGAAGCACCGCCCGAACGTCAGGACCAAACCCGACAACACCTCCTCGTCTCAACGGACTTCTCCCTGCTGCTTGCCGCAGCCCCCGGAACGCTGACATCCAAAGACATCGCTCATCTCGCCAAAATCGGCGCAGTAGCGCTCAATGAAGCGGACCGCTCCCATCTCGCCAGCCAGTTCGAAACCGGTCTCGGCCAACTGGGTGGCAAAAATCCCGACGCACGAGCGCACGCAGCATCCATCCTGTCCGCCCTCGGGGAACCGAACCTCGCGAAACCCTTCCTACCCACCGACGCAGACCCCAACACCACTGCGGTCTCCCTCCAACAACTGCTCGCCCTAATCCAGTACCACGCCGGACTCCTCGAACGCGGCGCGACGGACGCTTCCCCCGCTAAAGCGGCGGCAACCTGCACCGCGCTCGCCAAACGCATCCCCTCGGAAGACGCCGCCATGCGAACGCAACTCGCCGAACGGTTGCCGGCCCTCCTCAACGCGATGAAAAAAGACGACGCACTCGCGTTCATCCGAAAAGAAATCATCCCACATAAACCCCT
>JBIIXW010000033.1:0-27838 GCA_044347165.1 Chthoniobacteraceae bacterium
GTGGGGATTGGCTCCGGTGAGCCAGAAGGTGCTGCCTGAGTGGGCGTCTTCGGCGTACCGGTTCGAGAGCCCCTGGATGACGGTGAAATCTGGTTTGTGGCGTTCGAGAGGAGCCAAGCCGGGGGGTAGTTTGTAGTCGGAGCCGGTTTGTTTCACATCGGGGAACCATGTTTCCTGAGTGACACCGTATCCCATACCGATGAATACCATGCGCTTTTTTGGAGGGACGGGTGCTGCCGCTTTCGCGAAGCGGCGTGTCCCGGCGGACTGGAGGAAGGGGAGCGCGATGAGGGCGGAGGTTGAGCGAAGGAAGTGGCGTCGCGTTTGCATGGGTGGGAGGGGCTGAGGCGGGCGGGTTGAACTGACGTTAACAGATCACTTGGTCTGGAATGAACGGCTTTGAACGAGAGAGTGGATGAACGATCGGAGCGACAGGTTGTGCTGAGAGGCGTCGCTGACCATTTGTTCGATGAGCGGTTCGTCAGAGAATCCTGCGGGGTGGCCGAGTGCATATTCGACAAGGGCGGTGCTGAGGCCTTTTGCGAAGCGGTCGGCGCGGTGGTGAATATGATCGCGAAGTTCGGCGAAGCTTGCGAAGGAGGGCCCTTGATGGAGGGTGCCGGCGGGATCGATGGACCACGTCTTTTTGCCGAGGCCTGCCCGCTCGTAGGCGTCCTCGGTTCGCCAGCGTCCAGTGGCATCGAAGTTTTCGAGACCGAATCCGATGGGATCGATGCGGCGATGGCAGCTTGCGCACTGAGGCTGTTCTTGGTGGAGCTGAAGTCGTTCGCGGGTCGTGATGAGTTTGTCTTCGAGGCGGGTGAGTTGGGGAACGTTTGCGGGGGCCGGTGGTGGCGGTTCGTTGAGCAACTTGCGCAACACCCAGGCGCCGCGTTCGACGGGACTGCTGTGTTCGCCGTTGCTCCCCATTGCGTGAATGGCGGCCATGCCGAGCAGGCCACCGCGCGGGGAGTCTGCGGGCAGTTCCACGGGCTGGAACGAGTCACCGCTAACGCCCTCGATGCCGTAGTAGTTTGCGAGGAGTCCGTTGACGACGATGTGCCGCGATTTGAGGAGTTCGCGGACGCTGAGGTTGTTTCTCAGGAGGTGGGCGAAGGTGGCGTAGACTTCGGAACGAGCGGCGTCTTTGGTGCTCAGATCGAAATCGGGATAGCGGGCGGTGTTGAATCGGAAGAAATCGAGGCGATCCATCCGGAGCCATTGGTGGAGAAAGGGTTGGATGAAGCCGTCGGCCTTCGGGTCATTGAGGAGTCGATCGGTTTGTTGCTGGAGGACCTCGCGTTTTGCGAGTTCGCCTGATGTTGCGAGGGAGAGCAGTTCACGGTCGGGAGGCTGTCCCCAGAGCAGGAAGCTGAGGCGAACGGCGAGTTCGCGCGGCGGTATAAGTCTCTGTGAGGCGGTGTTTTCTGTCGCGGTGTGGTCGGCGGGCTGCGGCTCGTTGAGGTAGAGAAAGCGTGGGGAGGCGAGCGCAAGGGCGAGTGCTTCTTTGAGGGAGGTACGATGATCGGTGCCGCTTTTTCGGTGATCGTCGTAGACGTGGACGAGTCGGTTCACGAACTCTTCGGAGGGCTGTGCGCCTCGGTAGGTTTCGGCGCAAAAAACGTGGAAAGCTTCTCTCAACTCCCCCGGCTGTGGGGTGCTTCTCGGGTCGCCGATGATTTTTTGAAGGGCGACCATGCCCGGGGATGCTGGTTTGGCGGGGAGACGCTCGATTTCTGCCCAGTCCAGCCAGATGGCGAAATCGGGGCCGACGGTGTTTTCCGAGATACCCGCGCCTTGTTTGCGAACCGGTTGAGAGTCGTCGTCTTGAGTGCCGCGTTCCCGCACAAAGAAGGAGCGCCCGCCTTTCGCGTTCAGGGTGACTGGGATTTCGATGGTTTGCGGTGCGGCGAGGGTGCCGGTGACCATGTGAGCGCTGTCATGATGTTTGGGGTTTCCGTTTCCCATTCCGAACTCGATGAAGCGACGCTGCGGGTCGGCTTTGTCGTTGCCAGCTAATCGGATGCGGACGACATAATCGCCTGCGGGCCAGCCGTAAACGTGGAACGAGAAGTAAGGATTTACAGAGTTGTCGCCTACGGAGAGCCATCCACCGGTACGGTTCTCGGGTTGGGCGAGAAACCATGATTGGTAGGGGACAAGGTTCCACTGACCGAGTCCGACATGGAAAGCTGCTTGGGTGTCGGTGAATCCGTAGTCGGCTGGAGAGGGTGCGCCTTCGAGTTTGGACCAGAAGCGGTAGATGTGGTTGGGATCTTCCTTTTTCTCGGCCCGGATGGCCTGTGCGGCGTCTTTATTTTCCGGTTTTGCGATGGCCAAATCGACCGCCCGCTTCCAGCGCATGTAGCTTCTGCGTCCGTCGATTCGTTCCTTGAGGGTTTTTGCTACGCGTTCGAGGAGGCCGTTTTCGGCTTCGAAGCGGGATTTTTTTTCGGTGTTGGCGTTGTCGTGTCGTTCGAAGGCTTCGGATAGGGCTTCGCGGGCAAGCTCGAGGTATTGTTCGAACTGATCGCCGGACATGAACAGGTTGGATCCTGCGGTATCGAAGCTGTTAGAGGAGGTGTCGGCGGGCAGTTCGTTGACATTGATTCGGACGCCGAGCAGATGGTGAAGGGAGTTGCCGTATTCGCGTTGGTTGAGGCGGCGCATGGTGGTGACGCCGCGCGAGTCGCCGAGATTTCTGCGTGCGGCGACGATGGTTTGTGCAAGATCGTCGAGGAGGTCCGCTTTGGCGGCGGGTGGCAGTTGTTTTTCGTCCTCGGGGGGCATTTCGCCAGAGTTGATGGCGTTGAGGATTTTTTGCCAACGTTCAGCGGAGCGATTGTCGGCGATGGCTTGCGGGAGATCGTCGATGCGGAACTTGCCCTTTTGTTTTTCGGCGTTGTGACAGTTCGAGCAGTGCTCCTCGAGGATTGCGCGGTGTTTTTGAGGAAGAACGGCTGACGGTGCGTTGGGTGTTGGGTGCTGATTCGCATTGGCGAGCGCGGACATCGTCCAGAACGCCAATACGGGGAGAAACTGGGAGCGGGAAGTCGGGGGCATTGAAAGGAGGTGGATCACGGAGGCGACGTGCTTGGTTAGAGATGGGATCTTCTCAGAGAGTGACCCTCGGGGTTTGCCGGGGTTGGTAACAACTTTACTCGGCTGGCGCATTGGTTCGGGCAGCGAGGGGTGGGGCGTAGATGGGTTCGAGGTCCCAAGGGAAGTTGAGCCAACAGTTTTGCGGAAACTCTTGAACGAAATGGTCGAGGGCACTGCGGCCCTGAGGTTTCGTATAGATTGCTGCGAAACAGGCATTTGGAAGGTGATTGCGGATGGCTTGAATGGTTGCGCCTGTGTCTGCGAGGTCATCAATGACGAGCCAACCGGAGCCGTCGCCGGCTGGGAGTGGGCTGAGAAACTGCACGGCGTCGCGGCGGCTAGCTGGTCCGGAGGCGGTCTCACCGAGGTAGCTTTTTACGCAAAGCACGTGCGTTTCGCGGATGTCGAGTTCGCGGGCGATGATGCCTGCTGGAAATAGGCCACCTCGCGCGATTGCGAGGATGCGGGACCACGAGTGCGCGGCGGAGAGTCGGTTGCAAAGTTGGCGTGAGTCGCGGTGAAACTCGTCCCAGTGGATGGAATGGGTGGTCGTCGGAGGCATGACGTCGAGAGGAGTGTGGTGAGTGAGTGTGGTGAGGCGGAGGATTAGGAAAGATCGGGTGTGGTATGGATCTGGGGATAGGCTCCGGGAAGCAGTTTAGCGATGGTTGAGATGCGTGTTTCTCCTTGGAGATTGGCCATCAGGACAGGGGCATCGGGTGGGCAGAATTCGGCGAGAACTTGCCGACAGGCGCCGCACGGCGCGAGGGGTTCGACGGAGTCGGCCACCACCACGACGGCGGTAATGGTGCGCGCCCCTTCGGAGATGGCCTTGAAGACGGCGGTGCGTTCGGCGCAGTTGGTGAGGCTAAATGCTGAGTTCTCGATGTTCGCGCCGGTAAAAATGAGGCCATCAGCGAGGACGGCTGCGCCGATTTGGAATCCCGAGTACGGGGCGTGGGCGCGGTCTCTCGCTGTGATGGCGTGGGGTAATAAGTCGGTCACGCGGGCTGGTGGGTTCATGGCTTGTGGTCCCGCGATGGGGTTAGGCGAACGTTTGCCGTCGGCAAGGGGTTCACGGTTTTTTCGGGGAGGTTTCCAGAAGCTGAAGCGCCTTTTCGAACCATGCGGCAGAGGGCATTTTATGGCCGATGTCAGGAACTTGGAGAAGTTGTACGTTGGCAAATCCCTCTGCGCGAAATCCTTTCTCGAAGACGATGTTGGTGTCGGCTCGGTTGAAGTCTTGATCGGCAGTCACCAATACGTGGCGCGTGGTGCGTTTTGCGAGTTCGAGGACGGAATCATCGGGGATGTACTGGGGCGCGTAAGTTTTTCGTCCGTCGGCGGAGGGAAGGTCGGTGTAGAAGTTCACTCCCATGAACGGAACGCTGCCGCTGAACATGTCGGCCCACGCGACACCGAGCATGCTTGCCACGCGGCCGCCTCCGGAGAATCCGGCGGCGTAGACGCGGCGTCCGTCGATGTGGAGTTGTTTACGGATTTCGGCATTGATGGTGACTGCCATTCGGATGCGATCGAAGATGTTGCGTGCGTTTCCGCAGCGGTTTGCGCCAGCGAAGATGATTTGTTTTTTGGCGAGCACTTCGAGCCAGTCATTGGGGAGGCGGGGCGAATCGGTCGGAGAAATCCAGATGAGAAGGCCGTGCGGTTCAGAGGGGGTGTAGGAGGGCGGAAGGTGGAGGACGACCGATTCGTTTGAGGGGGTGAAGGGGGGCGGATTTTCGATGGAGTGGAGTCGCGCTTTCACTTCGTCCGCAGCGGCTTGGGGAGGAGCTGACGGGAAGGTTAAGACGGATTCTCCCATGGGAATGGGGGCGGCCGTCGCGATGAGACTGTGGCAGATCAGCATCGCGAGCATCAGCGTGGCGGAGCGGTGGATCATGGGACGCGTTCGGCTTTTGGCGGGGGTTTGGGAACGGTCGGAAGCGCTTTGGGAACGTTGGGATTGGCCGTGGGAGTGGGCGTGGGTTGGGAGGGGGCTTTGGGCGAGTTTGTCGTGGGGGCGACCGTCGATGGTTTTTCGGGAGCTTTTGAGGGCGCGGGTTTGGGGGAGGCTGGAGCGGTTGCCGCCGCCGGGTTTGAGGAGACGGGGTTTGCGCTGACGTTGAACAGCACGGCTTCCGGTTTTGTGACGATGTCGACACTCCGTTTGAGGAGGTATTTTTCCCGTTTGAGAGTGGCCATGAGCGGGTTGAACCACTTGAGGATCGGATCTCTTACCGATTTGGGCATGCGGAGGGTTCCGATGGAGATCTCGGTGATGGAGTAGCCGGTGTCTTGGCCACTGCGGTTTTCCTTGGGCGTGCGTGAGGCCGTTGCGCGCAGGTGCAGTGGGAGAAGGTTCCAACGGAAGCGGGCCGCGATTTCCGGTTGATTGGCATGACCGGACACGTGGACGGCCTCCAGAGAGGGCGATTTGGCTCCGATGGCGGGGTGGGCGAGGAGGTGGCGCGCGAGGTGTCGGTTGATGTCGGTGACGGGGACTTCGAGGGTTGATGCGCGGTCGGTGCTGAGTGAGTTGTAGAGCTTTTGTTCGAGGGGCCATTGACCCACCTCCGCTAACGGGAAGATCGGCCAGCTCTGCGGCGTCTGGCAGAGCCGGTAGGCGAGATATCCTGCCGTTGCGCAAAGAGCGATCCCGCTGAGCGCCAAGATTTGTAGTTGGCTCCACCCATGGCTTTTAGGGGTCGGTGCAGGGTCCGCCGCAGGCGGGCCCTTTTTTGGAGTGGCGTCTCCCCGGAGCTTTTCTTTGCGCGGCGGAGTTCGGGGGAGGCGCGGCATTCCTTTTACTCGGATTTTGGGGTGCTCTTTTTGGATCCGGAGTCTGATTTTCCAGAGGATTTGCTGCCGGCCGATCCGCTGTCAGAGCTACCTCCGCCTGAGGCGGCTGCGGAGTCGGTTTTCGATGCTGATTTGTAGCCTTCGGAGCGGTAGTCGGTGATGTAGAAGCCGCTGCCCTTGAAGATGAGGCCTGCGCCGGAGCCAAGGCAGCGGGAAACCTTTCCTTTGCCCCAGGTGCGCATGCGGCACTTGTCTTTCGGGCAGGTTTTGAGTGCGTCGTCCTTCATGGACTGGAACGTTTCGAACGTCTTCTTGCACTTTGCGCATTCGTATTCGTAGGTCGGCATGTCGATGGATGTTGATTTGATGAAGTGGGTTTTGGATCTGTCGCACGCTTCAAGCGAGGCATTCTCGCATCGATTCGTGGACGAGTTCCCAAGGGATGTCTTCCTCCTGTTTCCACTCGCCGGGGAGTGTTGGAAGGACGAATACATTTTTCCCGTCGCGAAACTTCTTATCGAGACGCAGTGCGCGGTCCATCCGTTCAAAAAGACCGTCTGAAGCGGGAAAGGTGGATGGCAGATTTGCGATGGAAAGCAGGTTTTGGAGACGGTTGAGGATGTCGGCTCCGCAGCGGCCCAAGCGGATGGAGAGGCGCGTTGCGGCGAGCATGCCGATGGAGATGGCTTCTCCGTGTGTCAGTTGGTAGTCGGCGCTGAGTTCGAGGGCGTGGCCGATGGTGTGTCCGAAGTTGAGGACATTTCGGATGCCGAGTTTGTCGAACTCGTCTTTCGCGACGACGGCAGCTTTGAGTGCAACGCAGTCGCGGATGATGGAGGTGACCGTTTCAGGTTCGCGGTGTAGTAGGCGTTGGAGGTCGCCGGATTCGAGGCGGTTGAGGAGTGCGGCAGAGCAGACGAACCCGTATTTGATGACCTCGGCGCAACCGGAGCGCAGTTCGCGGTCACTGAGGGATTGGAGGGTATTTGGATCGCAAAGGACGAGGCGGGGCTGGGAGAACGCGCCCATGATATTTTTTACGCCGCCGAAGTTGACCGCCACTTTTCCTCCGACGCTCGAATCAACGGCGGACAGGAGCGTGGTGGGGATTTGGACGAAAGGCACCCCGCGGCGGAACACGGCGGCGGCGAACCCGCCAAGGTCTCCGATCACGCCTCCCCCCAACAGGAAAACGACTGGTGTCGAACCGGCGTCGGGAAACTCCTCGAGGAGCGCGGCGCAGCAGCGAGAAAACTCGTCCCAGTTTTTGCCTGCTTCACCGGCTGGAACGCTGTGGGTTGCGATGGCGTTGAAACCTGCTTGGGAGAGTGAGTCGCGCAGGGTTCCAAGGTAACGGGCCGAGATTTCCGGACTCGTGATGATGAAGGCGCTGGACGCACGAAGTCCCGCTTCGCGCACGAGAGCGCCTGCCTGCGAGAGAATGCCTGGTTGAATCAGGACGTCGTAAGCGCGGGTGCCGAGGGGAACGTGAACGGAGTGCTGGGCTGGCATGGGGCGGGGATTCTAGCAGGGATTCTTGCCGGCGCGAAAGGCCGTCAGGGGAGGCGTCCGTTGATGAGGAAATGGTGAATGCGGATGGAACGGTGATCTGCGGGACGGGCGGGACGGATTTCGAGGGTGTGCGGTCCTTCGGGGAGGCCTGCGCAGAGCACGAGCGCCCATGGGAGGTGGAGACCGGAACTCCAACGAGTGAGGGTGTCTCGCTTTTCCCATGCGCCACCGTCGGTCCGGAACTCGATGGGGGCGGAGTCGGGACCTGCGGTGAGGAAGACTCCGGCGGCGGTCCCGGTGAACGAGATTGAGAGAGGTTCTGCGTCGCCTTCGGAGAGGAGTACGGGGTGGTCGACAAAATCAGGGCGAGTTTTGGCGGGGCCCTCGGGATGCCATTTGGGATTGAGCACCCATCCTTGCGCGGGTTTGACGGAATCGGGCGGCTGAAGGGTGCCGTTGGCGTAGTTCCCTTTGTCTAACGGAGCGGGGATGTTACGCGCTCCCAGACGTGCGCTGGGCAGTGGAGCGGTTTGCAATCGCAATGCGGCGTCGATGAGGCGGTTGATGGAGTTGCGGTAGAGGTCATGTCCGAACGGGGAGGGGTGCAGATTTTTGAAGTCCTTATCCCACGTGAACTCTCCTGCAGCGATTCGTTCTGCGACCTCTTCTGCGAGATCGAGGCTTGGGAGACCGTAATGAGCGGCCACTTTTTCGTGTTGGACGATGACGTCGGGTCTTTTGCCGGTTTTGACGACATCGATTTTTTCGGGATCCACAAAGTGGAGGAGGAGGATATCGGCGACGGGATTCGATCGGAGGGTGTGGCGGACGATTCCTTCCATGGCGCGGATTTGTTCGACGGGCGAGTGTCCATTGGCGGCATCGTTGACGGCGGCCTCGAGGATGAGGAGGTCGGGGGTGCCTTTGGAGAGGACGTCACGTTCGAGTCGGAAGGCGTGTGGGGTGGAGCCGAGGGAGCCGATGCCGGCATCAACAAACTCGAAGGCGCATTTGGGGAATCGTTTTGCAAGGTCCTCCTTGATGAGGTCGCGCCACCCTTTCATGGCGGTGATGGAGCCGCCGAGGAAGGCGACGCGCAGGGTTCCGTTTTGGCCGGCTTTTTCGAGGAAGTTTGGGAGGCCGCGGCGGAGGGCGTGGTAGTTGTAACCGAATGGGGTGTTGCGGTGCTCGCGTTCAGGGGCGGGCGGGGTTGGGATTCCGAAGGCGTCGCAGAGGGCGTCGGCGATGGGGTTTGGGTCGCGGAGACTGTGTGGGTGGTGATTGGTGTAGGGGCGTTTGAGGAGGGTGAACTGGCCGCCGAGCTCGGTGTAGCGCTTCTGAACGAGAAGGATGTTCTCCTGCGGGGGGACCACGTTGTCCGCGCTGCCGCAGAAGCCGACGATGTGGATGCCGGCGTTTGCCAAGGGTTTCAGGTTGTCGACGGGATTGCTTGAGTATTTGAGGGCTTCCGTTTCATCGGCGAATCCGTACGCGCTGAAAAGGCGCTGCCAGTCTGCGGGTGAGCCTTTTCCGGAGCCCTTGCCGCCAGGCCAGCTTTTGAAATCGCAGACGGGGTTGTCTCCGTAGATGGCGGCGACTTTTTCGGGGTTCCTTGCGGCCCAGTTGAAGGCGAAGAGACCGCCGCGGCTGAATCCGGCGAGCGCCGTTTTTTTCCCAAGGCTGAACTGTTTTGTGAGGGATGCGTAGAAGCTGTCCATTGCATCCAGCGCAGATGGGGCGCCGTAGAGGTTTTGAACATTGAGGTAGGCCACGTGGAAACCGCGGCGCAGCAGTTCGGTATCGACCTGTGGCTCGTGTCCAAAGAACTCGGTGCGCCAGTACCAAGGGTTTCCGGGGAGCGGTTTTTCGGGAAACACGAGTAATGCGTCTCGCTCGCCGGACTTGAGATCGATGCGCCGGAATCCTTGGAAGTCGGATTCCTTGACGGTTTTGAGTTCGGTGGTTGGCTGTGATTGAGCCTGTGCGGGTGCGATGGGAAAAATCGCGAGGGCTGCGAGGAGAAGGAGGGAGGAAGATTTCATGGGGGGAGGATTAAGGCACTGTGGCGACGGGAACGAGCGTGGCGTCTTCCATGCCGTGAATGATTTTTTTATCTGGCGGGCAGAGGGTTGCGAGGGCTCCTGCCGGTGTGGCTTGGGAAAGGTCGTTGTTCACGAAGTAGTAGGGGCAGAGACGGATTCGGTACTTGGTTTCGGCGCTGGAGGGATGCGCGATGGATTCGGGTTTGTGAAACCGTTGCAAGATGAACGGGTGAGAGTCAGCTGCGCGAAGTGCGGTGGTAAGGGCGTCGGACCATTCGCCTTGGGGCACGTCGTGGCCGATGGTGACGCTTCGGGAGCCCCAAGCGTCCTCCGCGAAGCCACTGCGTTTGAGCACGAGGTGGCGTTCTTTTTGGGAAAAATCGCGAAGTTCATCCCAAGAATGGATTTCGAGGCCGGGGTAGACGGCTTGAGGGGGGAGTGGTTCGGGATCGAGAATCCAGGTTTCCGGCAGGAGCGACAGGAGGCGCTGGAAGATGCGGTCACCGAGGGTTCTGCGCCAGAAGGGGCGAAGCGGACGGCTTCGGAGAAAGGCAAACCACATTTTTTCCTCGAGGTAAGCTTTTGGCGGGGGCGTCAGCGAGAGGGAACTGTCCGCTGCGGCTTCAACGAGATGAATGGACCCGGGAATGTGATTGAGATCGAAGAGTTCGAAGAATCGATAGACCGGCTGAGATGGGTCAGGGGTCGCATTTTCAGCTGCGGCAACCGTGGCGTTGATGCGACGGGCAATCCACTGCATTTCCGGGAGGTAGGTTGCCGATTCGGTGGATACGAGGATTGTCCCATCGCCGGCGATGGCGCGGAAACCCTCGAGAAACGAAAGGCTCGAGCCCCAGAGGTGGTTCCCGAGGGACTCATGCTGCTGGTGGAGGGCGGCGGTGAGGCCGATACCGCCAGGGACGGAGTCGATTTCTGTGATTCGAAACCCGTCGCTGGTGAGAAGGATGTCGGGACGGATGACGCGGGGGATGTGGTGGCGCAGCGCTTTGGATCGTCCAGCGGCGATGAGGGGTGCGGGTTTACCGCGGTCGAGCCATTGGGCGACGAACTGGGGTTGCCGGCCTTCGGCGCTGAGGTGGTAGAGGGAGTTGCAGGCTTTGAGAAACGCGAGGAGGTCGTTGCCGAGGGTTTCCAACGCGGCGATCTGCTTTTGATCAAGCGCGAGGGGGGTGGGGTGAGATCCCCATGATTTGCCGGCGAAAAGGTCTTCTGGTCCGTCTGAATCCGGGCCGTTGGGCGGCGGCGGAGAGGTGGTCATAGCAGGTTTCTGAGCGCTTCGCGGACCAGTTCGTCTGTGGTGGCGGCGGGGCGGTCTGCGGGCCACTTCGCTAAGATACTGGAAACGCACTTGTGGGCATCGACCTGCTTGTAACCGAGGGCGATGAGGGCGAGAACGGCGTCGTTGAGCGCGGCGTCGGCTGGCGAAGGGGCGTGTTTTTCTGAGTTAGATTCCCATTGGGCGGCGATGCCGACTTTGTCGCGGAGTTCGACGATGATGCGTTCGGCGGTTTTTTTGCCGATGCCTTTCACTTGTGAGAGGGCGCGTGCGTCGTTGGAGGCGACGGCGGCTTTGAAGGCGACGGATGACATTCCGCTGAGGACGTCGAGTGCGGTTTTTGGGCCGACGCCTGAGACTTGTCCGACGAGGAGGCGGAAGAGGTCGCGTTCTTCGCGTGAGTGAAAGCCGTAGAGGACGTGGGCGTCTTCGCGGATTTGGAGGTGGGTGAGCAGGCGGCAGCGCTGACCGGGTTGGGGGAGGCGGCTGTAGCTGGAGAGGGGGATGAGGATGTGGTAGCCGACGCCGTTGGCGTTGAGGGTGACGTGGGTTGGGAGGCTTTCCTCGAGGACGCCTTCGATAAACGCAATCATGCTCAGCGCACGAGGATGCTCGTCCTCGCTTCGAGTGGGTTGTTTTCGGAGGCTACTTTGACTCTGACCGTGTAGAGGGTTCCTTTGATGGGTTTTTCGAGGGTCAGGCTGAGGTCGTAGCGGATTTTTTCCGTTGGGTTGACGGTGAGGGCGGTTGGATCTGGGGTGGTGTCCGCGACGTAGGCGGTGGAGGATACTTTCTCGCCGGATTGCAGTTCGATGGAGGCGGTGACCCGGAGGTTGGATTCGAAGTCGAGGCTGATGGGCTTTTTCCCTTGGTTGAGGATATCGGCGGAAAAGTTAACCCGAGCGGTTTTGCCTGCTTCGATGGATTTGGGGAGTCCCGAGAGGGTGACGGAAAGTGCGTCTTTTTTTGAGGTTTTGAAGGGAACGAGGGGCGAGAGGAGTTTTCCTGGAAAACTGATGATGGTGGAGACTGCGGAGGAGGCAGCCTCGGTGAGGGATCGGCCCTCGGGTTCTGAGGATGTGGGAGCTGGGGGGACGGGCGTGTATTCCGGCTCTTGCTTTGCTGCTTTTTTCTTCTGCGCGGCGGAGGCCTGGTGCGCGAGGGGTGTAGTGACGAGCAGAGTGAACGCGAGGGGGAGTAAGAGGAGGCGTTTCATGTGGGTGTGACGTCAAAACTTTAGATAGGAGCGGGCGGGCGTTGCAAACTGCATCGGGAGTGCATCTCAGCGACGGGTGTGGGAGGATGGCGCATGGAATCTGCGAAACGGGTGTATAAGTGGGGGATGGTTTGTGCGGTTTGGCTGTTCATTTGTGGGTGTGCGGGGCTGATGGAGAGCGGCCCGAAGGCGGTGGTTCGGTTTCATTTTGAGACCTCGGGTGGAGTGGCCACTCGAAATGCGTTTTCCATGCCTTTGTTGGTCGGCAGTGGAGAGCGAGCACGCCGGATTCAGGTTGAGGTGACTCCTGCGGTGACGGAGTTGTTTGTGACGGCTTACGTGGGGACCCGTTTGGACGACGGCACGTACGGGGGGCTCTTCAAGCTGAACGGGAATGGGCGTATTGCGTTGGAAGAGTTGACGTCCTCGAACCGTGGACGATCAGTGGTGGTGTTTGTTGGAGCTCGAGGCAAGGGGATGCGTCAGGTGATGGCCATGCGGGTGGATCGGGTGATTAGTGATGGGATTATCCCTATCCCGAGTGGACTGACGGCGAAGGAGGATGAGATGTTTCGAAAAGCATTTGGCGGATAGGGGTGCGGCGATTTCTGATGGAGGATTTGGTGGTGCTCCGGTTGAGAAATGTGAGAGTGTCTCTTTGTGAGCAACGAAGCTGAGGATTCATCTAAGTTTGCGCTTTTCCCGCGCGAAGGGTTGGACCAAGGAGAAGTGGGCCGGGTGAAGCCTGATTCCGAGGGGGCCAGGGAAGGCGCTGGGGATGACGCTCCGTTGAAAGGTTCGGTTACGCCCAACGGCAGCGGCAACTTGAGCTGGGGTGTTTTGTTGACGGTGGGGGCGCTGGTTTTGAGTGGGGTCGGGCATCGTTTGGCGCCGGTGGAGGCTCGGGTGGCTTTGATTACGGGTGGAGTGTTGGTTTTGGGCCATTATGTGATGACCTCGATACGGGTTTTTGCTCGTCCGAACGGATTTTTCCTTGGGTTGTCGCTTGCTTTTCTTTTGGTGACGGCGGTTCCGGTGGGGATGTCGGTCTGGCAGGGGGCAGCGGATTATGCCTCGAGGATTCGTGTGACCGATGTGGCGGACTCGCGCAACGCGGCGAGTACGGTTTCTCCTCCTGCGGTGCCGGTTACTGTTGCACCGATTTCGAGTGTGGCCGGTGCAGGGGGCGAGAAAGCCGATTTGCGCGCGGAAGCTTTCGTGGAGAAGCCGAATCATCCGGCTGCGGCCGGTGGTTTGGGGACTGGTTTGGTTGAGGGCTCGCAGACTGTCTCCGTGGCCACGCCAGCGGGGGGGGCGGTTGAGGAGAAGCTCAGTGTGGAAGAGCGCGAGGCCAAGATTGCTGCAATGGCGGAGATTAGTGCTCCTGTGGTGAAAAAGGTGGTTCCCTCGAAGGGTTTGGCCACGGGTGGGTTGCCTGGCGAGGACGTGTCTCTCGGACAGGGCAATGTGAGCGCCGGAGCGGTCCAGAACCTCAGTCAGAAAGAGTTTAATGAGAAAGTATTGCAGTCAAAGTTGCAGGTTGTTCAGAGATACCCTGCCCTCGGGCGGAACGGCTCCGAGGAGGTGAAAGTTTATACAGAGGTGTTCAACGAGTTGGTTCGGCGCAGCCGAGATTTCTTTTTGAACCCGGATTGGCCTTTGGAGCTGGCTGAGTTGGTGGGGAAACGTGAGGGCTGGATCCCTGAGGAGGGCAGTACGAGGAAGTAAGGTCGAGCGAGACCATTCTCCGAAATGGACGAGAGATTTATGAAAAGAAAAATGACCTTGTTGGGCGGTTTTTCCGCGGCCTTGATGTTTTCCGCTTTAGGCGATGTCGCTCCGTTGCGATTGGACGGGGACGTGGAGGTGAAGACCAAGACGCAAGCGGGCAAGAATGACGCGCGGAGCGCCAATCGAGAGGTCAACATGTCCAAGCAGTTGTCATTGAAAGTACGCAACATTTCGGGTGAGCAGCAGAAGGCGACGGTTCGTTACTGGTTGTTTGGTCGTGATCCAAAGAATGCCTTGGAAGTGGTGGGTGGCGGTGAGGTTGAGGTGTCTGTTCCTGCAAAAGGCTCTGAGCGGGTGGAGCTGGATCCGGTGGATTTTGAGTTCAAGGAACCGAAGTCGATTCAACCGATGCGGATGGCGGGCCGTCCGGGGCAGAAGGCGACTCAGCCGACGCAGAAGCCGGAAAAGTCTGGCACCAAATACGCAGGCTTTGGGGTGCAGGTTCTGAAAGGGAGTGAAGTGATGGCCAATCAGTTCAGCGAAGAGACCTACATGGCAAAGGTGGGAGCGGGGCGCGCAAAAGCCGGTGAAAAGTTTGATGCGCCTGCGGAAAAGAAGTGATTCGGGGTACCTCCCCCTCAAGTCAGTTTTGAGAGGAAACAAAGGTACGCTCTGGGACATCCCCTCAGCGGATGAGCGGGTGATTTGTCTTCAACGGCCTCTGCGGGCGGGGGCATCGTTTTCGCGCAGGAGAAGCTGAGAGCGGCTGAGACCAATCCCCTCAGGGGGGTGATGCGAGTGCGGAGAGCCTTCGGTTGTTCGAAACTCAAAAGGCAAAAACATGCAAAAAAATGCAGCCCCCCGGGCCTCATACGAGAACCCAGAGGGCTGCTGTTCCCCCCAGAACGCTGTCAGTTGTACGTCCTTCGTTCGCTCAGGACAAGGGTTTTGTTCCCTTTTTTTGTTACGAACAGGTTGCGCGGTTACTTTTGCTTCGCGAGGGATTCCAGATAATCGAGCAAGGAAGCGAAGTCGCTTTCGCTCAATGGATTGACTAGTCCTTCGGGCATCATCGACTTTGGATCTGTCGTGCGTGATGCGATGGTGGCGGTTGGGATGACAACTTCTTGTCCCGCAATGTTTCGGAGGGTCACTTTTTCGGCGCTCTCTTGGATTACGAAGCCGGTCTGAACCGTTTTGTCTCTGAGTGTTAGGGTGTTCGTCGCGAACCCTTGGGCGATGGTTTTGTTCGGGTAGAGGATGGATTCGGCGAGTTCAGAGCGCTTGTACGTTTGCGCGATGTTGCCGAGGTAGGGGCCCTTCAAGGGTTGTCCGGCGGCGACGGTGTGACAGGCGACGCAGCCTTGCTGGACGAAGAGGGTCTCCCCACGGGCGGCGTCACCTTTGAGCTTGGTCACGTTACGGAGGACGTCATCGGGTTTGAGCGTCGAGATAGCAGGGCCTTTTGCTTTCGCGGCGGCGGCCTTTACTTTCGCGACGTCGATGCGGAGTTTACCGACGGCTTGTTCAGCTGCCTTTGCGACGGCTGGGTCGGAGTCCTGCGTTGCCTCGACAATGGACGCGTCGAACAGGTTCGATTTGGCATCTGCAGCGGCTTGCATGATGGCGATGCGCCGTTTTCCTCCGGCACTCCACTCGCGGTCGAGTGCGGCACGTGACATTTGGCGAGATTCGGGAGAGCCGCTGTTACGTTTTGCGAGCTTGAGCAGGACTTGAAGGGCCCACGACTGTTCCGCGCCGGATGAAGTTGCGGCGAGACTCTCGAAATACTGGTGGTGGTTCTCCAGTTTTGGTGCGTTCCAGAAGGCGTCCTTCGCCTTGGAAACTTCCGAACCGTTGCCGCCGCCCTTGAGGTCGGCCAGGACAGACGACATGGTTTTAAACGCCTCGAGATCATCCGTTTTGACCAAGGCGAACACGGCCATCGCTCGGATGAACGTGGGTTGCTGAGTGTCTTTCAACACTTTGACCAAGAGAGGGATCGCGTCTGTTGGGACGTTATCTTCCTGTGCCAGTTGACGTGCGAGCGTGGGAAGAACCGATGGGTCTTTCTTTGCGAGGTCGACGAGTTTGCCGAGCGCGTCACCGGGTTTGATGCGGTGGCGTCCGAACTCTGATGCGAGCGCTGCGGCTTCTTCGGCACCGGCTTTGTTGAGTGCAGTGACGAGCGCTTGGCCGATGCGATCGGAAGCCTCCCATTTTTCGGGTTGGTAGTAGGGCCCTCGGGTGTCCGGGCGGGTTCCCCACGAGTCACCCTTCCACTCGCCTTCGGTGTAGTACAACCGGCTCAGCGTGCGTGCGATGGCGACGCGAAGTCCTGAATCGGGGGATGCGGCGAGGCGATTAATGAGCGCATCTGCAACGGTTGGCTGGTGCATGGATTGCAGCGCGCGGAGCACGCCGTCACGGAGCGCAGAGTTTTGGCCTGATTTGTCGAGTGCAGCGAGAAGGGCCTCGGAGTTTCCGAGGCGGATGAGGGATTGCACGGTGGTGTGCGCGACAACGGGGTCGGCATCGCTGACGAGCGGGATGACATTGTTGGCGAGCGATTTGTCCTGAAGGCGTGCAGCAGCGGTGACCGCTTCGCGCCGGACTCGGGCGTCCTTACTTTGGAGCGAACGAACAATGCGTTCTGCGGGGACGTTCTGAAGTTGGTCCCAGCGGTCTGTGAGCGCGCGAATGGCCCATGCCTCGACGGATGGATCATCTGCAGCCTGAGCGAGGAACGCATGACTTGCGGAGCCGAATGCCTGTTTCAGCGTGAAGATGGCAATGACGCGGGATTCGAGAAGAGCGGATTTTTCGCTGACCAACTTCTCAAGGAGGGGACGCACTTCGTTCAGTATGTTCACTGGGCGGGCGAGGAGTTCGCGTTGTGCAGCGAGGCGCCGGCGGTGGCTAGGGCTCGTGAGCAGGTCGCAGAGTTCCTTTGAAGATAACTTTACGAAGTCCGGAAGCGGTTGAGGCGTATGGTCTTTTGGTGTGACGCGCGCGATGAATCCAACTTCGGGTTTGGAGAAGGAGAACCCTCCGTCCTTCCAGCTCGCAACGTACACTCGACTGAGTGCGTCAACATCAGCGTCCGTGGATTTTGGCACTCGAATGAGGCTCTCGGGTTTGCCGATTTCCTCGAACGTTGCGCCATTGGGCGCGACGGTGTGGCGGAAGAGGGGGCCCGGACCCCAATCGCAGGTATAGGGCAAGTTGTTCCAGTCCTTGGGGAAGCCCGGTTCTTGAATCCAAGTGGCTCCACAGCCTGAACCGCCACCGTATTCTCCGAGGGGCTTGATGATTTCGTTCGGGAAGAACTTGAAAAGTTTTGGGTATCCGTGGTCTTCAAGACCGCTGATGTGGTGGAACTTGATATCCCAACCGTCGCCGTCGTTGGTGTTGTCCCGAGTGAACCCGTCGAGCAGCGGGCTCATGGCGACCTCCATGATGTTGCGGGTCCCGTAGGCGTAGAGTTCGAGGCCGGTGCCGTCGGGGCGCACGCGTGCGACGCCGCCGCCGCGAAGTTGAAGTTTTCGTCCATCGGTGCCTTCCGCCTCCATAAATCCGAAGTCGCCGCAGGCAATGTAGAGCCATCCATCAACACCGAGCTCGAGGCCGTTGGTGGTGTGGTCCGCGGGCCGGTCTTTGAACGTGAACGCGAGATTTTTGACGAGGACCTTCTGTTCGTCGGAGGTTCCGTCTGCGTCCCTGTCCACGAATACGCTCAGATGTGGCGGATGAACGAGGTAGAGGCGGTCACGATCCCAGACGAGGCCCCGCGGTGAATCGACGTTCGGCACAAAGGTCTTCACTTCGTCGGCTCGTCCGGTGCCCTTGGTGTCGCGCAGACGCATGATGCGACCCATGTTGGGGAGGCGTCCGAGCGATCCGTTCTGGTCGCTGCTGACGTAGAGAGTGCCGTCTGGGGCGGCGGCGACGAACACTGGGTAGTTCGCTTGGTCTGGGGTAGCGAAGATGGTTGCGTCAAAACCGTCTGCGACCTTGATGTCTTTGAGGAGAGACTCGGCGGTGGGTGCCGCACTCTGAGCGAGGGCGAGGTGGGCCGCAAGGGAGGTGGAAAGGATGGCAATTCCGGTGGATGCGAGGGTGTTGCGTTTCATGGGAAGGTTCAAAGGTCGAAAATACAGTGGGCTGCGAAGGTGGATGCACCTTGGTGGCTCTGAGCAAATGGCTTTTAGCGAGACGCTTCGAGGGCCAGAGCGGCGCAGCCAATCATGCCGGCGTCGTTTCCGAGCTCGGCCGGAACGATGGCGAGAGACTGGTGGACGACGGGGGCCGTTCGCGAGCGGATGGTGCGGATGATGGGGTCAAACACCAAGGGGCCGGCTGCAGCGACGCCGCCCCCGATGACGATGGTGTCGGGGTTAAGGAGCCAAACGGAGCTGGCGAGTCCTGCGCCGATTTGAGTGCCCACCTCGTTCCAGATTTCCTTCGCTACGGGACATCCCGCATTAGCGGCCTCCGCAAGGGATCGGGGGGTAAGCGGAGTCGGGGCAGTGTTGCCTGACTGCGAGTAGGCGGACTGAGCGCGTTCAATAATGCGCTGGTTACCCACGTATGTTTCGAGGCCACCGAAGTTTCCGAAAGGGCTTGGGACTCCGCGGTAATCGATGCTGAGGTGGCCAATTTCGCCGGCCGCCAGCTGCGAGCCGCGGTAGAGGCGTCCATCCAAGATCAGGCCGCCGCCGACTCCGGTGCCAAGCGTGATGCAAATGACATTGCGTCCCGTTTTTGCGGCTCCGTAGCGAAACTCGCCGTAAGCCATCGCGTTTGCGTCATTTTCGAGGATAACCGCACACTTAAACCGTTCGGAAAGAATGGAGCGCAGGGGCACTTCGAGCCAGCCCGGCACATTGGTGAGTTCGTGAACGACGCCATTGACGCTATCGACAAGGCCTGGGAGGCCGATGCCAATCGGGGGAGCGGATTCCCCTTTGGTGGATGCAGTTTTGGATAGATTCACTATCCGTTCGCCAAGCGCTTCGAGGAGGGCGTGAGGTCCTGCATATTGCTGGGTGGGTACGGGTTCACCGTGCGCGACAATGGTTGAACCTTGAATGAGTGCGACTTTAACGGAGGTTCCTCCGAAATCGATTCCGATGGCGAGTTTGGCGTCTGACATGGATGAAGGAAGTGAAAGTCGATGGTGCGGCAAGGGGCATTCCAGAAAGAGAAAAATCGTGGTGCTAAGTCCAACACCAGCAACCGAGGGGCGGGAGAGTCAGGCTACTCGCTGTCTTGATCGCCGGTTGGCCCGGGAACGAGTTCGTTTTTCAGGTAAGCTTCCTCGTATTTGATAAAAGCGGATATGCGTGATCTGAGTTCGCTAGCTTTGTCTTTCTCCTTGTACGCCAGATTTTTCTGTTCAAGCGGATCGCTTTTTAAATCGAACATTTGTTCGTACCCAGCCGTTGCGTAGAAGATGGATTTTAGTGAGTTATCCATGACGCCGAACTGAAAGCCGTCGCGGTCGGCAATCATGTAGACACGCCCAGGGTGATTGGGACTGAGGATGCTGCAACCCTGCCACGCTTTTGGGATGGGGGTGCCCAGCATTTGGGCGAGTGTCGGATTGATGTCGACGTGGCCGATGGGTTTGGTTTCACGCTGGCCGGCGTAAAATCCTGGGGCCCAAAAGATCATCGGTACGCGGAGGTTCTCATCAAACAGGGCACTGCCATGACCCATCGTGGGATGAGGAGTTCCGAAGGCCTCTCCATGGTCGCCTGTGATGATGACGAGGGTGTTCTGATCGAGGTTCTTTTCTCGCAGGAACTGGAAGAGGCGTCCCAGTTGGTGGTCCGATTGGCGGATGGCGTTCAGGTACCGATTTTTGTCAGGGGTGACTGGTTTCCCATTTTCCTCGAACGCGATCGCCGGCGGTTCGTCTGCGACGGTGTAGGGGTGGTGGGTTTGGTTCGTCCAGGCGAGTGCGAAAAAGGGCCTCGAGGCGTCTTCGGCAATCCACTTGAGGAGCCCGTCCATCATGGGTGCATCCTCACAACCCCAAGAGGTGATTTTGTCGTCTGGGGCGAGGTCTCGCGGGGCAAACACTTTTTGAAAGCCGGCCTTCTTTGCCATGTAATCCATTCCGCCCCAGGTTGGGAACGCGGCGGAGAAAAAGGCAGACCGGTAGTTTCGCTCCTTGAGTGAGCCCACGAGCGCTTTGTGCATGGGGCGATCGAACCCCGGTTGGTATTTCCATGGGAGGCCCGGGTACACGGAATAAACGAGGCTCATGAATGAGCAGAACGTGTAGCCAACATGGGCGTAGGCTCTCTCGAACACGAGAGAGTGCTTGGTTTCAGCGACGAGATTGGGGGTGGTGTCGTGGCTAGCGCCATACACGCTCAGGTATTGGGCGCTCGTCGACTCTAGGGTGAACAAAATGATGTTTTTCGGGGCCTTCGCTACGGGGGGCATGGGGCGGTCCGAGGCGGGGATGAAATCATCCATGTGTTCCGTTTGGAACTTGCTGATGATGCCGGCCTTTTGATCGGTGAGGTAGTCGAAGAGATAAGATCCGATGAACTCGCGGTGCGGGTTGCGACCAGCGCGGCGTTGCCACGCGTCGGGGTCAGTGGACCACAGGTAGGCGCCGCCGCAGAGGATCCACAGGACGGAGCCGAGGGCGAGTCCGCGTGCAACTGATCGGGGAAAGTTTCTGCGACGGAGCGCGCGGTTGGCTAGGACGACGAAGAGGGGGGCGGCGAGGGCGGCGGCGATGAGTTTCGCGTTGAGGTATTCGGAGGCGGAAGAGGAGATGTTGCCAACGTCCTTCATCATGGCGAGGACGCGTGAGTTGAGCGGTTGCTTGAGTGCTGCGTTTACGCCGATGTTCGCGATGGCGTAGACGGCGGCGACGACGGCGATGGTTTCGAGGGAGAGGAGGAGTCGGCGCTGCCAGCGTTCATTGTTGGACAGTTTGCGATTCAGGTAAGCCGAAAGGCCGCAGAGCGCGACAATCCAGAAGATGTCCTCGGTGGTGATGGCGATCAGGCTCGGGATGCCTTCGAAGTTTTCGTAAGGAATCGCGATGGGGATTTTCGCGAGCACGAGGACGATGGCGAGAGCGGTGAAGATGGCGGTAACGGGGGGAAACATGAACTCGGGGGGGCGTGAGGATGTTAAAGTTTTGTCAAAAAAGAGGAAGGGTATTCCCGAGTGGGGGCAGGGGGTGGCGTCGACGCGATTTTTTACGTTTCAAAATTGGGTTTGGGATGCGATCACGGCGCGGCGTTTGCGTGACGGGGGTGTTTCAGGTGACGGGGCGGGTTCGTTTGCTCGCAGGAGCGCATCGACTCCTGTCGTTCAGTTACTGTTTACCGGCCCTGCATTTTAAAAATATGGCAACGCATTCATTGGAGACACGTTTTGCAAGATGGGTTGCTGCGCTGTGGTGGTTAGGGGCATTTTTCTTGGGGTTTGCGGATGTCCCGGTTTCTGCCGATGAAACGGTGTTGGTTGGCGTGGCCTCGGCGGATATCACGCCGGATTATCCGGTTCGATTGAGTGGGTACGGTGGTCGGCGTACGGAACATGTGGGAGTGGCGCAACGGATTGGTCTTCAGGCGTTGGCGATGGGGACCGACGCGGGGGGAGTGGCGGTATTGGTGACGATTGATAACTGTTCGGTCCCAGGGGCGTTACGGGCGGAAGTGTTGCGTCGGGTCCGAGAGGCTGGGGTTTTGCTGGCGGACGAAAGGTTTGCGATTTCGTTCAGTCACACGCACTGCGCGCCGATGCTGGAGGGTGCGTTGGAGAATCTGTTCGGCATGGACATCCCCGAGGAACACCGCGAGCGGATTCATCGCTACACGGAGGATGTGACGCGTTGGATGACGGATGCGGTGCTGAAGGCGGTCAGATCGAGGGAACCGTCTCTCCTGGCCCAAGGTTTTGGACGGGTTGGGTTTGCTGCGAATCGTCGGTCATTTCCTGAAAAGCCTGTAGATCATGATGTTCCGGTTTTGCGAGTGACGGATTTGGACGGTCGTTTGAGGGTGGTCTTGGCGGGGTATGCTTGTCATTGCACGACGATTGGGATTGATGCGATCCACGGTGATTGGGCGGGTTGTGCGCGGGAGGCGTTGGAACGGGATTTCCCGGGGGTGGTGGGGATGATTGCGATTGGCTGCGGGGCGGACCAGAACCCCAATCCACGTCGAACCATGGAGTTAGTGAAGCAGCATGGGGAAGATTTGGCGGCTGAGGTTGGGCGTGTGATTCGTGGTGAAGGGATGAGGAGCGTCGCCGGTGCGATTGCGTGCCGAGCGGAGCGCATTCCGCTGGAGTATGCGACGTTGCCGACGCGGGAGGAGTGGAACGTTTTAGCGTCGAAATCCGGTGCTGTGGGCTATCACGCACGGAGGAATATTGCTCGATTGGAGCGCGGCGAAAAGCTTCCGACGGAACTGCCGTATTGGATTCAGGCGTGGTCTTTTGGGGATGCGCTGCACATGGTGTTTTTGCCTGGGGAAGTCACGGTGGATTATGGGCTGCGATTGAAGCGGGAGTTTGATCGGGAACGGTTGTGGGTGAACGCTTACTCGAACGAGAGCGCCTGTTACATCCCGTCGCGGCGGGTGCTGGAAGAGGGGGGGTACGAGGGGGGTGGGGCGATGATTTATTACGACCGTCCGACGAAGTTTGCTGGGGATGTTGAGGAGCGAATCATCGCGGCGGTTCGGCGGTTGTTGCCGAGTACGGCGTTGCGAGCGGATGCGGGGCGTTGACGGTGGCATGGTGGAATAGGACTGGCTTTCACGGAATGAATGAGACGTTTTCTTATTGCTCTGGGGCTTAGCGGCTTTTTGTTCACGCTTTCGACGGTCGCGCAGGGTAACGCAGCGGCGGCGAAGGCTCCTGAGACGGCGAAGCTGGACCCAGCGATGGCGGCGAGTAAGCCGACTGATGCAGCAGTGGACTGGCACGATGCGTCGGCGTTCGGATTGGAGGGACGTGAATGGGCCGATGAGGAGCGGGCGCGCTTTTACGATCGGTTGCCCGCAGCAGCGGAGGGAAAGGTTCCAGGGCCGGTATGGAATTTGAGCCGCGACTCAGCGGGGATGATGTTCCGGTTCAAGACCGACTCCTCCGAAATCCATGTTCACTATAAGCTGACGAAGGCGGGACTCGGGATGCCGCACATGCCGGCGACGGGAGTGAGCGGCGTGGATTTGTACGCGCGGAATGCGGAGGGCAAGTGGGGGTGGGTGTCGGTGAGCCGTCCGCAGGCGCAGGAAGTTCGTGTGGAGTTGATTAAGGGATTGGCGCCGGGTTCGCGGGAGTACGCGGTGTACCTGCCTTTGTACAACGGAGTGGAGTTTTTGAAGGTAGGGGTGAGGAAGGGGGCCTCATTCGATGGGCTGAAGCCGAGGTCAAAGCCGGTTGTTTTTTATGGGACTTCGATTACCCACGGCGCGTGTGCGAGTCGGCCGGGAATGGTTCACACGGCGATTCTTGGGCGGCGTTTGGATGTTCCTGTGGCGAATCTGGGTTTTTCCGGGAATGGTCGGATGGACGCGAGCGTGGGCGAGTTTTTAGCGCGTTTGGACGCTTCGGCCTACGTCATCGATTGTCTGCCGAACATGGGGCCAGCGGATGTGACGGCTCGGTGTGAGGCATTGGTGAAGCAGCTTCGGGGGGCGCGTCCAGCGGTGCCGATTGTGTTGGTGGAGGATCGGCGCTTCACGAACTCTTGGATTACGCCGGCCAAGTCCAAGTTTCACGACGACAATCATGCCGCGCTCAAGGGAGCGTTTGAGCGACTCAAGGCGGGTGGGGTGACGGGGCTTCACTACATCGGGGGAGACCATTTGTACGGGAATGATACGGAGGGAGCGACGGACGCGTCGCACGCGAGTGATTTGGGATTTATGCGGCAGGCGGACATTTTTGAGCCGGTGCTGCGTAAGGTGCTTGGGCGTTGAGTTTCGGGGAGAGGGGGGATTTGCGGCGGGAGTACTGGGTGTGTCAGAGGTTGCCTTCTGGGGGGCTCGCGATAGTAGGATGGAGATTCCATGAAACTTTTTATCCCTGGGCCTGTTGAGGTCTCCGCAAAGACATTCGCCGCGTTTTCCAAGCCGATGATGGGTCACCGAAGTGGTGACTTTAAAAAACTTTATGGGCGTATTCAGCCCCGGTTGCAGGAGTTGTTCATGACGAAGCAGCCGGTTTTCCTGAGTACGTCATCGGCCTGGGGAGTCATGGAGGGAGCGATTCGCAACTTGGTTGGGTCGGGGAAGGTATTGAACTGCATGTGTGGGGCGTTTTCAGACAAGTGGTTGGATGTTTCCAAGCGTTGTGGGAAGGAAGCCGTGGGGTTGCAGGTGGAGTGGGGACAACCGATTCGGGGGGAGCAGATTCGGGAGCATTTGAAGCAGGGCGGGTTTGAGGCGGTGACGGTGATTCACAACGAGACGTCAACGGGAGTCATGTCTCCGATTGCTGAAATTGCGGAAGCGGTGCGCGAGTTTCCGGAGGTTCAGCTGATCGTGGACAGCGTGAGTTCTTTTTCAGTTGTGCCGCTTCCGATGGATGAGCTCGGCATTGACGTGCTGCTGACGGGGTCCCAGAAAGCGTTGGCGATGCCCCCGGGGCTTGCTCTTTTCTCGGTGAGTCAGAAAGGCTTAGAGCGGGCTGCGAAGACGGCGGGGCGCGGGTATTATTTTGATTTTGTGGAGTTTCAGAAGAACCAAGCGGAGGATATGACCCCTTCGACTCCCTCGATTTCGCACATTTACGCATTGGAGTCGAAACTCGAAGATATCTTTAACGAGGGGATTACGAATAGGCACGCGAGGCACGCGGCGACAAACGCGTTGGTGCATGACTGGGTTCGGAGTAACGGATTCGAGTTTTTTGCCCCGGAGGGCTACCGCTCCAAGTCGCTAACGTGCGTTGCGAACAATCGAGGAGTCGATGTGGCGTCGATGTTGGTGAAACTCAAGGAGCAGGGTTTCATCATCGATGGCGGTTACGGGAAACTGAAGGGAAAGACGTTCCGGATTTCCAACATGGGGGATGAGACGGTCGACTCCGTGAGTGAGGTGCTGTCCGCCATTGACCGCTCGATGTGACGGGGGAGAGAGGGCTGGATGCTTGATAGAGAGCCGTCCGAAAGGGCGGCTTTTTGTTTTCTCTCGGTGAATGCTGAAAAGTTGCAGATTCTCGTTGAGTGATTTTTGGTGAAGCGCTAGATTCCAACTACCCCCAAGACCCCCCTGGGACAAACGAGAGCGCCTCTCCAGACTCGATCTGGAGAGGCGTTCTCAATTTTAGGCTCCCCGCCTGTTGGGTTGTAGATGGTCTGCGCTCTCGTGATAGCTGGGTTCCGAGGAACTCCAGCGCATTTAATGGACCGTCAGTCAGCCTCCCGCAGCGATACGAATGAACTCAACACGGTCGTCGGGACTCAGCGGGCATTGGGGCCAATCGGACCGTCGCAAGGCGATTTCATTCAACTCGATGAGGAGCGCGGGTGCGGGCAGTTGGAGGTGTTCTACGAGTCGTTCTACGGTCAGGTGATCTGGGATCTCGTGGGGAGTTCCGTTAAGAATGATGCGCATGGTGGGGAGAGTGGGCTTGCCTCTTGGCCGGCCTGTGGGTTGGCTGGTTTTCTGGAAAGACCTTAAGCTTATGTTTTCACATGTCGTCATTTTTTGGACTCGCCCGGAGGTTGCTGATGCTGCGGATCAGTTACTGGCGGGCGGCGAGAAATACCTAAAACCGATTCCTGGCGTTCGCTCGTTTCACATGGGTCGGATGGTGGGCAGCCACCGGCCCGTGGTGGACCAGAGTTATCAAGTGGCCTTGAACTTGGTGTTCGATACGAAAGAAGAGCAGGATGCCTATCAGGTGCACCCGTTGCACATTGATTTTGTGGAGCAGGTGTTCAAACCGTGCTGCGCGCGAGCGGTGGTCTACGATTTTGAGTAGAGCGGCAGCACAAAAGATGAGGTTCCTGCTTGAGCAGTGACCTATTTCTCCGTTAAATCGCCGGTTCAGCGCAAAAGTCAATCGTGGCCGTTGGTCCCTGAGTCCACTGCGAAGGCGGGAGGATTAAGAGCGCCAGGGGAAACCCGGCCGCAAATGTAAGTTTTTCCTGAGTGGCAGTTTTTGAGGTGTTGTTCAGGAATCATCCAAATCGTTATGCCAGTTCGTTTAGGTCGTTTTGAAATGCCATCGTCCCTGTCAAAGGACGAATCCACAGCAACATCCACGTATGCCAAGTTCATCGCCGAGCCGTTTGAGGCTGGGTACGGGCACACGGTCGGCAACTCGTTGCGCCGAGTTCTTTTGTCCTCATTGGAAGGTGCGGCGGTGACCGCGGTGAAGATTGAGGGCGCGAATCATGAGTTTCAGACGCTTCCGAACGTGGTGGAGGACGTCACGGAAATCATTCTTAACCTGAAGAAGGTCAAGTTCCGGGCGCACGACCATGAGATTCGCAATCTGACGATTTCGGTGAACAAAGAGGGTTCCGTGACGGCGGCAGACATTCAGGAGTCGGCGCAGTGCGAGGTGATCAACAAAGACCAGTTGATTTGCACGTTGGACCGCAAGGGTAAGTTTGATGCGGAGTTGGAGGTTCGTGTGGGGCGCGGATTTGCGACGGGAGACGAGAATAAGCACGCGGACCAACCGATTGGGGTGATTGCGATCGATTCGATTTTTTCTCCGGTGACGCGCGTCAAGTACGCTGTGGAGAATACGCGTGTCGGTCAGCGCACGGATTACGACAAGTTGGTGTTGGAGGTTTGGACGGATGGTCGTTTGTCTCCGGAAGAGGCCCTCGTTCAGTCTTCCTCGATTTTGAAGCGGCACTTCGAGCCCTTCTACGGTTACGACGAGAATGCGGTGTTGATTGACACGCGTCCTCAGGAGCAGTCGCAGGAAGATCAGAAGATGAAGAAGCTGCTCGGCATGAGCGTGAACGAGATTGAGTTGTCGGTTCGTGCCGCGAACTGCTTGAACAACGCCAACATCACGACGGTGGGTCAGCTCGCACAGAAGAGCGAAGGGGAAATGCTGAAGTACCGTAACTTCGGGAAGAAGTCGTTGAACGAGATTAAGGAAAAGCTCTCCTCCCTAGGTTTGTCCCTAGGAATGAAGTTCGAGGGCGGTTTGGCAGAAATTTCCAAGTAACAGCGAGATTTACAGGACGGTTTCGACCGGTCTTTTTTAACATATAAACTAAAAGCACATTATGCGTCACAGTCGCAAAACGGTAAAACTCGGGCGTTCGCAGAGCCATCGCGACGCCCTTTTGGCGAATCAGGTGGTGAGTCTCATTGAGCATTCGAAGATCCGGACGACCTTGGCGAAAGCCAAGGCTGTGCGTCCATTTGCTGAGAAGTTGGTGACGATTGGGAAGAAGAACACGTTGCATGCACGTCGCGTGGCGTTGTCCTACTTGCGGCACAATGAAACAGCGGTGAAGGCGTTGTTTGACAAGGTCGCGCCTCGTTGTGCGACTCGTCAGGGCGGGTACACGCGGATTGTAAAGGTGGGCCAGCGGAGGAGTGACGCGTCGGAAATGGCGATTATCGAGTGGGTTGATCAGCCTGCGGAGGAGTCATTGGTAACGACCGCGGCTCCTGAAAGCACGACGGTTGCGGACAAGGCAGAGTAGTTTCTCTTGAGGCTTTTGCCTTCCGGAGTTTTTAGGGCTGTCCTCTGAATTTGAGGGCGGCCCTTTTTTTGATTTCCTTCTTGGAGGGTCGTTTGGTTCTCGAAGAAGATAGTGATTGAGACGCTGGGTACAGCGTCGGGAGTTTGTGAGTCGCTCCGCGTGGCGGAGGATTCGGAAGCGCCAAAGGTTGAACATGTTCTAGCGGATTTGTCGTGAATGGCGGCATTGGGGCTAGGCGCAGCAATCGAGATATGAGCAGTTATCAGCAGACGTTGGCGGGTTCCGCTTCATTGGAAGGGTCCTCGCTCCATACGGGAGAGAAAGTTACCCTCACGATTCACCCTGCACCTGCGGGGTTTGGACGGAAGTTCAAGCGATCTGATTTGCCGGACGCACCGGTGATTGATGCATCGATTTCGAATGTGAAGACGGTGGAGCGCGCGACAACCATCGCGGAGGGGGCGGTG
>JBIIXW010000233.1:0-2679 GCA_044347165.1 Chthoniobacteraceae bacterium
AACGGATTCCCCGACAACGTCCCTGCCTGATACACCGGCCCGTCCGGCGACAGAAAATCCATCACCTCCGCCCTCCCACCAAACGCACCAACCGGCAACCCTCCCCCAATCACCTTGCCCATCGCCGTCAAATCCGGACGAATCCCGCACCGCTCCTGATACCCACCCTTCGCCAAACGGAAGCCCGTCATCACTTCGTCAAAAATCAACAAAGCCCCGTGCGCCGTACACAGTGCACGCATCGCCTCCAAGTAACCCGGCAACGGCAAATACAACCCCGCATTCGCGGGAACCGGCTCCACAATCACCGCCGCAATCTGGTCGCCTTGCTGAGAAAAAAGCTCCTCCAACCGCTCCAAATCGTTGTACGGCAACGTCACCGTCAACGCCGCTAAATCCGCCGGAATCCCCGCACTATCCGGTTGCCCATGCGTCAGCGCTCCGCTGCCCGCCTTCACCAGCAACGAATCCACGTGCCCGTGATAGCACCCCTCAAACTTCACAATCCGGTCCCGTCCCGTAAACCCCCGAGCTAACCGAATGCACGACATCGTCGCCTCCGTGCCGCTGTTCACCATCCGCACCTTCTCCACCGACGGCACCCAATCCACAATCCGCCGCGCCATCCGTAACTCATACGGATTCGGAATCCCAAAACTCACCCCATGCGACGCCGCCTCCACCAACGCACCCCTCACACAATCCGGCGCATGTCCCAGAATCGCAGGCCCCCACGTCCCCACATAATCAATATACTCATTCCCATCCACATCCCGAATCCGGCACCCCTCCGCGTGCTCCACAAAGAACGGCTCGCCACCCACCCCGCGAAATGCCCGCACCGGAGAGTTTACCCCTCCCGGAATCAACGCACGCGCCTCTTCAAACATCCGACGAGAAACTAAGGTCGAGTAAGCCATACCCCCCATTACACCGCCTCCAAGGCCCACCAAAGCAAGAAAGCCCCTCAGAGGCCGGACAATCTCTTCCTCCACAACCCGCAACCAGCACCGCCTACCCACTCGACACCACTCCGCATCGCATCAAACCCAGCCACCGACCCGCCCCTAATCCTCGGCAACCACCAACGTCTGTAAAAACTCCCAAACCCGACGCGCAATCGCCGGCGTCATTCCCTCCACCCCCGCCAATTGGTCCACCGAAGCGCGCTGCAAACCCGCCACCGTCCCAAACACGCGCAACAACGCCCGCTTCCGGTCCGGCGTCACCCAACGGCATCCATCCAACACACTCGCCTTCACCCGCCCTCGCATCTTGCGCCGCTGATACACATTCGCAAACCGGTGCGCCTCATCACGAATCCGTTGCAACATCTTCAACGCCCCCGAATCCGCCGGAAGCCGCAACGGTTCCCCACCGCCCGGCCGGTGAATTTCCTCGTACTGCTTCGCCAACCCAATGATCTGCGCATCCCCCAACCCCAACGTCTGCAACTCCCGACACGCCGCCCCCAACTGCCCCTTCCCCCCATCCACAATGATCAAATCCGGAAAATCCACCCCCGCCCGCCGCAAAGCATCCACCCCAACCTCCTGCCCATACCCGTAATCCACCGCATCCTCCGCCACCATCAAGGTCTCCGCCCCTTCCACCCCCAAACCAAACCGCGAATACCGTCGCCGAATCACCTCCGCCATCGACGCAAAATCGTTCTGTCCCACCACCGACCGAATCTCGTAGTGCCGATAATCCAGCTTGGACGGGCGCCCCTCCCGAAAACACACCTTTGCCGCCACAATGAACGTGTCCGACACATTCGAAATATCAAAACACTCCATCAGCACAGGCGGCCGCCCCAACCCCAACACCTCCCCCAACTCCCTCAAATCCGCCGACGGATCCACCGTGGTCGGCAAGCTGAACCGCGTAAACCGCGACACCGGCTGCACCGTCCGCTTCAAATCCGCAACCATGTCCCGCAGCGACGCCGCTTTCTCAAAATCCAACGCCGCCGCCGCCGCCGCCATCCGCTCCTTCAACTCCTCGATAAACTCTTTGCAATCCCCACCCAAAAAAGCCGCAGCGTTCCGCACCCGCTCCACATACTGCTCATGGGAAATCTCACTCAGCTTTTGCGGAACCTGATACGCCACCGCCTTCATATCGCGATCCGAAGGCTTTCCGTGTCCCGTCAGCAAAATGCCAAACCGTTTCCGCAACAACTTCAGCGTCTCGCGCAACGGCCCCGCATGAACAAACGGCCCAAAATACTGAGCCCCATCGTTGACTCGCTGCCGCGCCAACCGAAACCGCGGCCAGCTCTCATTAAAGTTCACCTTCACCAGCAAATGCCGTTTGTCATCGCGAAACGCAATGTTGTAGCGAGGCCGAAACTGCTTGATGAGCTTCGCCTCCAAAATCAGCGACTCCGCCTCCGACCCCACCACATGGCACTCAATGCTCCAAACCGAGTCCAAAAGCGCTCGCGTCTTCAAATCCGCCCGCGACCGCCGCGCCGGATGAAAATACTGCGACGCCCGCCGCTTTAAATCCCGAGCCTTCCCAACGTAAATCACTCGCCGAAAACGGTCCCGCATCACGTACACGCCAGGCTTGTGCGGAAAATCCCGCACCACCCCCCGTAAATCCGGCGGAACCTGACGCCCCGACACCGGCATTGCCTCCCCTTCACCCCCAACCGCATCAAGCTCACCCCCG
>JBIIXW010000234.1:0-2678 GCA_044347165.1 Chthoniobacteraceae bacterium
AGACGTAACCCGAAGGTTACGCCTCTTATTACCCAAAAAAGGGATAACGCGATTACGCGCCGTAAGCTGCCTGAGCCCCGCCGAGATTCCGTTTCTTGATCCACGGCATCAACGCACGCAGGTTGCGCCCAGTCACTTCAATCGGATGCTCTTCACCCGCTTTGAGCAAAGCGTTGTACTTCTTGTATCCACCTTTGTACTCCGAGACCCAACCCTTCGCGAACTTACCGGTCTGAATGTCTTTCAGCACTGCCTTCATCCGCTTCTTCGTGCCTGCATCGATGATTTTTGGACCAATCGTCACATCACCCCACTTCGCCGTCTCGGAAATCGAGAAACGCATCCCAGCAATGCCCGATTCATTCATCAAATCCACAATCAACTTCAACTCGTGCAAGCACTCGAAGTACGCCATCTCAGGCGAATATCCCGCCTCAACCAACGTCTCAAACCCCGCCATCACCAGCGCCGAAGTACCGCCGCAAAGCACCGCCTGCTCGCCGAAAAGATCAGTCTCCGTCTCCTCCTTGAACGAAGTTTCCAACGTCCCAGCCCTCGTTCCACCCACCCCCTTAGCCCAAGCCAGAGCCGTCTTCTTCGCTTGCTTCGTCGCGTTCTGGTACACAGCAATCAAGGCTGGCACCCCTTTGCCCTCCGTGAACTGACGGCGAACAATATGACCGGGCCCTTTCGGTGCCACCAAAATCACGTCCACATTCTTCGGTGGAACAATCGTCTTGTAGTGCACCGCGAAACCATGACTGAACAACAGTGTCTTACCTTTCGTCAGGTTCGGCTGAATGTCAGACTCGTACACCGACGGCTGCTTGGTGTCCGGCAATGCCACGAAAATCACGTCGCCCCGGCGCACGGCCTCTGCCGTGTCCACCACCTCAAACCCATAGTCCGCAGCAACCTTCCGTGACTTGCTCCCAGGGTACAAACCGATAATCACCTTCACACCCGAATCCTTCAGGTTCAATGCGTGGGCATGTCCCTGTGAACCAAATCCCAGCACCGCGATTGTCTTCCCCTTCAACACTTTGAGATCTGCATCTTTGTCCGTGTAAACCTTCGGCATCTTGACCTTGGCACCCTTCGATTTGCTTATTGCTTTTGCTGGCATATTTTTAAAACGTTCAAAATAAACAACTTAAACTTACTTTATTCCTCGAGACCCGAGAAAAACTGCGATGGCTAATCGGCCCGACGCGCCAAAGCAACCTTGCCCGTCCGCGTGAGTTCCAAAATCCCGAACGGCTCCATCAGGAAGACAAACTTCGAGATTTTGCTCTCATCACCAGTGATCTCAATCGAGACATTCGAACGCTGAACATCAATCACTTTCGCTCGGAACAACTCACAAATCTGAATCACCTCAGCACGGCTTTTTGCATCCACCGACACCCGCAACAAAACCAGCTCGCGATCCACATACTCGTCATCACGAAAGTCCTGAACCTCAATAACATCGATTAACTTTCGGAGCTGTTTTGTCACCTGTTCCAGCACGGTGTCATCCCCGCGAACAACAATCGTCATGCGAGAGGTCTCCGGATCCAACGTGGGACCGACATTCAAGGTGTCGATGTTAAAGCCGCGGCCGCTGAACATCCCAGCAATGCGGGTGAGCACGCCGAACTTGTTTTCAACGAGGACAGAGATGGTATGTCGCATGGTTAGAGCCTGCGAAGGCTGGATAAAGAGTGCCGAAGGGTCAACGCTAAAACCCTCTGCTCTACCCCGAAATCCGAACTTCCCGTCACTCAGCGAATATTTCAGGCCGATAGAGGAAGCCCGTACGGCAAATCGTCCGGCAGCGGAGCAAACTCCGAAATCCAATCCCACAGCTGGCTGTAATCACGATTCAAATCACCAGACAAACAGTCCGTAATCAAATCGCCCGCCGCCGGATATTTCATGATGACGTCCTTGAACGAGAATCCCTCGTTGTAAAAGGCATACACCAACTTCCGCATATTCTCTACCCCCTGCCGAATCGACGCCCCATACTCACCAAACCGCTCCGGAGCCAAATCTCCTTGTTTCAACCCCGCGTGAATCGCCTCACCCGCCAACACTCCACTCTTCAACGCCAACATCACTCCGCTGCTGAAGACCGGATCGAGGAACGCAAACGCATCGCCCACCAATAATAAGCCGGGCGACGAACAGTGCCGAGAATGCCGACTATACTCGCTCGTGACCCAATACTCTCCCGTGCAAACGCCCGTCGCTAAACGCTCTTTAATCCACTGGTTCTGCCCAATCTCACGCTCAAAAATGCCGCGCGGATCCTTCACCCCACCCCGCGTCAAATACTTACCCTCCGCCACCACTCCCACACTCACCATGTCATTTTGCAACGGAATGTGCCAAAACCACCCCTTCTCCGGCACAAACGCCACCGTCGTCGTACCCTCATCAATCCCCTCCCCACGGACCGACCCCTTGTAATAAGTCCAAACCGCTATCTTGTTCAGATAAGGATCATTCTCGCGCCATCCCTTTCGACGAGAAGCAAACGCCTCCTTGCCCGTCGCATCCACCACCAACTTCGCCCGCAACACCTCCCGCACGCCATCACGCCCCACCGCCTCAACCCCAACGACACGCCCCTCCTCCTCAACTAACCGCTCCACCGCAACCTCCTCCCTCACCTCAACGCCTCGCTCCCG
>JBIIXW010000242.1:0-2639 GCA_044347165.1 Chthoniobacteraceae bacterium
CTTTGGCAGCATCCGAATCAAAGTCGACGAACCGGAGCATCCGCTGACGAAGATGTTTGGCGAGCGCAGCTTCCCGTTCTCCGATGAGATTTACACATTCCGCGCGCCGTACAGTCGCGAGAAGTTACGAGTGTTGTTGAGCATTGATTACGCGGGTTCGCCAGATGTTGCGAAAGCCGAGGCGCGGATGAAGGAGAGGGCTTCAGCGCCAGAGGCGCGTCCGTTCGATATCCGAGCCCTAGAGAGCATTCGCGCGGACCACGATTATCCGCTGGCGTGGGTTCGTCCGTGGGGTGCAGGTCGGGTATTTTACTGCGCGCTCGGGCATCGGGCGGAGGTGACGTTTGATCCAGCGATGGTTCGGTTTTACCTCGAGGGCATTCGTTACGCGCTGGGGGATGTGAAGGCCCCGGATGCGCCGGTGGCCTCCGGGTCTACGCCGCAGCCGCAGGTTGTTTCTGGAAGGGCGGTGCCTGATTCTGAGAAGCCGCTGGGGGATCGGCATCCGCTCTACGAGGAGCTGAACTTCCATGCTGACTTTGAGGTGGAGACCTTTGCGACTCCTCCGCAGATGAACTCTCCGGTGTTTATCGCAGCATCACCTACTGGAGATGTTTTCGTTTCGAGTGATGCGAATGGGGCGGTGGGAACTGCGAAGGGGGTTGGGAAAATTTTTCGTTTACGCGATGTGGACGGCGACGGTCATGCCGACGAATCGAAGGAGTATGTCCAAGTGGATGCTCCTCGCGGAATTCTGGTGGATGGCAAGGCGGTGATTGTGCTGCATCCGCCCCACTTGAGTGCATTTATTGATCACGATGGGGATGGCGTTTCGGATGAGGAGAAGGTGTTGGTGCGGAACATTGGTTGGCCGTTGAGCGGGCGGCGTGCAGACCACGCGTCGAATGGCATTGAGATGGGAATTGACGGTTGGATTTATGCGGCGATTGGCGATTTTGGATTTATGCGTGCGGAGGGTGTCGATGGGCGGACATTGCAACTGCGTGGGGGCGGGGTGGTTCGGGTTCGTCCGGATGGAACGGGTTTAGAGCTCTACAGTGCGGGCACTCGGAACATTCTTGAGGCTGCGATTAGCCCGCTTCTGGATGGGTTTGCGCGGGACAACACGAATGATGGAGGCGGATGGAACACGCGGTTCCATCATTTCACCGGCCTGGAAGATCACGGCTATCCAAGACTGTATAAAAACTTTGCGGACGAGGCAGTGACACCGATTGCGGATTACGGTGGCGGCTCGGGATGTGGCGCGGTTTGGGTGGAGGAGATTGGGTGGCCGGCTGCGTGGAATGGTCGTCCGTACACGATTGATTGGGGGCGTCAGATGATGTCGGTGCATTCAGTCAAACCGAGTGGCGCGACGTTTGTGGAAACAGAAACTCCGCGTGATCTTGTTGCGTTGAAGCCGGATGTGAAGCGAGTGAACGCGTTTCGGCCGACGGATGCGGATGTGGATGCGAGGGGGCACTTGTTTGTCGCGAGTTGGCGCGATGGCGGATTCGGGGCGAGTCCGAGTTGCGGCGTAATCTTTCGGGTTCGTCCGCGCGGACACTCGCCGGCGGCGGTGCCCGTGTTTGAAAAGGTGCAGCCTCTGACGTTGGTGGAGGTGTTGCGGTCTGGCAGCCACCGAAGCCGGTTGGCGGCGCAGCGCGAGTTGTTGAACCGTACGGAATCGCCGGAGGTGACCGCTGCGATCCTGAAGTTGATTGAAGATCCGATGGCGCGGATTGAGTCGAGGGTTTCGGGCGTTTTTGCGATGGCGTTGCAACAGGGCGAACGGGCGTTTGCTTCGCTGGAAAAGTGGGCGACGGATTCTACGCTCGGGCCGTGGGCCTTGCGGGCGATGGGCGATGATCGTCGGCATTCGGACCGAGTGCCTCGTGGCGTGGTGGAATCGGCTTTGTCGGCAAAGGACGCGAGGTTGCGGCGCGAGGGTTTGTTTGCGGCTGCGCGGATGGGAGGAGCGGCGCCGCTGGGCGCAATGGTTCCGCTGCTGGAAGATGGGGATGCGTTGGTGGCGCACACGGCAGTGAGAGCGTTGACGGAGTTGCGGGCGGAGGCCGCTTGTTTTGAGGTTGTGGATGATGTGCGCGCTTCGGAAACGCGGCGCACGGGGGCGTTGCGTGTTTTACAATCGCTCCATGACGCGCGTGTGGTCACGGGATTGATTACGAGGATTCAAGGTGAGCCTAACAGCATCCGGCGCCGCGGGTTGCTGAGCGCGTTGTGCCGCCTCTATCACGTGGAGGGAGCGTGGGCTGGTGACAGCTGGGGGACTCGTCCGGATCACCGCGGGCCGTATTACCAGCCGGAGCCGTGGGCCGAATCAACGCGCATTGCCGGTGCGTTGACGCGGGCGCTGGGGGGTGTGGAAGCGAGCGAGATGGTGTGGCTTGGCGGCGAGCTGGCACGGCAGCGGGTGGATGTGGCGGAGGTGACGCGCACGCTCTTGGAGATGGCGGCGCGAGACGCTTCCATGGTTCCGCCGTTGGTTCGTCAGCTCGCTCAGGCGGAGGATGTTCCTCAGGCGGCGTTGTCACTGTTGATAGAGACCGCGATAGGGCGAGAGGTGGATGCGGAGTTGCGACATTTGGCGGCGGTTGCGTTGGCGCGGACGGATT
>JBIIXW010000135.1:0-8795 GCA_044347165.1 Chthoniobacteraceae bacterium
CGGTTTTCGGGATGCTGTTGGGTGGGATTTTGGGAAGAGCGGGCGGAGGCGGTTCGTCGCTGAGGAGGGTTAGGTTCGACGGCTCTCAAGATTTTTGCAATGGTCTCCACTCTCGACGCGCGTCGATGGTTTCTCAGACTGTGTTTATGAAATATTCCTCCCTCCTTCACTCTGTGGCTGTTTCTTCAGTTTTGCTTGCTTCAGCGTTCGCGGCTGACCCGATTTTTAAGCAGGATTTTCAATCGTTGGAGCTGGGGCCTGCGCCAAAGGAGTTTCTGCCGTTGGCAGGCTCGTTCGCAGTGGTGGCTGACGGGGCGAACAAGGTGTTGGAGTTACCAGGGGAACCGTTGGACACGTTTGGTGCGTTGTTTGGTCCGTCACACGCCGATGATTCGACGGTTTCAGCGCGTTTTTTTGGGACGAAGAAGGGGCGGAAGTTTCCGACGTTCGCGCTGAGTTTGCGTGGCGCGGGCGGGTACCGTTTGCAGGTGAGTCCGGGCAAAGGGCAGTTGGAGGTTTACAAGGGGGACGAGCCGGTGAGCGGGGTGGCTTATGCGTGGCAGACGGAGAAGTGGACGTGGTTGAAGCTGTCGGTGGCGAAAGCAGGGGACGGTTGGGAAGTTTTGGGTTGGGCTTGGTTGGACGGGGATGCAGCAACGAAAGAGCCGCTGATTCGGGTGAAGGTGGAGGGGAACGTTTCTGGCGGGCGCGCGGGGATTTGGGGCAGTCCGTATTCTGGGACGGCGATCCGCTTTGATGACCTTCTTTGGGAGGGTGTGACGAAGTGACGTTCGGGCGTTCTGAGGAACGGGATTTGCGACCCGAGCTAAAAGTTATCAGCTTTTGATCAAAAAGGATTTTTATGAACACAGTGCATCGTGTCTTGGCAGTGGTGGCCGCGTCGTCGGCTGCGTCGTCGGCTGCGTCGTTGTTGGCGGGTGAATGGCCTCAGTACCGTGGTGCGGCAGGCGACGGGTCGACGCAGGAGGCTTTGAACTGGAGGTCGGGAAGTTTGAAACAGGTTTGGAAGGTGCCTGCAGATTCGGGGTTTAGCTCATTTACGGTTTCAGGAGGTAAAGCGTACACGCAAGTGTTGCGCGAGGTGGATGGAGCGAAGCAGGAGACGCTGGTGGCATTGGACGCTGCGTCGGGCAAGGAGCTTTGGCACGCGGTGTTCAGCCCCGTGAAGTACGATGGCGGGGGAGAAGCTGGGACGAAGGAGAACAACGGGGGGGATGGTCCGCGTTCAACGCCGACGGTGGCGGGAGGTTCGGTGTTTGTTTTGAGCTCTGCGCTGCGCCTGTCTGCGTTTGATGCAGTGACTGGCAAAGCGCAGTGGAGCAAGGATTTGGTCGCGGAGCATAAGGGGCGCAACATTCGTTGGCAGAATGCGGCTTCGCCCTTGGTTGACAATGGTGTCGTTTATGTCGCGGGCGGTGGTGCGGGTGAGAGTTTGCTCGCGATCAGCACGAAGGACGGGAGCGTGCTCTGGAAAAAGTATGACGAGATGATGACGCACGCGACGCCGACGGTCGGAACGATTGCCGGCAAGCGGCAGGTGGTTTTCTTCCTGCAATCGGGTCTGTTGTCGGTGGATCCCAAGACGGGTGACGAGCTGTGGCGGTATGCGTTCCCTTTCAAGATTTCTACGGCAGCGTCGCCGGTGATTGGCGGCGATGTTGTGTATTGCTCTGCGGGTTACGGAGTGGGCGGAGGAGCGGTGAAGGTTGAGAATAAGGGCGGCAAGTGGAGCGCGACGGAGATTTATCGCATCACGGGGGACAAGCAGATTGCGAATCATTGGAGCACGCCGGTGGTGAAGGACGGGCATTTGTATGGAATGTTCCAGTTCAAGCAGTACGGGGCGGGGCCGCTGAAGTGCGTGGATCTCAAGACGGGCGAGGTGAAGTGGGAGAAGGAGGGGTTTGGTCCGGGCAATGTCATTTTGGCGGGGGGAAGGATTCTGGCGTTGTCGGATGCTGGGGAGCTCGTGTTGGCGGAGGCTGTGCCAACGGCGTACAAGGAGGTGGCGCGTCAGAAAGTGTTGGACGGGAAGTGCTGGAGCACTCCGGTGTTGGCGGATGGTCGGATTTATGTGAGGAGCACGAAGGAAGCGGCGAGCTTTGCGACGGCGAAATGAGGGGTCCGGGACGCGGCTGATTGAGTTTATTGCCCCTCCCCAAAAAATCAGGCTTGGATGGACAAAAACTGACGAGAGACGGTTGTCTTTCGTTGTAGTGTTTGTCGAAGCCCAACGATTTTGGAGACGGCTGCTTAAATACCTTTGTCGAAGTAGCGGGTTCGTCTGGGGTGTAGGCCGTCACCGAATGGCTGTTAGACCCCGTCGAGTTCTATTGATGGACGAGGGCAAGGGTCTTGGTGGCGGGCTAGCGGGTCGCTGAATCGGAGCGACTACCTTTAATCATTGAGCGCATTCATCACCACTCGGGATGCCCGATTTGCTGAGATTCCTAAGGACGCTGCCAGAGCTGGCGACTTGACCGAATGGTGCCAAGGTTTCGGCGCATCAACTGACGGACGCGCCGGCGTGGACAACCGGAGTTGATAGCCTTTGCCATGCATTTAGCCGGGAACCCTTTCATATTAAGTTGAGGATCACGTGTTTAGTTGGTAAAAGTTGATCCATGCCGGTCAGGAGTGGATCGGGGGCGAAGGACTCACCTATCAGGTCCACGGGTGGCGCTGCGGCTTGTCGATGAAAGTGGGGGAGCTCTTTTGCGGTGCCCCCCCCACTCGTCATGGCTGGCGACGCCTTTGCTGGACCACGAGCTGAGGGCGCCGCGTTATCAGGGTTTGCTGCCACCGGGACAATTCTGACGCACCTTTCTCGATGATGAATCTCCAGTCACTCGCACCGCGCTGGCTGCGGCTCCCGATGTTGCGCCGAGTTCGACAGACTCCGAATGTTCGGGAAAGCACCTGCAGAGCCGAGGTCGAGGTGACCTTTCGCGAAATAAAGCTCAGTCAGTGGGGCCCCAAAGCAGCTCAACCGACATCTGCACGGAAATGACCCTTATGGAGACCAAACAGGACAGGCTCACAGGACTCGCCCTCGGCAGCTTCATTGGAGACGCCCTGGCCATGCCCGCGCATTGGTATTACGACCGCTCTGCGTTGCATCAGGAATATGGCACTATTCGGGACTATTTGCCGCCCAAGTCGCCTCATACCGGCAGCATCCTTTGGCGCTCGGAATACACCGCGCTCAACGAAAAAGGCGACATCCTGCATGATCAGGCCCGCTACTGGGGGCAACGTGGCATTCACTACCATCAGTTCCTGCGCGCAGGGGAAAACACCCTTAACCTTCAGCTTGCCAGGGTCCTAATGGAATCTCTGGTTGCCTGCGGCGATTACGATGCTGATGACTACCTCACGCGTTACATCGACTTCATGCTCACGCCGGGGAAACACCGAGACACCTATGTCGAGGAGTGCCATCGTAAATTTTTCTCCGCCTATGCCCGAGGTACAGTTCCACGCAAGTGCGCGGGCACTGACATTCATATCGGTGGCATGGCGCATGTCGGCGTACTGGGTGCCTATTTTGGCGGCGACCTCAGCGCCACACGAGAAGCCGTGCGCCAACACATCAGTCTGACCCATCGCTCAACTGAAGTTCTCAATGCGGCTGATGCCATGACCAGAATGCTCTGCGACATCATCCATGGTGTGCCCTTGCGTGAGGCCATCCTCGTCAACGGCAGCGACTGGTTCTCCAAACGCAAAGCACTGGAGTGGTCCAAAGATTCCGATGAAGTCGTCATTGGAAGACGCGTCAGCCCGGCCTGTTACATTGACGATGCCTTTCCAGCTTCCCTGTATCTTGCATGGAAGTACGCCGACGATTTTGAAAACGCCGCTATTTCCAACACCAACGTGGGAGGCGACAACTGTCATCGCGGAGCCGTCATCGGGGCGCTCGTTGGGGGTGCCGTCGGACTTTCAGCCATTCCAATAAGGTACGTCGATCAAATCGACGACGCCGCCCGTCTCAGAAGTCAGATTGATTCCATCGTCACGCATTCATGAAGACCACCCTCACCAGCGAACAAGCCTCCCACATCGTCCGACTCGCCTGGGAAGACCGCACCAGCTTTGAAGAGATCAAAGAGCGCACTGGATTCGTCGAGAGCCAAGTCATCGACATTATGCGCCGCGAGTTAAAACCCAGCAGCTTTCGTTGTTGGCGGAAGCGTGTCAGCGGCCGAGTCACCAAACACCGCAAGTTGCTTGAAATGAGGCTTAAGGGTTAAGCGTGCCCGAGGTCGAGCAATGCATGGTCTTTGTGACTCGGATCTCGGAATCTCGTCGGATTGGCCAGTAAAACCGTCAGCGAGTGCAGGGGAGGGCATCAGCTTGCGGTATTTTCAAACGTCGGATGTCCGCGCGAATCGTAGGAGGAGTGAATTGTGGTGCCCCTCGGTTGCCCCGATGACACGTTGCGCTCTTGCTTCAGGAGGCGAAAACGAATGGCCACGTGCGGGAAAACCGCGTCCGCATAAGTCTAAAAACGGGAATGAGGTTGGCGCTGCAATCAGTAGAACCATCGGCGGCTGTGGATTATACACGTGGAAACGGAGTCTTTTTCAACTCATCCAAAGGGTGAGCCTATTTCCGCCTCCTCGGAGCGATCTCCTCATTGGCAACGCCCTCCTCGGCGCCCTCAGCGCATCGCCTCGGTGTGGCGACCCCCTCCTTCCTAGGCTCAGGAGGGGCGCAACACTGTATCTCGCCCCTACGGGGCTCAGATGGTTTTTAATCTCTTCCTCGGGCGTTGCCCGAGGCTGTCATGAGGTGCCCCGTTGGGGCACCGGAACTCCCCCATTCCCCCATTCCCGCAACAGCTTTCATGCAAAGTTCGCCCGAATGCCTGCGGGAGCCTGTGGACATTCCCGTTTTTAGCATAATGTATCCATCTCGGGCTGAGCCCATTAGTGCGGGTGCTTTGTTTTCGGGAGTGGCTATCGTCAATCCGCGATGGCACGCAGGCGGTCGGCGAGCACGGCGCGGTAGCGGGCCTTGGCGTCGGGGGAAAGGAGCGAGCGGTGGAGGAGTGATTCAAACGCGGGGCGCTCGCTCGCGAAACGCGCGAGGATGGCCTCGGCGCGGACGGCGCGAAGGCCAAAGCGGGTGGCGAGTTCGAGGAAGTCGGGGCGTTTGGCGAAGCCGTTGGCGTCGAAGCTGGGCGTGGTGAAATCGTCGAACATCTCCAGCGCGGTGCGGCTCTCCGTGGGCAGGTGCAGCGTGGTGCAGAGGAGGTCGTAGGCGGGGCTGAGCGCGGAGTCGCCGAAGGGGGTCTCGAGCAGCGAGAAGTTCTTCAGGTGCGCGTCGCCATTGCCGCAGACGTAGTTGAAGGCGATGAGTGCGAAGAGCCGCTCGGCCTCGACTTTCCACGCTGGGCAATACTGCCGGAGCAGACGGCCGAGCTCCTCGTAGCTGCCGTCGTATTTGTAGTTCTCGCCGTGGGTCGCACGGCTCTTGCCGGCGAGCTGGCAGAAGTCTTCCTGCGCGAGCTTGCGGCCGGTGGCGGCGTCGCGATCGAAGCGGCGGACGATGTAGGCAGGCTCGCCATCGGGGAAAAAAACAAGGCCGCACGCGGCGGTGCGCAGCCCGAAGACCTGCGCGGCGATTTGCATGGTGACGTGCTCATTCGCCGGCACGTCGCCGAGGAGGTCGAGCGTGCCGGTGAGCGCGCGCGGTACGGGCTTGAGGATGAATTCTCCATCGCGGTCCGTCGGCGCGAGCGCGCCATCCACGAGGCGGAGCGAAATCTTGTCCTGCACGCCTGAGATGGAGATGCGCGGGGCGGCATCGCGGCGAAAATCGGCGAAGACTTTCTGCTCGAAAGGCAGCACGGAGGCCACGCGCTGACCGCCCCAGAGCATCCGCACCGCCGCCGCGCTGTAAGGCTGGCCGCGCGTGGGGCGCAGCGTGCACAGGCAGAGATTGGCAGGGAAGCTCACGGCGTCTCCTCCTCGACCGTGACCGCGCCGATGACGTCGTGGCGCGCCGTCTTGAGCAGCCGCGTGAAGTCGTCGTCGGGGTCGATGCGGTGCAGCCGGCACTGGAGTTCCTTGAGATTTCCCTCCGCGAGCAGGCCGGAGAAAAATGGGAAGAGCACGGGCGACTCGAACTCCTCGCGCCGCAGTGGGAGTGTCAGGCTCACCGGCCGCGCATCGGGTCGCGCCAGATATTCCGGGTGATAGGCAAAGCGGTAACGCCCGTCGTCGCGCCGCTCGATGTGCCCCGCGAGTTCGCCGCCGTAGAAAACTTTTCCGGCGCGACTCATGGGAGTTCAGGGTTCGCTGGGACGGCGGGCGCGCCGGATTCTGGGGCGCGCGGGGCGATGGTCAGTTGCAGCCCGAGGCAGTCGAGCAACCGTTCCAGCACATCGAGCGACGGGTTACCTTTGCCGGATTCAAGATTGCTGAGAGTGTGAACCGAAATGCCAGCCAAGCCCGCAAGGTCTTCCTGCAGTGTGCCGAGACTTCGCCGCCGCTCGCGCAGAAGTGTGCCGAGTACTAGGGCCAAGTTTTGCGAAGCCATTTTCATTTTAGTGAATAATGGCGGTTCAAAGCGCGTGGTCAACCGACGAAACGCGCTGTAGTTTCACTAAAATGAATCCCTCCCCAAACTTTGGCGTAGACCCGTGAGCTGTAAGTATCTTCAGGCGCGAGTTTTGCGCTGAAGTGGAGCGGGTAGCGGGAATCGAACCCGCATAGCCAGCTTGGAAGGCTGGAGCTTTACCACTAAGCTATACCCGCGTTGTGGCAGATGATGGAAAGTAACGAACGGTTGGGCGGGAGGCAAGCGGTCTCTGGTGGGTTTTGTTTGCTGGGGGACTTTTCATCCAACCTTGGTGAGGGGGCTTCTATCGGGATTCTGGGCGAACATTCACGAGCGGGGGGAGCGGATCTTGGGACCTAGATGGGGGAGATAGGTTCGAAGGGATTCGGATTGATGAGGGCCAACGTAATCTTTTGCGGCGTAGTATTTTGAATGGGCAGCTAGGTTCGAGGGGAGTCGGATTGATGATGGGGACCTTTGGTGAGGCGGCTTTTTAGGGTGGGTTGGCACGCTGGGCGCGACTCTTCGAGGGGTCCGTTCGATGGGAACGGGTTTCCGCCGCGATTGTTGCCATGTTTCGTTCCTTTCTCTCTGTGATGCTCACCTTCTGGATGTGCTTGATGATGAATCAAGTTTGGGCGGTGCCGGAGGGGGCTTCACGGCGTCCCAATGTGGTTGTCATCTTGGCGGACGATTTGGGTTTTGGGGAGTTGGGGTGTTACGGGCACCCTTCCTTCAAGACGCCAAATCTTGACCGAATGGCCGCGGAGGGAGCGCGATTGACGCAGTTTAACTGTCCGTTGCCGTTGTGCGCGCCGACGCGGGCGTCGCTCTTGACGGGGCGCTATCCGTTCCGTTGTGGAATGACGCAGAATCCGGCGCCGGATGGGGGAGGTGATTCCGATGGCCTGCACCTTCCAAGTTCGGAACGCACGCTGGCGGATGTGCTGAAGGCGGCGGGTTACGTAACGGGCATGGTTGGGAAATGGCATCTGGGGCACGCAAAGGCGGAGTGGTTGCCGATGCACCGAGGGTTTGATGAATACTTCGGGATTCCGTACTCGAACGACATGCGTCCGGTGCAGTTGCTGCAGGGGGATTCACGGGTGGAGTACCCTGTGGTTCAGGCGACTTTGACCTCGCGGTACACCGAACGGGCGGTGGAGTTCATCGAGCGGAATCGGGAACGTCCCTTCTTTCTCTACTTTGCCCAAGTCATGCCTCACAAGCCGCTTGCGGTGTCCGAACGGTTTTATCGAAAGAGCGGCGCGGGACTGTACGGAGATGTTTTGATGGAGCTCGATTGGAGCGTGGGCGAGGTTCTGCGGAAGCTGAAAGCGTTGGGATTGGACGAGCAAACGCTTGTGCTGTTCACCAGCGACAATGGTCCATGGTTTGGGGGTAGCACGGGGGGCCTTCGGGGGATGAAGGGGAGCAGTTTCGAGGGTGGGTACCGCGTTCCGTGCATTGCGCGCTGGCCGGGGAAAATTCCCAGCGGCCATGTATCAGCGGAACCTGCGATAATGATGGATCTTTTCGCCACAGCGCTTGCCGCTGCGAACGTGGCTTCGCCGGAAGGGGTCACGATTGATGGGCGAAACATTCTCCCGCTCTTCACAAGCAACGCGCGGAGTCCGCACTCGTTTGTCTTTGGGCACCAGGGATCTTCGATTGCGACCGTTCGGGATGCGCGGTGGAAGTTGCATGTGGTTAAACCCAACACTCCGTTTTTCTCGATGGAGAAACCGGGGCAGCCTTGGGTCGATCCGAGAGGCCCTGACGGGGTCACCATCTTGGCTCCGCACGAACAAGCGCGTCCGTCGGAGTATCCGGGTGTGCGAAGCGGCGACGCTCCGGCTGCAATGCAACTGTTTGACCTGCAGGATGACCCGTCGGAGCAACGGGATGTTGCGGCGCGTTATCCGGAGCAGGTGGTGCGTCTGCTCGCCGCGCACGCTGCGATGAATGCGGAGCCGCGTCCGCACCCGGAACAGTCCTCGAATCGTCAGAACCCCAACCCTGCAAAGTAGCGGAGAGCGCGGGTCAGGCGTGAAAGAAGCGCCGTGAATAGACGACGCTAAACGGCGGTGAGCGCGGATGTTCCTGCGCCGAACTTTTCGAGGGGAATCTCCATTTGATGGAGGATTCGGAGGAAGAGGTTGGAGAGCAGGGTGTTGTTTTGACGATTCAGAGCCACGTGGCCG
>JBIIXW010000136.1:0-8739 GCA_044347165.1 Chthoniobacteraceae bacterium
GGGGATTCCATTTTGCGCCTCGGGCCAAGCGGGTGTTGTTTTTGTTGATGAAGGGTGGGCCGTCGCATGTGGACACGTTTGATCCCAAGCCGCTGTTGCAGAGGGATGACGGCAAGAAGTATCCGTTTGAGGAGCCTCGAGTGAAGTTTGCGCAGACGGGTGCGTTGCTCAAATCTCCGTGGTCGTTTAAGCAGCATGGACAGAGTGGGTTGCCGGTGAGCGAGCTATTTCCTAACGTCGCGCGTCACGTGGACGACTTGTGTGTGGTGAGGTCGTTGCACGGGACGAATCCAGCTCACGGAGGGGCGTTATTGAAGCTGCATACGGGGAGCGACACTCAGGTTCGTCCGAGCATGGGTTCTTGGGTGGTTTACGGGTTGGGGTCGGAGAACGAGAACTTACCGGGCTTTATCACGATTTGTCCGACGCTAGCGCATGGTGGGGTGAACAACTGGGGATCTGCTTTTTTGCCTGCGTCGTGTCAAGGCACGCCGATTGGGAATGCGTCGGTACCGGCGGATCGGGCGTTGGTGAAGCACATTCGGAATGAGCGGATTGGGCGGGATGCGCAGCGGTTGCAGCTGGATTTTTTGGCGGAGGCGAATCGGGCGCATCTGGCGGAGGCGGGGGGCGATCCGGCGTTGGAGGGACGGATTGCGGCGTTTGAGTTGGCATTTCGGATGCAGACGGAGATGCCCGAGGTGCAGGAGGTTCGCGGTGAGAGTGACGCGACCCGTGCGCTTTACGGGATGGATGACGCGGTGACGCGAAACTTTGGGCTCCAGTGTTTGATGGCTCGTCGGTTTTTGGAGCGCGGCGTGCGTTTTGTGCAGGTGACGCACAGTGATGGTGAGGTGCAATGGGACCAGCATGGGAACTTGCAGAGAGGGCACACGAAGAATGCGGCGGAGGTGGATCGTCCGATTGCGGGTTTATTGACGGATTTGAAGGCGCGCGGGTTGTTGGAGGACACGCTGGTGATTTGGGGGGGTGAGTTTGGGCGGACGCCGACGGCGCAGGGAAAGGACGGGCGGGATCACAACCCGCATGGGTTTACGATGTGGTTAGCGGGAGGGGGGGTGCGTGGCGGGATGGCGTATGGGGCGACGGATGATTACGGGTATTACGCGCAGCAGGACAAGGTGCACATTCATGATCTTCATGCGACGGTGCTTGCGTTGTTGGGGGTGGACCATGAGCGGTTGACGTACCGGCATGCGGGGCGTGATTTTCGGTTAACGGATGTGGAGGGGCATGTGGTGAGGGGGATTTTTTCGTGAGCGCGGGATGGGCGCGTTGGGGGGTGGTGGGGCTGTTGTTTTTTGCGACGACCATCAATTACATGGATCGGGTGACGTTGGGGACGGCATCCGTTCGGGTGACGGGAGAGCTTGGATTGAGTAACGAGCAATACGGGCACTTGGAGTTGGCGTTTGGTTGGGCCTTTGCGGCGGGGTCATTTTGTTTTGGGTTGTTGGCGGATCGGGTGAGGGTGGCGTGGTTGTACCCGGTGGTTTTGGGGCTTTGGTCGTTGATGGGCGTGTTGACGGGCTGGACGCATGATTTTTCCGGGTTACTCGTTTGCCGCGCGCTCCTCGGTTTTTTTGAAGCGGGGCATTGGCCGTGTGCGGTTCGAACGACGATGGCGGTTCTTTCGGATCGTGAGCGGACCTTGGGAAATAGTGTTTTACAGGCGGGAAGCTCGGTTGGAGCGGTGATCACTCCGCAGGTGATGAAGTGGTTGCTGACGGAGGAGCCGGGATCATGGCGGCAAGCTTTTGTGGCGGTGGGGTGCGTGGGGTTTGTTTGGATTTTACCGTGGTTTTTGGTGGCTCGGGGAGGGCGGATTGAGATGAAGAGGGACGGGATGGCGCGCTTGGAGGGGGGGGATGCAGGGGGCACGATTTGGGCGATTCTCATGGGACGCCGGTTTTGGGCGGTGGCTGCGCTGATTACAGGCACGCAGATGGTGTGGCACATCTACCGGGTTTGGATGATGAAGTTTCTGCAGCAGGGGCGTGGGATGCCGGAGGGAGAGGCGTTGAACTTTAACTCCCTTTATTTTGCATCGACGGATGCGGGATGCCTGATTGCGGGAGGGTTATCGGTTTGGCTGGTGAACCGAGGGATGACCGCTCACGGAGCGCGGCGGCGGGTCTATCTGGGGGCCTGCGTTGCGACGACGGCGTCCGCGTGTTTGCCGTGGTTGGAACGGGGCTGGGGACTGCTCTTTGTCTTGATGATGGTGGGAGCCGGGGCGTTGGCGCTTTTTCCGTGTTACTACAGTTTTGTGCAAGATTTGTCGGAGCGGCACGTTGGCAAGCTGACCGGTTTGCTGAGCATGTGGGTTTGGGCGGTGACGTCGCCGCTGCACAGCTTGTTTGGGACGTTGGTTGATCGAACGGGTAGTTACGATGCGGGGATGGTGGTGGCGGGGCTGATGCCGTGGGTTGGCGTTGTGGCGATGCGGCTCGGGTGGGGACCGGTCCGTCGCATGGAACGCGACTCAGCGTCGTGAAGGGGGGCGCGGTGATTTCGGTGGACCACGGCACGCTCAGCGAGATTGCCTTGGAGTATCGCGCTCCGTGCCGACGGGATTACCCGCTGAACGGATTCGCGTCGACCGGGTTATTGGCGGAACCGAACTTTTTGTAAACGAACTTTGCCGTGGGTGAGGTTTCACGGCAGTAGCCGCGAGCAATGGGAAGGCCGGCTTGGCGAAGGGCGGACAGGGAGGCGTGAAGGAGGTGGCTCCCGATTCCTCGGTTCCGGTATTCCATCAGGACGCATGGACCGGTCACGAGATGGTGATCGGAGTCTGCATCGCTATCGAGAACTGAGGCGGCAATGATGCGGTTCCCGTGAGCGATGACCAATCCCGGGACCGAACTTTTGGAGGCGCAACGAGTGATTCGTCGCGACAGGTTATCTTGCCAGTAGCGGTAACTGCCGCTCCACGCGACATCGAAACTGAAGCTCAGGCGGACGACTTCTTGGATGCCGGGAAAGTCAGCCTTGGACGCTTCTCGGAGGGCCAAGGGTTGCGGAAGTTTTGAAAAACTTTCCGGCAAGAAGTCTAAGTTCCACACGAACTGCGTCCAAGGGTCGGGAATCATCAGGTGAACAGCTTAGTGGGGACCGGGCATCGGTGAGAGGAAAAATCAGCGAACCTTTGGGGCATCGCTTCGGGCGATTTGGATGCGGATTTGGCGGGAGAGGAGCCAGCGGACGGCGAACATGTCCATGGTGGCCTTGATGGCGCGGTTGCCGAAACCGTATTTGCTGACGCCTGCGGTTCTCGGACGATGGTTCACGGGGCGTTCGGTGATCCGGAATCCCATGCCTTTGATCAGTGCGGGGATGAAGCGGTGCATTCCATAGAACGGCACAAGCGCGTCGCGGCATTCCGTTCGCATGACTTTGAGCGTACAACCGGTGTCACGGACGCCATCTTTGGTGAAGCGTGAGCGTACAAAGTTGGCAACCCGCGAGGTAAGGCGTTTCGAGAAGGAGTCTCGCCGTTGGCGGCGGTATCCGCACACGAGATCGAAACCGCCCTCGATTTCACTCAGCATCGCGGGAATGTCGGAGGGATCGTTTTGCCGGTCGCCGTCAAGGAGAGCGATGCGGTCACCGGCGGCGGCCATGATGCCCGCGTACATCGCTCCGCTCTGGCCCGTGTTTTTGGCGAACTCAATGATTCGGATGTCGTCGCCGGGGGGGATGGCGGCGAGTGTTTTGTCCGTGCTTTTATCGTCCACAAAAATGATTTCGTAAGGACGGCCCGTCATGGCTGCGCGGATTTCCTCCGTCAGCGGTGCGACGTTGTCCTGTTCGTTAAAGAGTGGAATGACGATGGAAACCATTGGGATCGGGTCAGGGACGCCGGGGGAGAAGTGGTTTGGGCAAACTTCCTTTGTGCATGAATGGCGCTGGGACGGCCAGAGTGAAATCGAACCGACAGGGCGTTGGTCGGTGTTTACAGGGAGCGGGAGCGGTACTTATCGCAGGCGTAAATGACGACGCGACGCAAGGGGGTGCCGCGCCGAATCACGTCGAAGCAGTCGAGGAGTTCCACCTTTTCGAAGCCGGCGGTGATGGAGGAGGGGATTTCGGTGCTCCGGTCGTTGATGAAGAGAGCGGTGCGTCCTACGAAGGCGCTGAAGGTTCCCTCCTGGCTGAACTCGGGATCTGCAGACTCTTGCCCCGGTTGATTGCGTTGAAACTCGTCATAGCGCGGGAAAAACGAGAACTGGTTGAGGATGATGGGAGACTCGGGGATGTAGACTTGGGGGTGTCCGGGTCCTTCGAAGCGTTCGGGGCGCATGTAGTGGCTGAGTTCGGCGCAGGTTTGGTAGCGGTTTGCGATGAGGAAAACGGATTGGTTGGACGCGGTTTCAAACGTGGTTCTCGCTTCTTGAACGGCTGATGCCGTGGACATCCACCCTCTCTGGCGTGAGCCTGGGTCCTTGTCGTGCGGCAGGGGAATGCCTGCTTTTCGGAGAAGGTCTGTGTCCATCACCGACACGCTCATGACCCATGCACTGGCGAAGGCCGCGACGGTCCATTTCCGGTGGGTTCGGAGTGAAGCGGCTTGGGCGAGCCACCACGGGCCGGCAAGCATGGCGAGTGACACGATGCCCGGGGCAGCCCAGTTGGGTTGGCCGGCTTTGTTGAGGCTAAGGAGGCAGTAGCCGAGGGCGATGGGAAGTCCGAAGCAGAGGAGGTAACGGGCGGGATTGGCGATGCGGGGGGAGCGGACGGTTTTGATGACAGCCGCGCAGAGGATGCCGAACCAGACGGGGGAGTAGACCCCGAACTGGGTGCCAAGGAAGGCGAGCAGTTCCTGGGGCGCGATGCGGAACCCCTGCTTTGCCCCGCTTCGTTCCCCGAGGTGGGTGAGGGTGATCCATTGGTGTTGGGCGTTCCAAACGATGGGCGGGATGGTGAACAGGAGGAAAGTTCCGAGCATCCAGAGAAAACCTCGGCTTTTCAGGAGGCGTCGTCCTCGGGGACAGAGCGCGAGGTAGGCGGCCATGGAGAGGATGCAAGCGGCGTTGGTCCATTTGCAGAGGAAGCCCAGTCCGGTGAGTGCGCCGGTTGCCATCCACCATCCGGTGGCGGTGGCGGCATTCGCGTTAAGATCGCGGAGGGTGCCGTCGGGTTGGTGGGTGGCGTTGAAGAAGGTGAGCATGGCAGCGACCCAGAAGAAGATGGAGAGGGGATCGATGGTCATGAGGACGCTGCCGACGTTGAAGATGGGAAGGAAGTTGAGGGCGATGACGGTCCAGATTGCGGGGCTTGCTCCGAACAGGCGGCGGGTGAGGAGGAAGGTGACGATGGAGGTTCCGGCGGAGAGGAGGGGCGCGAAGAAACGGATGCCGAGTGCGTTGTCGCCGGCGAGGGTGATGCCGAGTTTGATGACGGCAGCGACGCCGGGACCTTTACTGTAGTAGCAGTAGTCGAGGTGTTGCGACCAGAGGCGGTAATAGACTTCGTCGGGCGAGAGTTCGATGACCGCTGCGAGCACCCAGCGGAGCAGGGTGGCGACGGCGAGCGTGAGGAGAAGAAGGGTGGAGGAGTTCATTGCGGGGAGGGGTTGGCCTCGGAGGGGGGTGGGGGAGGGATGAGGGACGGGCAGGATGCGTGAAGGCGGGTTCCGTCGCGAGCGATTCTGGATGTCCAGATGCCGTTGAGCAGTCGGAGCAGCGCCTCGTTGAGAACGGGGCCGACGAGCAGGGGAACTGCGACGTCGCCGGGCCAATGGGAACCGGTGTAGATGCGGGACCATGCCATGAGGAAGGGAAGGGGGAGGAGCCACCGTCCGACGGCAGGTGCGAAGCGGTAGGTTACCCAGGCGAGGGCGACCATGTTGAAGGTATGCGACGAAGGGAAAGAGCGGCCTTTGGAGGGGCGGTCCTGAGCGGGGGCGGGCGACGATTTAACGGTGGGGGGCAGCAGGATGCTTTGTAGGGTCCCGTTGGTGTGGTTGAGGGAGAGGGTGCGCACGTTTGCTTGGGCTTCGTACGGGCGCGCGCGCTGGGTGATGCGTTTGAGCGGGTAGGAGATAGCATTGTCGTTGAAGAGGACGATGGCGACGGTGAGAAGCAGCCAGATTCGTCCACGGGTTCCTCCGAGCGCGGCCGCGAGGACGGCGGCGGCACCGAGAACGGGTTTCCAAACGGAGAAGTCGGATAGCACGGCCATGCCTCGATCCAGCGCGGGGTGAATCCACTGTTGGTTGAGGAGTTGAAAAAGCATTTGCTCCATGGAGAGAGGGTGGGAATCTCACCCTATGCGTAAACAACCGATGGTGGAAGCCGTGCTGAGTGAATGCGGGGTGGCGACCGTGGGGCGGCGGCATTTTTTGGCGGGTTTAGCGGGCGTTGTTTCTACGGAGTTTGTTTGGGCTGCGCCGGGAGGCGCCTCGGGGCGTGAGGTATTGGATGCGTTGATTGCGGGTCGCTCACAGATTCGGCAAACGTTGAAGGGGCAGGTGCGGAAGGGGTCGGAGCGAATGCGGTTTGAGATGACATTGGCGGGTGGGCAGACGGATGTGCAGTTGTTTGGGAAGGATGGACGGAACACGCGGATTGTTTCTGGGCGCGGTTCGAAGGGGATTGGGGTGACGGTTGCGGGGGACGATGGGAAGTCGAAGACGGTGGGTTTTGATGAAAAGGTGTTGGGGTTCGGGTTGATTTACGAGGACATCGCGTTCCGGTTTTTGGAGTGGGATGACGCGAAGATTGAGGCGGAGGAGAGTCTGTTGTTGGGCAAGTGTTGGTTGATCCGGGTGCGCCGTCCGAAGGGGGTTCGCTCGCCCTATTATTCGGTGCTGATTTGGGTGCATCAGGGGCACGGGGCGTTTTTGAAGAGCGAGGCGTCGGGAGAGAAGGGGGAACTAATTCGCACCATGACGGTGCGATCCATTCATCAAGTGGACGGTGCGACGACCGTGCAGACGTTGCGGATTGAAACGGCGGGGGAAGCAACACCGACCTATTTGGAAGTGGATCGCGAGATGAACGCGGCGCTACCGAGGTGATTTTGATTTGAGATGAAAGCGAAACGAATTGTTGTGTTGGACGGGTACACTTTGAACCCGGGTGATCTCTCGTGGTCTGGGCTTGGGGAGTTTGGGCCGTTGGAGGTGCATGAGTGGACGGCGGAGGCGGACGTGGCATCGAGGATTGTGGGGGCAGACGTTGTGTTCACGAACAAGACGCCGGTGCGTGCGGACGTGCTGGGTCGGGCGGAGGGGCTTCGGTTTCTTGGGGTTTTGGCGACGGGTTACAATGTGGTGGACGTTGCGGCGGCGAAGGCTTCGGGAGTGGTGGTGGCCAATGTGCCTGGGTACAGCACGCGGTCGGTGGCGCAGCACGTGTTTGCCCTGTTGCTGGAGTTAACGAACCACGCGGCGTCGGAGGCGGCGTCGGTGGCGGAAGGGGCGTGGGTGCGGAGTCGGGATTTTTGTTTTCTGAACGCGCCGTTGCACGACTTGGAGGGGCGAACGTTGGGCGTGGTCGGTTGGGGTGAGATTGGTCAGGCGGTGGCGCGGATTGGCAGCGCGTTTGGGATGCGGGTGTTGTGTTCGACGCGGACGCCCCGCGTGGTGGACGGGGTCGAGTTTGTGGGGATGGACGAGTTATTCCGGCGGGCGGACGTTGTGACGTTGCACTGTCCCTTGACGGAGAGCACGCAGGGCTTGGTTTCTCGGGAACGCTTGGCGTTGATGAAGGCGTCGGCTTTTTTGATTAACACGGCGCGGGGCCCGCTGGTGAATGAGGGTGATTTGGCGGAAGCGCTGCGGAGTGGCGTGATTGCGGGAGCGGGGTTGGACGTAGTCTCAGCGGAACCGATGCGGGCGGATAATCCGTTGTTGGGGGCGCCGCGGTGCGTGATCACGCCGCATGTGGCGTGGGCGTCACCGGATTCGAGGGCTCGGTTGATGGCGGAGAGTGTGGAGAATCTGAGGGCGTTTTTGGCGGGTTCGCCCCGCAATCAGGTGGCCTGACAGCCTAGAGGGAGCGCGCGGATGACGGACGATTTTGGCGAGCGGATTCGGCGCGACGGGGAGGCTTTAGCGCGGACTCGGATGCCGTTTGGCAAATACGGGCCGGATCATTATCCGCCTGAAGGGCTTCTTTTGTGGGAGCTTCCGCTGGAATATCTCGCGTGGTTTGCCCGCAAAGGATCGTTCCCGAAGGGCCGTTTAGGGCACCTGATGCAGACGGTTCATCAAATGAAGGTGGAGGGGTCGGATGCGATATTCCGCGAGTGGGTGGGACGCGTGAAGCAATCTCCGTGAGGTAGAAGGATGGGTTGCGGAGGGGGGGGCGTGAATATTCCGTCGGCTTTGTATTTTTGAAGAAGCCGTTCAGTCATACGGGTTGCTGTTGGGGCCGGTGGATTCACTGCCGCGATTCCTTTGAGGGAGAGCTTCCTGATCTATCTTGGGGGCCAGGGGCGGCGGATTGGAGCGGAAGTCTGCCATTCGTTTCAAGAGCGTCTGTGCATCCGTCTCAACGAGCAGGGCCGAATGGTGCGATTCGAGAAGAAACTGATTTTCGGTGACGGTTTGCAGGAACGCTTGGAGGTGGTTGAAAAAACCGTCGACGTTCAGAACGCCGCACGGTTTGTCGTGAAACCCGAGTTGGAGCCAGGTGAAGGTTTCGAACAGTTCTTCGAGCGTTCCGATGCCTCCGGGAAGAGCAATGAAACCGTCGCTGAGATCCACCA
>JBIIXW010000137.1:0-8684 GCA_044347165.1 Chthoniobacteraceae bacterium
AGAAGCAAAGAAAAGCGGAAAAGTCATAAAATGGGTGAGTTACCCCACACCGTAGCGATTCGCGTACCGCCCCAGCCGCATAGGTCCCATAGGTCCCATAGGTCCCATAGGTCCCATAGGTCCCATGGGGGGGCCCACAGGACCTCCCCCACTAAGTTCGCCTACACTCCCTTCACCGCATTCACCACCGACTGCACCGTGATTCCCAGCTTCTCCATCACCTGATTGCCAGGCGCGCTCATGCCAAAGCGATTGATGCCCACCACTTTTCCATCCAATCCAACATACCGGAACCACAGACCATCCACCCCCGCTTCAATCGCCACACGGTTGCGGCACGACGCCGGTAATACGCTCTCGCGATACTCCGCTGATTGCCGATTGAAAATCTCCATGCACGGCATCGAAACCACACGCACCCCAGCCCCCAACTGCTTCGCCGCCTGAACCGCCAAGTGCAACTCACTCCCGCTCGCCAACACAATCGCCTCCAACGCCGCAGTCTCGCGCACCGCCACATATCCTCCCTTCAACACCCCAGCACGCCGCTCCTCCACCGAAATCTCCGAAAGCAGCGGAATCGCCTGTCGAGACAAAGCCAACAACGTCGGCCCTTCCCGCCGAGAAAACGCAGCTGCAAAAGCGCCCGCCGTTTCCTCAGGATCACCCGGACGAATCACATCGAGATTCGGAATCACGCGCAGTCCGCTGACCGTCTCCACCGGTTGATGCGTCGGTCCGTCTTCACCGACCCCGACAGAGTCGTGCGTGAAAATGTAAACCACGGGAAGCTTCGACAGCGCCGCAATCCGAATCGACGGACGCGCATAATCCGCAAACACCAAGAAGGTTGCGCCACTCGCATGAAAAATCCCGTCGTACGCAATCCCATTCATGATCGCCGCCATGGCGTGCTCACGAATCCCGTACCGAATATTACGACCAGACAAGTTAGCCGGAGTGAAATCCTTGTCGGAGTTGATGTAGTTCAGCGTGGAACCATACAAATCGGCGCTGCCCGAGACCGCCAGCGGCATCGCCTCCGCAATCGGCTGTAATACATCCGAACCCGCCTTCCGCGTCGCAATCTTCGAATCCGCCGCAAAAGCAGGAATCTTCGAAAGCAAATCCGCCGCCGAAAGCGACCGCCCAGCCACCGCATCCGTCAGCAACGTCGCCAGTGCGGGGTTCGCCGCGCTCCATGCCGCAAATGTGGCCGCCCATTTCGCTGCCTCCGCCGCCAACTGCTCCCGACGCGCCGCAAAAAACGCCTCGGTCTCCTTGGAAACAAAGAAGTGTTCATCCGGCAATCCCAACCCCTTCCTCGCCGCATCAATGAACTTTGCCCCGCCTTCGCCATGCGCTTTCGCCGTCCCAGCCACCTCTGGGATTCCCTTACCAATCAAGGTCTTCGCAATAATCATCTGCGGACGGCCCTTCGCCGCTTTTGCCTGAGCCACCGCGCTGACAATCGCCGCAAAATCGTGTCCATCAATGGTCTGAACGTCCCATCCGTAGGCCTCGTAACGCTTCGCGGTATCCTCGCTCTGCGACGCACTCGCCATCGCGTCCAACGTCACATCGTTGGAATCATAAATCAGAATCAGGTTGTCCAACTGGAAGTGCCCCGCAAACGCCGACGCCTCCTGCGCAACGCCCTCCTGCAAACACCCATCGCCGGCCAACGCAATGACGTGCGCATCAAAAACTGTGTGCTCTGCCGTATTGAAACGCGCGGCAGCCATTCGCTGTGAGACCGCCAACCCCACCGCATTCGCAACCCCCTGCCCCAACGGCCCCGTCGTACACTCCACCCCCGCCGTTTCAAAACTCTCAGGATGCCCCGGGGTGTGTGAACCCATCTTGCGGAACGACTTCACCTCGTCCCGCGTCACCTGCGCGTACCCTGCAAGGTGCAACCACGAATACAAAAACATCGAGCCATGCCCCGCAGACAATACAAACCGATCACGGTTCAGCCACCGTGGCTCAGCCGGATTGTACGACATCGAAACCCCAAACAATGCAGCCCCGATCTCCGCACATCCCAACGGCAACCCCAAATGCCCGGAAGAACACGTGTGCACCGCATCCATCGACAATCCGCGTGATTCATTGGCCGCTCTCTGCAGCGCTTCAACTGGAAGACTCATATCTGTGTATCTTTGCTGTTTCTTTTCTAATCCCTTCAAAAATGGGATGCGCTCGGAAGCCTCGTTCCAGCGACGCAACGGGACTTAAACCCGGCGCGTAGCCTGTTGGACACCCCTCACCCTGTCAAGGTGAGGCACCAAGGCCGAATCACCCCCGCCGCTGAGAAACCGTTGGTCAAACAACCCTCAGCTCAGCCCAAAGCCGTCAACCTAAACCCGCCGTCAGCGGGCCACCGGTAACTGCGCCGCCCGCTCCATCATCTGGAGCGCCTTGTCCATGTTGACCTCCGTGCCCAACCCCTCACGGTAACACTTCGCCAACTCGCGATAACCATGCGGACTCCCCGCATTCGCCGCTTTCAGAAACCATTCAAACGCCAGCTTTTGATCCACCGGAACCCCAATCCCCAACTGCGTGATTTTTCCCATGTTCAAAATCCCCACAATCTCGCCCGCCTCCGCCCCCTCTCGGATGTAGCGCGCCCCCACCTCCTTGTCCGCCTTCATCCCCCACCCCCCTTGAAGGTGAGTCCCGAACGCCACCATCGATCGACTGCACCCGCGAAGCGTCCCCTGCTCCAGCCAGTAGTTCGCCATCCCCATGTCCACCGGCACCACCGTCCCCTCCGTGTACATCATGGCCAAGTCATGCATGATTCGCACATCACCAGCCTCCGCTGCCTTGCACCAGCACAGGTAGGTAAACCGCATATCACGCCGCACCCCATCCCCAGTCCGATGCCAACTCGCGAGGTTGAGGAGCGCATCAAGACTCCCGGCCTCAATCGCCCGCGCGCTCCAATAAATCTTCACCGGATCATTCTTCGGGTACCCCGGCCTGCTACCCGAACTCCGAATCGAGAGCGTGTTCATCGCATTCGCATCCCCCGCCTCCGCCAACTCGCGAAACAGCGCGTACGCCTTCTCTTCATCCCGCTCCACCCCAGCGCCCTCCAAATACAGGTTCGCAACCGCGTTCTTCGCAAACCTGTTTCCCGCCGCCGCCAGTTCCTTTAACCCCTTCGCCGCCTCGCTCGTGTACCGCAAACTCAACGCAGGATCTCTAGTCCCCCCAAACGACGCGCGAAACGCTAACCCATAGCTCCACCCCGCCAACGGATCACCCAGCTCAGCCCCGCGCTTCGCAAAATCACGCGCCTGCGCCAAATCCACGTAAGCTCCCATCCCCGAACGGTAACGGTACGCCAACTCGCCCATCGCCGCCGCATCCCCCGACTCCGCGCGCCGCCGCAAATCAGCAATCAACTCAGGCCGCAACCGAACCCAAAAACCCGACACAATCGACATCAACTCCTCCTTCGCCAACGTCGTCTCCTCACCCGTACCCGCCAATCGCAACCACTCTGACGCCGGCGCCCCCGACGCATCCTCCACCCCAGACGGCGCCCCCAAAATCTCCGGCTCCTTGCCCGCACACCAATCCTGACAGTTCTTTAAGTTACGAAACTTGTAGAACAAAAACCGCTCCATCTGCTCGGGAGTCAACTCCGTATACCCCGGAACGCGACTCTCCGCCGAACAATAGAAAATCCGGTAAACCGGTTCCCCCTCCACCATCTCCGGAAAAATCGGCTCGTCTGTGTGCAAATCAAACAGGGTGAACTTCGATTTCCAAAACACGTTCGCCCGATCCTTCGACTCCTGCGTGTCACGAACTACATCGTCCCTGTCCGGAACCACCACCCGGGTTGAAACCTTGGGAACACTCTCCTTCACCGCCACTGCCACCGGCGGCTTCATGTCGGTTGGCCGAGCCTGCCCTGTCGTCGGGAGCCGATTCGTCGAATCCCCCTCCGGCTTCACCTCTACCTTAGCTTCCGGCTTCGCCTCCCCCCTCGCCTCCTCCACCGGCACCCGCGCTGCGACCGACTCTCCCCCGCGCGCCTCAGCACCGTCGCGGCCCCTCGAAAAATAGAGCACCACCGACCCCGCAGCCAACACCCCCAGCGCACTCGCCATCGGCAACAAACTCCTCAGCGTACTTGGCTTCCCTCCCGCAGCAGTGGCCAGCCCGCAAACCGCCTCAATCGACGCCGCCATCACCGCCAAACTCCCGTACCGCACCGTCGGATCATCCGAAGTGCCATTCAAAATAATCCGATGCAACTCAAGCCAGCGCTGACGCTCCCCCGCCTCCAACCCGTTCTCCCCACACGGCGGCCAACGAAAGTTGCTGCGCCCCAACTTGTCCGGTGCATGCCCCGTCAAAAGCCCAAACAACACACAGCAAACACCCCACATATCCGGGTTTCCCCCGCTCTCCACATACCACGACGGAGCAGCATACCCCGGCGTGCCACGAGCCGACATCCGCGTGTCATCCAAAGTCACCAACCCCAAGTCCGCAAGACACGGCTTCCCACGGAAATACATCACATTCCCCAGCTTGATGTCCCGATGCACCAATCCCACCGATTCCAACGCCGCCGCCGCCCGACACAACGAACCCGCCACCGCCACAATCTCATCCGATCGAAACCACATCCCCTGCAACCTCCCCACCACCTCCCCCTCCAAATCGCGAGGACGCCACCCCTCCTCCAACGCCGACCCCGGAGCCTGACCATCCGCCAGCGGCATCACGTAAAACAAGTTGTCGTCCAACTTCCCCACATGCTGAATCGGACACAACGCCACCCCAGCCAGTTCAGCGCTGCGGGTTCGGAACTCCACCACCGCTTTCATCTCGCGGGCCACCGCCACCGGATTCCCAATCCACTTCAGCGCGCACAGCTCCCCCGTCGCCACCATCCGCGCCAACCACACCTGACCGTACCCGCCCTGCCCGATCGGCCGAAGCAGTTGGTACCCGTCCAACACCACCCCTCCGTTGACCTTCAAGGACACGCCGCCATTCCATCCGCTCGGTGTTGATTCGTTATTCATCTCGGGGGCGGTGAGATGATGGCGCATCCAGCCCCACCCCGCAACCCAACCGAACGCACCCTCACACCGCCCGTTTGCCATCGCGCCAATCTTCGGTAGTGTGCCCCCATCATGGAAAGACTCATCATCATCGGCTCAGGCTGCGCTGGCCTCACCGCCGCCGTGTACTCCGCCCGCGCCAACCTCTCCCCACTCGTTCTCGAAGGCCATGAGCCCGGTGGACAACTCTCTACCACAACCCTCGTTGAAAACTTTCCAGGCTTCCCCGAAGGCATCCAAGGCCCCGACCTCATCATGAACATCAAAGCGCAGGCCACCCGCTTCGGCGCACGCTTCGAGTTCGCAACCGTCGAGGAGTTTGAGCACACCGGAAAAAATATCCGCCTCCGCGTCGACGGAAAATGGATTGAAACGGAGTCCCTTATCGTCGCCTCCGGCGCGAGCGCAAAGTGGCTCGGCCTCCCCCGCGAAAAAGAACTTGTCGGCCACGGACTCACCTCCTGCGCCACCTGCGACGGCGCCTTCTACCGCAATGTCCCCGTCTGCGTCGTCGGCGGCGGCGACTCCGCCTGCGAAGAAGCCACCTTCCTCACCCGCTTCGCGTCCAAGGTTTACCTCATCCACCGCCGAGACTCTCTCCGCGCATCGAAAATCATGGCCGATCGCGCCCTCGCAAATCCCAAAATTGAAACGATTTGGAACTCCGCCATTGAAGAATACATCACCGACGCCGAAGGCGAAATGACCGCAGTCAAAGTCAAAAACCTCGTCACCGGAGAAACCTCTCAGCTCGACCTCAAATGCGTGTTCGTCGCGATCGGACACTCCCCCAACACCAAACCCTTTGTCGGCAAACTCGACATGGACGCCGACGGCTACCTTCTCCAGCGTGAAGGCACGAAAACCAACCTGCCCGGCGTCTTCGCCGCTGGCGATGTCGCCGACCGCACTTACCGCCAGGCCATCACGGCCGCCGGACAGGGCTGCGCTGCCGCCCTCGATGCGGAACGCTACCTCAGCCACTAACCGAAACACCAAACCCCGTCCCAACCGTGATCCTCGCCGAACTCAAACAACTGCTGTTCGAAAACCCGGAAGCCGCAATCACGATCCAACTTCCGGACGGCGGACTCGTACCTGCCCACTTCCACGTCACGGAAGTGGGTCTCGTGACCAAAGACTTCATCGACTGTGGAGGCACCCGCCGCTCCTCCCAGCGGTGCCAACTCCAACTCTGGGTCGCCAACGATACCAATCACCGAATCGACGCTGCCAAGTTGCTCCAAATCATCAGCCTCGGACAAAGCCTGCTCGGCTCGGAGGATTTGGAAGTCGATTTCGAATACAGCGAAGATTTCGTCAGTCAGTTCCCCCTCCTCGCAGCCGATTGCATCGAAAACCGCATCATCCTCTCCCTCGGCAGCCGCACCACCGACTGCCTCGCCAAAGACCGCTGCGGCATCGATTCAGACTGCTGTTGAGCCCCGAATCAGCATCAGTTCTTCTCGCCCCGCAGATTTGTCCAGTGCGGAGAGGCGTCAGCCAGCCGGCTGCGGCACCGAGACGCGCCCGATGACAGGGCTGCGAAACCCGCAAGGGGTACAACCGCCACCCAATCCAGTTTGAGACGCAGCATGCGTTGTCTGACACTTGCCTAGAAGGCAGGGAAATTCCGAAGGCGGCTAGCCACGAAACAAAAAGTCCCGCTGCCGCGGAAACTGCGAGGCCCACTGCCTCGCTCAAAACATCACATGGCCGCGCATCCCGCTTGAAGACGTCGCACAGGCACACCTTCAAGGCGAACCTTTTTAAGACGGAAGTGCTTTTACAGAAGCATTTTCCAAATCAAGCAGACCATCCGATTCACTGAAGATGTTGCGAAGGTTTCTGCGCGTCTTCTCGTCGCGCGCCAAACGCAAAAATTCCCTGATTCGAAAAACTCGAGGCCTCACCCCTTGAAAAAAACACACATGCATGGCACCTCAGAAAAACTGACCTCAAACGAAAAAAAACGCTCATAGAAGCGGGAAACCCAACTCAAAACAACCAAAAATAAACAACGAAATATGCGTACTCGATGGACTCCAAAAGTAGGCGATCGCTTCAACGTCTCCTCAAACGTGGAAGACTACGAACCCGGAAAAATGTACACCGTGAGCCGAGTCGACCCCACTGACAATACCCTCAAAGGAACGGAGGACGGGGCGGGAAGAGAACTCCTCTGGGTCGCCTGGGACCGCGTTCGCCCTGTCGCTTCAGAAATTGGATGGGAGTGGCTAAAAACCCAGTTGCCCGACGACTCACTCGAGATTCTCTCCGCATTCGACGGACTCGATCGACTCACATTGAAAGCCGACATCCGTGACCAAATCGTCAAAACCACCCCAAACCTCCTTCAGCGCATCCTGATTTCTAAAATAGAAATCTCCAACGGAGGAAAAGCCGCGACAGAGGGGAACGGACTCAGCGGCGAAGATGATTCCCTCGATATTTGAGCACTTCTTCCCCCCACCCTTCCAACCCTTTTCTGATTTCATGCGCACCTCCAAGAAAACAACCTCCAACAACGACACGTCCGCCACCAGTTCGATCACTGAAGCACACCTCAAACCGCTCCCCCCGATCGCCGCCACACCCGCAGGCGTGCGCGTGCTGGACGTGAACCTGCCAAAATGTTCTCCGCACGCTTCTCATGGAACCGCTCTAATTCCTCCTTCAGAGGAGTTTGCACACCTATGCCTTGACAAACCCTTCCTTCAAACGCTCCGTGCGGTCGCCATTGGAATCCTCCACCGCCTGCCGGTTGCCCTCGAAGGTGATACCGCCGCCTCAAAGACAACTGCCGTTCGCTTTCTAGCCCACCACCTCAATCAACCCATTCTCCGACTCAATCTTAACGGCCAGAGTGACCCTGGCGAAATCGTTGGCCGCTACGTCCCGCTCGAAGCATCGTCTCTTCTTGATAACGTACTCCTCGACGCCACGCCCGATTGGCTCTCTGAGAAGTCGAAACGCGTGATTCGAACAGCGAAAACCGGAAATCGCCCACTGTCAGGCCTCGAAAAGTCAGTAATCGCCGCGGCCGAGGGCCTCGCGTCCGCCTCATTCCGCTTCCACGAGGGCTTTCTCCCCACCGCCATGCGTAATGGCTGGTGGCTACTTCTGGACGAAGTGAATCTTGCGGAACCCCACGTGCTCGAGCGGCTGAACTGCGCGTTGGAGTGTCCCCCCTCCCTTGCCCTAACGGAGGGCGACGGGTCCATCCTCGGCGCGAATGGGACACCCATCCAATCGGGATTCCACATCTTCGCCACCATGAATCCGGCAGAGTATTCAGGAAGAAACGCGCTCAGCCCCGCCTTCCGTGATCGATTCGGCATCTGGCACCAGTCAGCGCTACCACAAGAACAAGAAATCCACCAAATGCTAGTAGCCGCGACTCAGGGAAACCAACCCGAGGTCACCATCGGGCAACAAGTCTATCAGTCCCGCCCGTCCACCCCCGCATTTCCTCACTGGCAAAAGCTCCCCTCCCTCAACACCACGCTGGAACGTGTTGCGACGTTTCACGCAGGAATCTCCAAGGCCGCCGGTATGGACGGATCCGCCCCTTCGCTAGGAAGA
>JBIIXW010000138.1:0-8657 GCA_044347165.1 Chthoniobacteraceae bacterium
TTTTTGGGAGATGAGCATGGTGCTTTTTCCCTGCCACCCGAGGCCGGCTTTGGCGGCGAAGTCGCGTTCGAGGATGGGGCCGGTGTCGACGTAGGAGCGTTGGATTCCGCCGAGGGCGGTGAGGTGGGTTTCGAGGAGGCGAAGCTTGGGCTCGAGGAGGTCGTGGTAATCGAGATTGAGCGCGTAGGAGGCGACCCGTCCTGGGGGAAGTGAGTCCTCATCTTGTGTGTATGAGGTGGCGAGGGCGATGATGGTTTGGACGTTGGGCAGGACGTTTCGCGGGTCTGAGCGGCGTTCGGGAGTGCGTTCGAGCCATTTCATTTCTCCATGGCAACCGTTTGCGATCCATGTTTCGAAGGCATCGGCGTGTGGAGCGCGGGTGGCTTCGGTGAAACCGACTGCGGCAAAGCCGGATGCGAGTGCGGCTTGAACGAAGCTGGTTTTCCAGTCTGCGCTGGCGAGGGGATGAGCGAGCTCTGGGGAGCTTGCGTTTAGGGGCGCGGTCGATTCCATCCGAAAGCTTCGCGGACGCGCGATTCGATGGCGGCGGCGACGTCGTCGAGTTCCATGGTGGAGGTATCGAACACTGCGTCGGCGGTTTCGCGGTAGAGGGTTTCGCGTTGGGCCATGAGGTCGGCGAGGGTTTGCTTGGGGTCGGGTGTGTGGAGGAGGGGACGTCGGGTATTTCTGGAAACGCGTTCGAAGAGGGTGTCGATGGATGCGGTGAGCCAGACGACGAGGCCGGTGCGTTTGAGAGCGGCGCGGTTGGCGGGGTTGAGGACGGCCCCGCCGCCGGTGGCGATGATGCAGCGGGACATGTGGGCGATGGATTCGATGGTGACGGCTTCGATTTGGCGGAACGCGGCTTCTCCGTCGGTTCGGAAGATGTCGCGGATTTCGCGGCCGGATCTGGATTCAATGAGTTCGTCAGTATCGACGAACTGGAAGCGGATTCGTTTGGCGAGGATGCGTCCCACGGTGGATTTCCCACAGCCCATGAGGCCGATGAGAATGATGTTTTGAGGACGTTGAGGGTCGTGGGACATGGGGTGGGGCAGCCGTGGGTGGGAACAGGATACGGGCTGGGGGGGGGTTTGTACACAGGGCGCGGGGCGCATCGGGTTTGCGTCTCGTGCGGGGGCTGCTTCAGTGGGTGGGATGAAACGATTTCACATTGGTCGTGGGGGGCCGGAGGTATCGGGATATGCGTGTGGGATGTGGCGGCTTGCGGAGGATGCGGAGGGGACGGATCCCGAGCGGATTTTGAGGAAGATTGAGGCGTGTTTGGAGTTGGGAGTAACGACGTTTGATCATGCGGACATCTACGGGAGTTATGCTTGTGAGGGGTTGTTTGGGCGGGCGCTGGCGTTGGCGCCGGCTTTGCGGGACCGGATGGAGATTGTGACGAAGTGCGGGATCAATGTTCCTTGTGACAATCGGCCGGGGGTGCGTGTGCCGCATTATGATGCAGGGTCTGCGGCGATTCAGCGGTGTGTGGATCGGTCGCTGCGGGAGTTGAGGACGGACTGGATTGATGTGTTGTTGATTCACCGTCCGGACTGGTTAACGAGTGCGGAGGAAACGGCGGAGGGGTTGCGCAAGGTATTGACGAGCGGGAAGGTGCGGAGTGTTGGGGTCTCGAATTATTCGGTACATCAATGGGATTTATTGCAGCGGTTTCTGGGGAAGCCCTTGGTGACGAATCAGGTGGAGGTGAGTCTGTTGCAGATGGATGCGATTTGGGATGGGACGTTGGATCGGTGTCAGGGGGAGGGGGCGCATCCGATGGCATGGTCACCGTTGGCGAAGGGTTTGGTGATGACGGGGACCGATGAGGGGTCGGTTCGGCTGCGAGGGGTGTTGGAGCGAATCGGTGGGGAGTATGGGTGTACGGCTGCGCAGATGGCGTTGGCGTGGGTGGGGGCGTTACCGTCGCGGCCGCAGGTGATTTTTGGGACGAACCGGCTCGAGCGGATTCGGGAGTTGGCGGCTGCGGAGCGGGTGGTGATGGAGCGGGAGCATTGGTTTGAGTTGTGGACGGCGGCGAAGGGGTGCTCGATTCCATGAGCGGCGAAGGTCTTGATGCGGTGGGGCGTGGAGGGGCGGGGCGCGTGCACGCGCTGGAGGTGATGAAGTTTGGCGTGGGCGGCGTGGTGTCTGCGTTGGATTTGGTGGCGGAGGAGGAACCGCTGTTGATTCGGTTGGGATATGGGGCGGTTGAGGCGCGGGAGGAGCGGGATTTGGCGGTGACGATGCGGACTCCGGGGAATGATGTGGAGTTGGCGGCGGGGTTTGTTTTTTCGGAGGGGGTGGTCCGGGAGCGAGGTGACATCGTTTCCGTGCGGGTTTGCGAGCGGGAAGGGTCGGGGAATGTGGTGCGGGTGGAGTTGGCCGTGGGGGTGGAGTGGGATGCGGCGCGGTTGGCTCGGAACTTTTACGCGTCGTCGAGCTGCGGAATTTGCGGGAAGGCGAGTATTGAGGCGGTGGGGGTGGTTTGCGGGAGAGGGAGGATGCCGTTGGGAGGGCGGGTGGATGCGCGGATTTTGGGTGGGTTACCGGCGCGGTTGAGGGAGGCGCAGGGGGTTTTTGAGCGGACGGGTGGGCTGCATGCTGCGGGGGTGTTTGGGGTTGGCGGGGATTTTCGGTGTTTGCGGGAGGATGTGGGACGTCACAACGCTGTCGACAAGGTGTTGGGGTACCGCTTGATGAGTGGGGAGGGGGAGGAGGGCGACTTCTTGGTGTTGAGTGGACGGATCAGTTTTGAACTGGTGCAAAAGGCGATTGCCGGGGGCTTTGGGATGGTGGTTGCGCTGGGGGCACCCTCGGGGGGGGCGGCTCGGTTGGCGGAGGCGTTTGGGGTGACGTTGGTGGGTTTTTTGCGTGAGGATCGGTGGAATGTTTATTCAGGCATTGAGCGTCTCGATTTCCAGGGGCTCTGAGGGTGAGAGGGTTGCGGGCGTTGAGTGGTGGATGGGTGGTGAAAATATAAAAAAGGGGTTGCGTGAAGAACGGTTCACCCGTACAAAAAGCGCCCCTTCAAGGGAGCCGTAGCTCAATCGGTTAGAGCGCCGCCCTGTCACGGCGGAGGTTGCGGGTTCGAGCCCCGTCGGCTCCGCCATCACGTTAGTGATGGCGATTAACTTGGAGACAAGCGTCCTTCGGGACGCTTTTTTGTTGTCCGTTTTGCTCTCGTTTAAGCGTTGATTCTCCTCTGAAGCCCTTGGAATCTCGCGGCGCGCTCTGATGCGCCCAGTCGTTGGTTTTCGTTGGCTGGAAGGGCGTGTGGCCGATTACTCGGAGGGCCAGACGCCATTCTCGATGGGTTTTCCGGACAGGTGAGCTGGGTCCAGAACGACGTGTCGGACTTTTTGGCGCTTCCACGTGTAAGAGATGTGAACGGCGTCGTCCTTGGTTTGAATGACGGACGGGTAGCTGTATTCGCCGGGTTCGTTTTCCAGCACAACAGCCGCTTCCCAAGTGCGACCATCTTTTGAGAGGGCGACATTGAGCGGGGTGCGTTTTCCGCCCCACTTGCCGGGGGTGCCGCCGACGTGGTTGTAGACGAGGAGGTGGCGTCCGTCGCGAAGGGTCACTGCGTCGGTGCCGCTGTTGTTGTTGGGGAGTTCACCGAGCTGCATGGGGGTCCAGGTTTTGCCGCCGTCATCGCTCCGCACTTCAAAGATGCGATCCTGCTTGGATCGTCCGAGGGCGAGGAGTTTGTTTGAGCCGAGGAAGAGGATGCTGGGTTGGATGGAGGCGATGGCGACTCCGTCGTTGAGGGGGCCGATTTTGCGCCACGTTTTTCCCTGATCGGAAGTGAGCTCGAGGTGGGCTGTCCAGCGGCTGGGACGGTCGGTGGTTTCGTTGCTGGACGGGCAGAGGATATCGCAGTTCGGGAGTTGGACGGGTTTATTTTTGATGGGGCCGAAGAAGCCGTCGGGGAGGCGTCGGGATGGGGACCACGTGGCGCCGCCGTCGTTGCTGGTTTTGAGTTCGCCCCACCATTTTTCGGGGCTGGGGCCGACTTTGTAGAAGAGCATGAGGGGGCCGTTGTCGGGTTGGAAGAGCACGGGATTCCAGGTTGGGAATCGGGTTCCGTCCGGTTGGATTCCGTTGGCGGTCTCTTGGGAGGCGGTCCATTTTCCGTTCGCGAGGCGGGCGGTCCAGATGCAGACATCGGAGTGGCCTTCGCGGGTGCCCCCGAACCAAGCGGCGACGAGGCCGGATGGTGATTGGGCGAGGGTGGTGGCGTGAATCTGTGGGTAGGGGCCGGTGTCGTAGATGAACTCGCGGAGTCGGATTGGGTTGTTGGCTGGCGCGAGGGAGGGGACGAGGCTGAAGAGTGCGGCAAGGGTTGGGGTGATGAAGCGTTGGGGCATGGTGGGGTTGAGAGCAGTTGGGGTGCTTGGGTGGGCGATGTGGGCGGGTGCGTTTTTTGCTCAAAGCTTGAGCTGTATGCGGAACAAAAACCCCCTCATCGGAGCGGCCTTCTTTTCGTTGGTTGCGTTTCAAGCGAATGCAGATGTTCGTCTGCCGAAAATTTTGAGTGATCACATGGTGTTGCAGGGGGGCAAGCCTGCGCGGATTTGGGGGTGGGCGGATGCGGGTGAGAAGGTTTCCGTGGAGTTGGCTGGGGAGAAGGCGAGTGCGGTGGCGGGGGCGGATGGCAAGTGGGCGGTGCAGTTAAAGGTGCCTGCGAAGGGGGAGGGGTTGGAGTTGAAGGTCTCTGGGAAGAATGCGTTGAAGGTGTCGGACGTGTTGATTGGTGAGGTGTGGGTGTGTTCTGGTCAGTCCAACATGGAGTGGACGGTGGCTCAGTCGAACAATCCGGCGGAGGAGGCTGCGGCTGCAAAGTTTCCAGCGATTCGGCATTTTAAGGTTCCGCATTTGACGGCAGACAAGCCGCAGGAGGATTTGCAAGGGCAGTGGGTGGTTTGCTCGCCGGAAACGGTTTCGGCGTTCAGTGCGGCGGGGTATTTTTTCGGTCGCGAACTGCATCAGAAGCTTGGCGTTGCGGTGGGCTTGATTGGAACGAACTGGGGTGGGACGCCTGCAGAATCATGGGCATCGCGTGATGCGTTGGAGTCGTATGAGTCGTTGAAGCCTTTGTTGGAGCGGTGGGATACGCAGGTGAAGACGTTCAATCCGGAGAAGGCGAAAGCGGACTTTGATGCAGCGATGGCGAAGTGGAAGCCGTTGGCGGACGCAGCGAAGGCGGCGGGGAAACCGGTGCCTCAGCAGCCCCGTCCGGCGGGTGATCCGGCGACCAATGCGCATCGGCCGGCCAACTTGTACAACGCGATGATTGCGCCACTGCTGCCGTTGAGCATTAAGGGAGCGATTTGGTATCAGGGTGAGAGCAATGTGGGGCGGGCTTACCAGTACCGCACGATTTTCCCTGCGATGATTAAGGATTGGCGGAAGCGGTTTGATCAGGGCGATTTCCCGTTCCTGTTCGTGCAAATTGCTCCTTACAACTACAACCGCTCTCCCGAGGCGGATAAGACGCCGTGCGCTGAGTTGTGGGAGGCGCAGAGTTTCACTTTGGATACGGTGCCGAACACGGGGATGGCGGTAACGACCGACATTGGGAATGTGATGGATATCCATCCGAAGAATAAGCAAGAGGTGGGGCGCCGGTTGGCGTTATGGGCGCTGGCGAAGACTTACGGGAAGGCTGATCTCGCGTACTCCGGGCCGTTGTACAAATCGGCGAAGGTGGAGGGAGGGAGCATTCGATTGACGTTTAATCATTCGAAGGGCTTGAAGGCGTCGGACGGCAAGTCGTTGAGCCACTTCATGGTGTGTGGGGAGGACAAGAAGTTTGTTTCGGCGGAGGCGCGGATTGAGGGGGACGAGATTGTGGTGAAGGCGGCGGATGTGGCGAAGCCGGTGGCGGTGCGGTTTGCTTGGCGCGAGGATGCGGAGCCGAATTTGGTGAATGGCGCTGGGTTGCCGGCGAGTCCGTTCCGGACGGATTCGTTTCCAGCAGTAACGCTGGATAAGCACTAGAAACGACGGGGCTGGAGTCCCGATAGAGTGAAGGGCGGACAGGTTTGTCCGCCCTTTTTCGTGGACCAAAACGAGGGGTTTTGAGCGTCCGAGATTGGATGGGGGGCGGGCGGGTGTCAGTTGCCCTTTGGCATGCGGGGGCATTGCTTGCTTTGGAGGCCGCAAATAAAAAAGGGCGGACAACAACGTCCGCCCTTTTTTCCAAGTCAGCCGGTGTGAAAGTTCAGACCGGCTGGAGAGTTTGACTAGGCTGCGTCTTCGTGAGCGCTGTCGCCTTTGTCGTGATCGTGAGCGTTGGAGTTGCTCGGTTGTTTGTACCTGAAGTTTTCGACGAGGGCTTGTAGTTCGCCGGCCATAACAGCGAGTTCGACAGCAGCTTCTTGGCTTTCCGTTGCCCCTTTGGCGGTTGCTTCAGCGGCCTGCGCGACGCCGACGATGTTGCGGGCGATTTCGGAGCTGCCTGTGGCGGCTTCAGTCACGTTGCGGCTGATGTCGTTGGTTGTCGTTGTTTGCTCTTCGACGGCGGTGGCGATGACGTTCGAGATTTCATCCACTTTCGTGATGACCTGACTGATTTTAGAGATGGCTTCGACGGCGCCTTTGGTGTCGCCCTGGATGGCTTCCACTTTGCGGGAGATGTCGTTGGCTGCCGTGGCGGTGGCTTTGGCGAGTTCCTTGACCTCGTTTGCGACGACGGCGAAGCCTTTGCCTGATTCACCAGCGCGTGCAGCCTCGATGGTGGCGTTGAGGGCGAGGAGATTGGTTTGCTGGGCGATCGAGGTGATGAGCTTGATGACGTTCCCGATTTCCGCACTGGATTCGCCGAGTTTGGTGATGGTGTCGGTGGTTGCGTTTGCAATGTCGACGGCGTCACTCGCGACGCGGGCGGCTTCGACCGCGTTTTTCGCGATTTCGCTGATAGAAGCGGACATCTCTTCCGAGCCGGCTGCGACCGTTTGCAGGTTGCGCGAGACTTGCTCGGCTGCGGCGGAAACAGAGTTCGATTGGCCTGCGGTTTCCTCGGCGGTCGCGCTCATCTCGGTGCTGAGAGAGGACAACTGTTGGGAGGAGGCTGACAAGCGGCTGATGATTTTCGCGAAGGACTCGATGCTGTCGCGGAACGACCCGAGGAGTTGGCGGAAACCGTCGCCGACCTGTCCGATGGCGTCGGTTCCTGAGACGGTGACATGTTGAACGAGGTCGCCGGTAGAGGCGGAGTTAACGGCGGAGAGGATGGAACGGACTTTCTCTTGGAGAATGATGGCTTCCTCTTTATCGCGGAGGGCTTTCTTTTGATTCTCGGCGACGGTTTCCCAGTTGACGACGTCTTGGAGAAGGACGCTTCGGATGGAGGCGACCATTCGGTTGACGGAGTTAGCCATCTGCCCGATTTCGTCGTCGACGTTGTGGGAGAGCTTTTGGCGGAAGTCGCCGCCTGCGACGCCATCGAGGACTTCCGCGGTTCTCTTCATGGTTCCAATGATGCCGGTGGAGACGGAGCGTGAGAGGAGGACAACGGCTATGATGATGCCGACCAAGAGAGTTGGGAGGACGACATTGGCCTTCCCGACCACTGATGCGGCATCGGCTTCGCGGGCAGCCGTGAAATCGTTTGCTTTGTCGACAAGTTGGAGGATGGCTTTGAGGTGGCTCTCGTAGAGGGGACGGAGTTTGTCGTTGAGGATGCTTTCCGCTTTTGGTTTGTCACCGGACCTCAGGGCGGCCAAGAAGGCAGAGTCACGGAGTTGGAAGAACTCTTGTGCGGGTTTGGCTGCATCCTCGAGCAGCAGCTTGCGCATGGTGTCGTCGGGCATGTTTTTTTCCCAGAAGGCGAGCCGTGTATCGAAGTCTTTCTTCAGTTGGTCTCCCTTGGCGACGATGGTGTCGCGACGGTCCTTGGATTCTACATCGAGAATTTCCATCGCGAGTGCATAAGACTCGAGGATGTATTCTGGCGGGGGGAGGATGTCGGCTTGGAGATCTTTTCCGAGGGCGATGACCTTGTAGCGCGGGCCGTTGACCTTGACGTCTTTGAGGGTGGACAGGCTATAAAGCCCGAATACCAAGAAACCTGCGGCAAAACAGGAGATGAGCAGTCTAAATTTCGCGCTGAGAGACAGGTTATTCATGGGATGTAGGTTGAGGGTGGTATGGTGCGGGAATCGGGGTTTCTGTAAACATAAAAAGGCAGTGTTGGGGCGTTGTTACAGAGGTGTGACTGGGCGCGTTTCGGATGTGGCAGTGGCGTTAAAATGGCATTAAGGATTTACTGGAAACGTCGTTGAATGCATTGATTCTGATGGGGATGAGTGTTTTTTCGGGGGTGGGTTGGAGTGTTGTCGGATGGTGAGGGAGATGGCTCTCTGATGGGCTGAGCGCTGTTCGCGGGCATCCACCGGTTGAGCGGCGGAAAAGGGCTGTTTAGGCTGAGGTGCGGTTGAAGGTGCTGTTGTTGTGTGTGCGAGGTTTTCGGAGTGATTTGCCTTTTGCGCGGGGGGGAGGGCGGGCAGATTGGGAGGTTCTATGAGTTCAGCTGTTCGTGTTCGTTTTGCGCCTTCACCGACGGGGTACCTGCATGTGGGCGGGGCTCGTACGGCCTTGTTCAACTGGTTGTATGCTCGGCACACGGGAGGAACGTTTGTTTT
>JBIIXW010000139.1:0-8607 GCA_044347165.1 Chthoniobacteraceae bacterium
GAGTGGAGCGGGTGAAGGGAATCGAACCCTCGTATGCAGCTTGGGAAGCTGCCGTTCTACCATTGAACTACACCCGCAATGCTAAGGTTCGCTGAACCGCGCAGGACCGAAACCATAACCAACCCGCTCCTCCCTTCAACTCCAATTTCATGACTCATTTTCAGGTGTCTTCGCGACCGTTCGCTATCCCATCATCTCACCCCATGGCCGACCATTCACCCGACCTCCGCACCACCGCTCTCGCCCACGTCCACCCTCGCTACGGAGCAAAGCTCATCGGGTTCGGCGGTTGGCTCATGCCCGTCCAATACACGAGCATCCTCGCTGAGCACGAAGCCGTTCGCTCCCGCTGCGGACTCTTCGATATCTCCCACATGGGCGAGTTCCATGTATCCGGAAAAGATGCGAAACGCTTCCTCAACTCTCTCCTCACCAACGACCTCAGCAAACTCACTCCGGGCAAAGGTCAGTACACCCTACTCACCAACTCGTCCGGCGGCGTCATCGACGATCTCATCGCGTATCAGACCAATCCTGAATCTTTTCTCCTCGTGGTGAACGCCGCGCGCATCAACGAAGATTGGAACTGGATTGCCGCCCACAAGGACGGCTTCGACGGCGACGTCACCCTCGAAAACCAAAGCGACACCGCCGCCGCACTCGCCCTGCAAGGCCCCGCCGCAGTTGCGACGCTCGCGCACTATCTCCATATCGACCCTGCCACACTCCCGCGCCGCAACCACATTGCCACCTATCCTCACCCGACATCCCCCATCACGGTTGCGCGCACCGGCTACACCGGTGAGGACGGATTCGAGCTGATCTTTCCAACCACAGCGGCAGAGAGCCATTGGACCGACATCCTCGCGTCCGGAGCACCGTGGGGACTCATCCCGTGCGGCTTGGGCGCGCGCGACACCCTACGATTGGAAATGGGCTTCCCCCTCAACGGATCCGATCTCTCCCCGCAACAAACCCCAATCGAAGCGGGACTCAGCCGCTTTGTCTCTCTGTCAAAAGCAGACCACACAACTTTCCCCGGTCACGAAGTGCTCGCCGCGCAGCTCGCTCAGGGCACTGAGAAAACACTCTGTGGACTGATGACCGTGGGGAAAACCCCGCCGCCCCGTCCGCATTACACCGTGCTGCATCAGGGCGAACCCGTTGGAGAAACCACGAGTGGCACGTCGTCGCCCTCGCTCAAAACAGGGATTGCGCTCGCGTACCTTCCCGCCCCTCTGGCATCCGTCGGAACTGTCGTGGAAATCGATATTCGCGGGACTCGGTTTCCTGCGGAAGTTTGCAAGCCTCCCTTCCTTCGACGATAATCATCGTCTTCGCAATCGCCCCTCCGGTTTCAGTACTCCACATCCTTTTTCTCAGCCCGCTTGTCATCGATTCAGTCACGCCAGCCGATTCACCATCATCCTCCCTCCCATGAACATACCAACCAACCTCAAGTACGCTGAAACTCATGAATGGCTCCTTGTTGAAGGCGACACCGTCACCGTCGGAATCAGTGACCATGCGCAAAATGAACTTACCGATGTGGTGTTCGTCGACCTTCCCAAAGTGGGCAAAGCCGTCACCTCCGGCGATCAAGCGTGCGTTGTTGAATCCGTGAAAGCAGCGAGCGAAATTTACTCACCCGTCACCGGCACCATCTCGGCAGTCAATGCCGCTCTCTCCGAAAGCCCAGGCTTGGTCAACTCCCACCCCTACACTGACGGATGGTTGTTCAAGGTCGCCCTCTCCGAAAAAGTGCCCGCCGAACTCCTCGACGCCAGCGAGTACAAAGCACATATCGGCACCCGTTAACGAGAAAGCCTCCCGCGTCTCTCACACGAACGGTCCCTCACCGATGGGGCCCTTCGCATCGAATGCCGTTGCGACTCCCCACATCATTCACGGGGCGTTGGAGCATCCGATTGTGAAACCATAATCCCCTCTCATATAACGGATTAAGAGACACGCGTGCTGACCACCGTGATCCCAGAGGGATTAAGACCCCATCGTTGCAATACCTCAGTCACTCGCTCGATTGGAAGACCAATCACGCTCGAAAACGATCCGCGAACCTCGGCTATCATCTCCCCTTGATCGGACTGCGCGGCATAGCCACCCGCCTTGTCCAGTGATTCCACGCGTTTCACGTACGCCCTGATAAACTCCTCACCACGCGCATGAAACAACACCTCCGTGCGCTCCACCCATTCCTCAAACACATCCTCTTCCAAGCCCCTCCGCCACGCCATCCAAACTCCGGTTAACACCCGATGCGCCTTACCCGCAAGCTGTTGAAGCATCGTTACGGCTTCCTGCTCTGTCTCAGGTTTACCGAAAATCCGACCTTCCAACTCAACCACGGTGTCCGCCGCAATGATGACCACGCCCGCCGCCGTTCCTGCGTCGAAAACCGCCTTCCCCTTCAGCCGCGCGTTCTCGATAACGAGCTGGTCCGCAACGAGACCGCTTTCGCCCGACAACTCAGCAACCTTCGGCGACACCACCTCCGGTTGAAATCCGGCTGCACGCAAAAGCTCCAGCCTCCGCGGAGAACCGGAAGCCAAAATGAGTCGTGTCGCGGAACTCTCGCTCACTTTGCGCGCTGGCTAAGTCGTTGAGCGAACAACCATTCGTACAGAGCGGGATCCGCGTACGCCTTGTCCCAAGAGTTGTGGCCGACGCCAGGATACTCCGTGTAGTTGGGCTTCCCTCCCGCACGTTTGATCGCCTCAATCATATTGCGCGACCGCTCCACCGGAACTGCCTTGTCCTGATCCCCGTGGAAACACCAAATCGGAATGCCCGTCAACCGAGCCGCCTGCTTCTCATCGCCCCCTCCACAAACCGGCACCGCCGCAGCAAATCGGTCTGCCCATCGAGAGATTGCATCCCACGTTCCGTAACCGCCCATCGACAACCCCGTGATGTAAATCCGATCCGCGTCCACTGGCATGGAGGCTACCAGCGAATCCACCATCTTCATCACACCCGCCATCGGAATCGAAGGCTCTGTGGGCAAAGCACTTTCCATTTTGCTCCAATCCACCTCCGACCACTTGCGCCCGTTTGGACACTGCGGCGCGAGCAGAAAAACCGGCTCCTTCGCTTGAAACTCCGGCGACGACATCGTGGCGAGCCCATGACGGAGCTGATTCTCATTGTCCTCTCCGCGCTCACCCGCTCCGTGAAGGAAAACCACCAGCGGATACTTTTTTTCCGGCTGAATTTCAGGTTTGAACAGCCGGTAAGGAATGTTGGCGTCGCCCACCGCAACCGTTCCTTTCGAGAACGCGCCCGGATTCGCCGGAGGAGCAGCAAGAACGGGAAGGACCGCGGAGGCACTCACCAACGCAAAACCGAGCAGCAGGGATTTTGTCAGGATGTTCATGGGGGATTTGGAGGGATTTTCGGTGGAACGTTTGGATGAAAAATCGAATCAGCAGGAATGTCTCACTCAGACGGCAAAACCCGCCTGTCGAAACGTTTTTCGAAGGTACGCGATGCTCTCATCCGCAATGCGCTCCGGTCCTTCCTCAAAAACAAAAACCTCCACCGACGCCACGCCGTTATATCCCACCTCTTTCAACGCCGAAGCAATCGGCCCAAAGTCCACCTCACCAAATCCAGGACCTTTCAAATTCGCATCATTCGCGTGGAAATACTCAAACGCCCCTCGGGATTCTCGGATGATGTCAGCGATGGGACGCCCCTCGGAACTCATCGCTTTGACGTCGAGGATAATCGACATCGCCGGACTTCCGATTTCTTGCGCGAACCGCCGGCCCTCAGCGGCCGTGTTGACGAAGTTCGTCTCGCTCGGAGCGAGCGGTTCAAAACAAATCACAACGCCTCGATCCTCGGCACGCTTCACGGAATCCCTGAACGTCCCCTTCGCAAAATCCCACGCCTGTTCGTAGGACACTCCGTCCATCAAGTTCCGTTGCTTGGGCGATCCCACCACAATCCGCGTCCCCCCGAGGTCCGCGCAACAATCGACCAAATCGACGAAGTAACGCGCCGTCCGCTCGCGCACCGATGCATCGGGATGAGTCATGTACATGCCTTCCGCTTGAACCAAGACCCAATGCAACCCAGATATTCCAACCCCTGCTCGAGCGGCAGAATCACGAATACGAATGCGTTCCGCAGCCGAAATCTCGGTCACGGATTTTGCGACGGTGAAAGGCGCGATTTCGACCACGTCGTATCCCGCTTTTGCGGCGCGATCAAATGTGTCGTCAATAGACCAACCTTGAAAAATCTCGTTGCAGATTCCGAACTTCATCACACCACCCTAACGCTCTGCGCCCCCTTCACAAGCCAACGCCCCCGCCTCCACCTCCTGATGACGAATCACGCGTCCTGCCGTCTTTAAGTGTCTCGCTGTCACCTCTGGCAGCGGACCCGACAATTGGGTTTGTGAAATCCTACGTCGGCGCGGCGTTCAGCGAGAAGAAACTCACGTTCCGAAAATCCCTCAAGCAGGCCGCCCAGTCAGATTCGCGGGGAACGTTGGTTTCTCAAGCGACCTCCCTCTCGAGGATTGAGCGGCAACGGGGCGGAGTAATCAGCAGAAGCTGTGGGCTTGTCTACTGAAGGTGCCAGTGGGATTATCCCACCATGATTGTCACGCTCGATTCCAAACGCCGCCTGACTGTTCCTGCGGCCCTAGCGCCAGCAGTGCCGGGCGACTACTTCGACGCGCAGTTCGACCCAGAAGAGGACACACTCGTCTTCCGTCGTATCGCTACAAACTCCGACTGGCTCGCTGTTCTCAAGGAATGCCCTGTGAGCATGGACGATGTGCCGCCGCGGCGGCGTGAACTACCCCAACGCCGTAAACTGTGAGCTGGCTTCTCGACACCGACGTGCTCTGCCAACCGGCGAAGCGAAACGGCAATCCGCGCGTGATCGCTTGGCTAGAGCGGGAGAAAGATCGCTGCTACACAAGCGCCATTGTTATCGCGCAACTGGCTTTCTGGGTACGCAGCAAGGAGGGTCGCCAGCGGCGGGCGCTGCAAGCATGGCTCACGAAACTCATCGACGCCATGCATGGCCGTATTCACGGCTTTAACGTTTCCGTGGCGCATGTGTGGGCGGAGCAAGAACACCTGCTGGAGAAAGTCGGCCACCGAATGCCCGTGGAGGATGGCTACATCGCCGCGACCGCACGCCGGCATGGTCTCACCATCGTGACAGGCAACGACAAAGACTTTCTCCGACCCGGCATCAAGGTCTTCAACCCATTCAAGGATGCGCAACCGGCGGAGTAGCTACCGCGCAGAGAGAACTGAACCGTCGACCTACTGATTACGCCTCACTCCCTGCGGTGTGCACGTTCCCAGTCGGGCCGCCGAAGCGCATCCACCAAAAAGCCGATTCCAATGAGAATCAGAAAGAGGGACAGGAAAGTGCCGCGACTCATCCCGAAGTTGAAGTCCTCCGGTTGCCGGAACATTTCCCCCACCATACGGAAGCCGGCGTAACAGATAAAAAACACCGCGGTACAAACCCCGCGCGGCACCACAAAGCGGGTTCGCAGAACCCAAAGAATCGCAAACAACGCCGCGCCCTCCAACAGCCCTTCGTAGATTTGCGACGGATGACGCGGCGTGAGCACCTCCCTGAGAACCGGCACCGCTTCCGCGGAATGCACCGCACGATCAATCGCTTCTGAACCGGCATCCATGGGCAGCCCCATTTTGGCAAGAAACCGCTCCAGCACCGGCAATGAATCCTTCAACTCCCCCGGAAATTGCACCGACCACGCCACGGTGCTCGGACGCCCGTACAACTCCCCATTGATGAAGTTTGCCATCCTCACCAAAAACAGACCAACCGGCGCAACAGTCACCAAACTGTCGCCAATGCCCGTCCACGACACGCTGTGCCGCCTCGCGTACCAGTAGGTGTACGCCACGAGTCCGAGGATTCCGCCGTGACTCGCCATCCCCCCCTCCCAAACGCGCACCAGCGAAACGGGGTCCGCCACCAGATTGTCCCAATCGTACAACAACTTGTACCCGAGACGTCCTCCCAGCAGCACGCCAAACACCGCAGCCCACGTGATGAAGTCATCCACCTTTTCCGGCGCAATCGGGTTCAAGCTGCGTGCGGACAAATGGCGGTAGAGTCGGTAGCCCAACACAAAGGCCGCGACATACATGAAGCCGTACCACCGCAAACCAAACCCTTCACCGAGACGGATGATAAAGGGACTCAGTTGATGCAAATAGTAGGTCGCCGGTTCCATCAGACAGAGATCAACTTTTCAACCGCTGTAGGCATCCAACCGTACAAGTCCGCTCGCCATGGCGCAGCGCCTGAAATCGGAGCAAAAGTTGGAGCAACTTCGACGACGCTTCCTCACAACGAGGAATGTCCACCATCACACATCACGCCCGCGCTGTTGTGCTTGCAGCCGCAAAAGTAAACCGTCCCGTCCGACTCCGCCTTGTAAGGCTTCGGCGAAAACTCAGACCCCTTGTGCGCCCCATCACAAAACGGTTGGCTCGCGCTCTTTCCGCAGGAACACCAGTAGTACGTCTTACCGGCCTCCACCTTAACGGGATACGGACCCTTCTTGGGAATCTCAGGAGTGCTCATGATGGATGAAATCGATTGGTTTTAGGGCGCCTATTTCTTACCGAACTCCGTCCCCCGCGCATCAATCAACCGTTGAACGAATCCCGTATCGTACTGCCCACGTACGAAATCCGGATCAAACATGATGGCCTGCTGGAAAGGAATCGTCGTCTTGATCCCGCGCAAGATGTATTCGCCCAGCGCGCGCCGCATCCGAGCGATCGCATTTTCACGCGAGGTTCCCATCGCGATTACCTTCCCAATCATGGAATCGTAATGCGGAGGCACCGTGTAGCCCGTGTACGCGTGCGAATCGATTCGGACGCCTCGTCCGCCGGGGGCGTAGTACAGATCAATCCGGCCCGGGCACGGTGCAAATCCATTGAAGGGATCCTCCGCATTCACCCGCACCTCAATCGCGTGGTACTTGCGCTTCGCATTTTTTACAAAGTGCGAAAGCGGTTCTCCCGCAGCCACTTTGATTTGTTCCTTCACCAAATCAATCCCGTACGCTTCCTCGGTGATGCAGTGCTCAACCTGAATCCGCGTATTCATCTCCATGAAGTAGAAATTCCCCGAGTTATCCACCAAGAACTCCATCGTCCCCGCCCCCTCGTAGTTCACCGCCCGCGCCAAACGCACCGACGCCTCACCCATCCGTTCCCGTAGTTCATCGGTCATCAAGGGACTCGGACACTCCTCAATAATCTTCTGATTCCGACGCTGCATCGAGCAGTCGCGTTCCCCGATGTGCACCACATTCCCGTGCGAGTCTGCCATCACCTGAAACTCAATGTGATGCGGGTTCTCAATCAGTTTCTCAAAATACACGCCCGAGTTGCCGAACGCTTTATCCGCCTCCATCCGCGCGCCACGGTAGCCTTGGACCAAAGAACCTTCGTTGTGAGCCGGTCGCATCCCCTTCCCACCTCCACCCGCAACAGCCTTAATCATCACCGGATAACCAATCTCGCGCGCAATCCGCATCGCATCCTTCTCCGTCTCCACCAAACCATCTGAACCGGGCGTCACTGGAACGCCCGCCGCCCTCGCAGTCGCACGCGCCGTGTTCTTGTCGCCCATCGCCCGAATCGCCGATGGAGGAGGCCCGATGAACTTGATGCCACAACTCGCACAGACTTCCGCAAAATGGGCGTTCTCTGCCAAAAATCCGTACCCCGGATGAATCGCGTCCACGTTCCCGATCTCCGCAGCCGAGATGATTCGATCGATTTTCAGATACGACTGCGCACTCGGGGCGGGCCCGATGCAAATGGCTTGATCCGCCAACTGCACGTGCAAGGAATCAACATCCGCCTCGGAATAAACCGCCAGAGTCTTGATTCCCAACTCTTTACAAGCACGAATCACCCGAAGCGCAATCTCGCCTCGGTTCGCAATGAGAACTTTGTTGAACATGGTCTTGGAATGAACGCCCCCCCAAACACGCGCCGAAGGAGCCGTCCGGACTCACATCACTTCACGCGAAACAAGGCCTGACCGAACTGCACCGGTTTGCCGTTCTCCGCCAGCACCTCTGTGACCACCCCCGACACCTCCGCCTTGATCTCGTTCATGACCTTCATCGCCTCGATGATGCAAATCACCGTATCCGGAGTCACAGCCTGACCCACCGATACAAAGGAAGGCGAATCCGGCGAGGGTGCCGAATAGAACGTTCCCACCATGGGCGACGTGATTTCCTTGCCCGAAGGAGCGGCCACCGCCTCAGGCGCAGCCGCCGGCGCGGGAGCAGAAACGGCCACTGGTGCTGCAGACAATACCGGAGCGGCAGCAACCGGACCCCCAAGCACCGTCATGGCTCCATCCGCACCCCGCTTCAGAGTGATCTTCACTCCTTCCTGCTCCAGCTTGAAAACCGTCAAATCATTGCGTTTGAAGAGGGCAATCAACTCTTTGATATCCTTCAGGTTCATAGAAAACAGCTTTTCGGAAGGCTTCGAGACACCTCAGACCCGTCCCCGGGGCACAGCCCAGACTCAAAATCGTCCAGTC
>JBIIXW010000235.1:0-2576 GCA_044347165.1 Chthoniobacteraceae bacterium
CCTTCTTTTGCGTCGGGTCCGTGGCATTGGAAGCAGTGGTCTGAGAGGATGGGCAGAATGTCGCGCGAGAAAATGACTTCATTGGCGAGGGTTACCTGCACCGTCAGGGCGAGCGCGGAAACGAGGGCAAGGAGGCGGCGGTTCATTCCGAGGGGGGCTTTTGAAGATAACCAATCAGGGGGGCGCTTGTTATTGCGCAACGGGGGCAGGGTGAGGGCGTCGAGAAGTCAGTCGGTTGTGAAGGCGTCCATGGTGAGGGGATGCGATATGTTGGCGGATTTGCCGATGATTTTGTTGATTTAGGTGAGGTCGATGGGAGTTTCTGCGTCGAGGAGTTGGATGATGTGGCGGGTTTGGTAGGGGCGTCGGACGAGTCCGAGGACTCCGGCGCTGTGCCATTGCATCATGCAGACGTGGTTGGCGGTACCGAGGATGACCGGGGAGCCGGCGGCTTGATTTAGAAACGCGGATTTTGAGTGGAGGATGGCTTGGGCATTTTCCGGTTTTTCGAGGTTGTAGACGCCGCCGGAGCCACAGCAATCGTTCGCTCGGGGTGCGAACTCCCAAGGGATTCCGGTGGCATCGAGAACTTCGGGTGGAATGGAGACCTTTTGTCCGTGAACGAGGTGGCAGGGAAGATCGACGTAAAGGCGCGCTTTGGGGCGGGGAGACTGCCGTTTCTGCAAGCCGATTTGGCCCAGCAAGTTGAGTACATCAGTCACTTTGGTGTCCGGGGCGAGCGCTTTCGCGAGCGCATAACCGCATCCTGAAGAGTTGGTTGCAACGAAGTCGAATGCTGATGTTCCAAACGCTGTGCGGTTTTGGGTTTGGAGGTTGCCGCTGTCGCCGATTCCGGTGTGGTCTTGAAAGGCGCCGCAGCATGTTTGGTTCTCCGGAACTTCGACATGGCAACCGTGTGCAATCAGCACTCTAACGGTTGCGAAGTTGATTTCGCGGAAGACGGATTCCATCAAGCAACCGGTGAGGAGGGCTACTTTAGGGCCTTTGGGCTGATGGATTGCGACGAGGCGTTTTGCGTAACTGGCGGTGGTTTCGAAAGCGGCAGGTTTACCTGGGGGGATGAGGGGATGGATGGGCACACCTGACCAACGGGCGACGCGAAGGGGAAGTGCTGCCAGACCCATCAGGTTGGGTTTGGATGCGAGCGCGGCGGTTAATCGGAGGAGCGGACCGGGTTCGTGGCGCCGTTGCTGGACGTGGGCGTGCCGCGTCTCCTCAAATAGGTGGCCGTACGGCACACCGGCGGGGCAGGCGGTTTCGCAAGCGAGGCATCCGACGCATTCGGCGGTGTAATGGTTGGTCCACTCGTCGGGCATGAGGGAACCGTTGTGTTCGTCGGTCCAGAGGCGGATGCGCCCACGGGGCGAGTTGTTTTCATCGCCGGTTAGTTGGTACGTTGGGCAGACGGCGAGACAAAAGCCGCAGTGCGTGCAGTTTGAAAAATGCGGCTCCGCGCTGTTTGAATGGTCTGACTGGCAGGGTCTTTCTGAACCGTTCAGGGGTGTGGCCGGATGGTCCGTCATGGGTCACAGGGCAAGGGATTGGCGGAGCGATTTCAGCCACGGTTCCTCGAGGGGCGAGCAGGTGGTTGCGGGATGGTGTCTCGACATCCAGTGGCCTCCTTCTGCGTGAAGCTCGTTTTCCAGCGGAGCTACCAACGCGGGAATGGAATCGGGAGCGCCAGTGTAGGCATGGATCACTCCGCAGTATGACATCGTGACGGTGCGCATTCCTAGACCGACCAGTTGATGAGCGAGCGTGGCGGCGCGGTCCGGTGTGGTTTTTACCGATAGATCGGGCAATCCGTCGAGGGGTGGGCCGGACTCGCGGGAGAGGAAGAGTGATGTGCCTGAGCACGTTGCGACGCGGGCGAGTTCTCCTTCGAATAGACTGGCTTCGTTTTCGGGGCAGTTGACGGTCACGCGGCACGTCTGGGTGGAAGCGTCAGCGAGAAGATCCACACTGTCCCACCAATGCATCCACCCCCCCGTGAGCAGGAGCCGAATCAGATTTCGTAGGTTGGGTGGAGCCCCTGTGAAAGAGGCCGACAACCAGAAACCGCAATCTGGGCGGAGGCGGATGACGTAATCGATGGGGTGTCCGAAGCGACCGTCGGTGTGGAGCAGGAAGCGAAACCAATCGTAGCCAGTGGTGCTTTTCACGACTCGTTCTCCGATGCGCACGCGTCGGCCGTCGGGAAGAAGCCAGTTCATTCCGAGGACGTTGTCGCAGAATGCGCCGAAGCGGCCTGAGGCTGGCGCGTGGTCGCTGGCTCGGAGGTGATCGAGCAGGGAAGCGTACGGTTCCAGTTGAAGGGGAAATCGAAGCCGTGCGTTTGTCAGGCTAGGGATTTGATGTAACGGCAGGTCGGACGGAATGAGTACGGTGGCGTCTATGGTGTCAAAGAAGGGCTCGAACAGACGCTCCTTCGCGGAAGGCTGGGAAGGTGCGCTCATCGGAACTTCCTTTCCTCAAGGACCTTCATGGGATTGAGCGTGTGGTCGGGGTTGAATGCGAGTGGAACGGACCACTGCATGCGCATGGATTCAGGACCA
>JBIIXW010000034.1:0-26445 GCA_044347165.1 Chthoniobacteraceae bacterium
CACGCACGCCCTCGAAATCATTGGACTCGCAGTCGCTCTCGGCGGCCTCGCGCTGACCGTTTCAACCCTTCTCGGCGAACGGCGCCAGGAATGGGACACACTCAGAATCATGGGCTGCCCTCCAGCTGACTTAGCTCGGGGCGCCGCGTGGGAAACTGGGACGCTCACCCTTTTTGGATCCTTGCTCGGCGTGGCCTGCGGACTCGTGCTGGGAGCGGTCCTCATTTTCATCATCAACTTCCAAACCTTCGGCTGGACCCTGATTTTTCAAATCCCTTGGCGAACCCTTGTTCCACTCGCGGTGGGAATCACCGGAGCAGGTGCCTTGGCCGGCTTCCTGACCGCGCGACACAAGCTAACCCTCCTTGCAAAATGCTAACGCCGAGTCAGCCAGCGCCCCCCGAACTCACCCGACGCAGCTTTCTTGCATTGTCGTCGAGCGCCACTGCCGCCACTGCACTCTCTTGGAGACTAAACGCTTCAGGCCAAACCGGTTCAACGGATGACGAACCGCGAGATCACGAAGGATTCCTATTACCGAAAATCGGTTTCAAACCGCAGTTTCCTCGCGATCACGGAGCGCACCCCGGTTTCAAGCTGGAGTGGTGGTATGTCACAGGGCACCTCTCCGACGAAGCCGGACTGTTCCATGGTTTCCAAATCACCTTCTTTCGACGAGCGACCGCTTTCGGGAAAGTTCGCCCGTCGAAAGCTCTGTTCGATGATGCCGAGCTGCATCTCGCGCATACCGCCCTTCTAGACGCTCAGCAAAAGTCGTTTGTACACGACGAGCGAGTCAATCGGCGCGGGTGGGATGCTGATGCTCAAACCGACCGGTTAGACATCCGGAACGGCAACTGGAGTCTGCGGGCGGAATCTCCTGAAGAGCCCGACTCCCCCATCCTGTTAGACGGACGCATCCGAGGAACTCACCATCTGAAACTCCGACTCATCCCCACCAAGCCGCTCGTTGTATTCGGAGAAAACGGAGTCTCGAAAAAAGGAGCATCCCCTGGCGCAGCAAGCTATTACATCACCTACTCGCGCCTGCGGGCCGAGGGACATCTCATTCGGAATAACCGTCCCGTCCTCAACGTCACCGGCAATGCGTGGATGGATCACGAAATCAGCAGTAGCCAACTCGATCCCGGACAGGTCGGCTGGGACTGGCTCGGAATCCAACTGGACGACGGCCGAGAAATCATGGTTTACGTGCTTCGGAAGTCCGATGGGACACCGGACCCAGCATCCAAGCTGACCTGGATCGGACTCGACGGCGCTCTGCGAGCATTCCGAACCGACGCATTTCGCCTCACCGCAAAGGGTGTCTGGAAAAGTCCTTTGAGCGGATCCACATACCCCGGAGGCCTCCTTCTGGAATGTACCGACCCCGAATCAGGCTCGCAGCACGCGTTTGACATCGTTCCACGATTTTCGGCTCAGGAGATCACGAGCAAACTGGGGCGCGCGCTGTCTTACTGGGAAGGCGCCTGTGAAGTGAAGGAACGCGGTGTACGCAAAGGAAATGCCTACATGGAACTCACTGGGTACGGCCAAGCCATGACCGAAGTTTTACGCTGAGTTTCCGCAAGAACCAAACACCCCAGAGAACGGTGAACTTCAGCGCGACCCTTCGTGCTACAAGTTGCAAGAATCTGGCGGTGAGGGAGGGATTCGAACCCTCGGTACCCTTTTGGAGTACGGCGCTTTAGCAAAGCGCTGCTTTCGACCACTCAGCCACCTCACCAGAACCAGAGGCGAGGATGCTCCAACAGGGACGGGGCGGAGTCAAGCCACCTTAACCTGCCGAAGAAGGGCAAATCTCCCTCACCTCGCAACCCGCACAGTCGGGACGGCGAGCCTCACACCGACGCCTCCCATGCCAGATCAACCAATGACTAATCCCCAACCAGTAAGCCTCGGGGAGGAGCGACATCAACTCCTGTTCAACCGACTCAGCCTGAGCCCCCCGCACCCATTTGAACCGACGCGACAATCTCAGCACGTGGGTATCAACCACAATCCCCTCACAGCGCTGAAAGATTTCAGCGAGGACAACATTCGCCGTTTTTCGGCCAACGCCCGGCAACGCCGTCAACTCGGCAAGCGTACTCGGCACCTCGCCCGCATGCCGCTCCACGAGTCCTCGGCAGCAACCCTGAATATTTTTCGCTTTCGCACGGTAAAATCCAGTGGAGTGGATCAAACGCTCCAGCTCCTCTAAATCGATCTCCGCGAACTGCGCTGCCGTGCCGCATCTCTGAAACAAGGCAGGCGTCACCTTGTTCACACGAGCATCCGTGCACTGGGCTGATAAAATCGTCGCAATGAGAAGTTGCAGCGGCGTTTCGTAGGCAAGTTCGCAGTGCGCTTCAGGATACACATCGCGAAGTGCATCAAGCATCCGCACGGCGCGGGCCCTCTTGGACACAATGCTTTCCCGAGCCATGCTGGTCAGGACAATTCTCCCTCTCCAACCGTCCCCCCACGCCGATCAGCGAGCCGAAAACAAATCCCCTTCTTGGAGGTCCTCGCAAAATCAAAAAATAGCTCCGCCTCGGGCGGCCACGTTTTTTGCGACGCAATCTGAAGCGCCTGCGTCACATTCATGCCTTGCCGATAAAGCAACGCGAATGCATTCCTCAGAATGGCACGCTGTTCGGTGCCAAAACCCGCCCGACGAAGCCCGAGCACGTTTAACCCAATCACGCCGTTCAAATCCGCAGCCATCAGGTACGGCGGAATGTCGCGGCTAAACTTGCTGCCGCCCTGACAAATCACGAGGTTGCCGACACGAACAAACTGATGAAACACCGACCCTCCGCCGAGAAACGCTTTCTCGCCAATCTCAACATGCCCCCCAAGCAGAACATTGTTCGCAAGAATGGCTCCGTCTCGGACTTTGCCATCGTGTCCGACGTGACAGCCGGCCATCAAAAAACAACGATCTCCCACAGAAGTATACGCACCAGAGGCTGTTGCTCGATGGACGGTAACATGCTCGCGCAGCGTCGAATGGTTTCCAATCTTCACAAACGAGTGCAAACCTGAGTCGAACCTTAAGTCCTGAGGATCACCACCAATCACTGATCCCGCACCAATCACGCAATCCGTGCCAACGACACAGTGCTTCTCAAGGACAACATGCGATCCAAGACGGGTTCGGTCACCGACCTCAACCCCCTCTCCAATCACGGTGTAAGGGCCAACAAGAACATCCTGGCCCAACCGGGCTGAAGGATGAACGACTGCAGTGGGATGAATCATCGCACAAGAAGCGGTTCAGGTTAAAAAGCCGCCGCGCCCCACACCATCGTGCGAACCCGCGAGCGGATGAATAAAACTGTTGCCCCGACGCAAAATTGCAATCCCGCGCTGCGAAATCGCTACCAAGCTCGGCGCACCTCGCTAATCTCCGCCCTCCCCAATGAAGGCCATCATCCATAAGGCCCGCATCGAACTGGCCGACCTGGACCGGAATCGCTACGCGGATTTTTCTCTCACCATCGCCCGCCATCCCTCCGAAACCGACGAACGCATGATGGCTCGCTTGCTCGCTTTCACGCTCAACGCGCCCGAGGACGGCGACCATGGCCCTTTGGAACTCGCGCGCGACATCTGGGACCCGGATGAACCCGCACTCTGGCAGCGTGACTACACTGGACGGCTCATTCAGTGGATCGAGGTTGGCCAACCGGACGAACGCCGCATTCTGCGAGTGACCGCTCGCACCGACCAGATGCACATCTACGCGCTGCACGACAGCACTTCCATTTGGTGGGAACAGCTGAAAAACCGCGTCAACCGCATCGAAAACCTCACCATCGATCACATCCCTGAATCTTCGGGAGCCGAGCTTGCCTCTTTCTCAGAACGCACCATGGACCTGCAACTGAGCATTCAAGAGGGAGAACTCTGGCTAACTGCCGGATCACGATCCTCTCAAATCCATCTCGTGCGGCTGTTTCCCGCCTAGACCATCGCTCCGCCGAAAAATCAGGCCTCGGAAGCCGACAAGCACAGTCCCCAGAGTCACTTGGGAGCAGATCAAAGCTATCCCCCTCCCGATCAGCATGACCACTACCGTGATCCGGCCCCATCCTGACGGTGACGCAAATGCTGAGATCCGAAACCTCCTTCGGGAGTTTGCCGGAAGCTCGTCTCATGTCAGCCTGTCGCACAAATGAGATTTCTTGCGAAGCTGACCGTTGTCCCCGCCCTCGTTCTTTTAACATCTCCCGTTCTTCGCTCCGCTCCACGGGAAGTTTCCGGTGTCTACCCGCACCTTCGGACCTCCAACAAAGAGGGCGAATGTGGAACCGGAGCCGTCGTTCCGTGGGCGGATCGCCTGTGGGTAGTTACCTACGGCCCACATCTGCCTTTTGGGTCCTCTGACAAGCTCTACGAAATCACACCCGATCTCCGTCAAATCGTTCGTCCCGAAAGCGTGGGAGGAACGCCGGCAAACCGCCTGATTCACCGAGAGTCCAACCAGTTGTTGATTGGCCCCTACGTCATCGACGCCAGTCGAAAGGTGCGAGTGATTCCTCCGTCAAAAATGTTTGGTCGTCTCACCGGTACAGCCCGCCATCTTTCAGATCCCAGCAAAGTTTACTACGCCACCATGGAGGAGGGTCTCTATGAGGTTGATCCTGCTTCGCTTTCAGTAAAATGCCTCATCCGCGACGGAAACCTCAAAGAGTCTGACCGATCAAAGGTGGAATCGTATCACTTCGAGGGCATCGACAGTCAGCTACCCGGATACCACGGAAAAGGTCTCTACACCGCGCAAGGAAAGGTCATCTACGCGAACAACGGAGATCGAGATCCTCGAGTCGTCAAAGACCCCACAGTACCCTCCGGCGCCCTTGGCACCTGGTCTGGAACCGGTGACTGGAAGCCCGTTCGAAGGAACCAGTTCACTGAGGTAACCGGCCCCAGCGGAATCTTCGGCGCAACGCACGCAGAATCTGAGCGTGTTTGGTCCGTCGGATGGGACCCTAAATCAATCATTTTGATGCTATTGGACGATGGAAAATGGCACTCCTTCAGGCTCCCAAAAGGCAGCCACTCCTACGACGGCGCGCACGGGTGGAATACTGAGTGGCCGCGCATTCGAGACATCGGGGAAGCCAACCTGCTAATGACCATGCACGGCACTTTTTGGAGCTTCCCTGCGACATTTTCAGCCAAGAACACCGCCGGAATCACTCCGCTCTCAAACTACCTTCGCGTCATTGGTGATTTTGCAAAGTGGCAGGGGCGCATCGTCATGGGATGCGACGATTCCGCAAAAAACGAGTTTCTCAACAAACGTTCTTTCAAAAACGAACACGCCACGCCTCCCCAATCGAACTCCAATCTCTGGTTTGTAACGCCCGATGCACTCGGTTCCTTCGGTCCCGCGATTGGACGCGGATCCGTCTGGCTGCGCGAATCCGTCGCTGCCGAGACTCCCTCAGATCCCTTCCTCACCAACGGATTCGATCAGGCAACGATTCACCTCGCGCACGATACAGACACCCCCGTTACATTCACCATGGAAGCGGATCTCCTCGGAACTTCTGAGTGGAAGCCATTGAAAAAATGGACCTTGAATCCGCATGAATCCGTCTCGACGCAACTGCCTGGCGACAAGCTTCCCACTTGGGTTCGCTTGCGCACAAACGCAACCGCGAAGGACGTTGTCGCCCAGTTTCACCTTGCGCGTCGCGACCAACGCCCCGCCTCAAATCATCCCGACTTCGCCAGTATCCCGGCGATACAAGCCACCGCACCAGCAAATCGAGCGGTCATTCGGAGCCTTGGTCCCGACCACCTCGGCGTTTTATCGCCCACCGGATCCATCTACTCCCTCGACACGCAACTCGCCTTCGCATCGAAAACCGACGAGTCCGTCCGCGCCTCACTCGTCAAAGCAGCACCGTTTGCGCCGACCTCCATCCGAGAAGATTCTGCATCCATCATTCTCGAGGAGGATGGAAAACGCTTTCGCGTCCCTCGAGGGGCCAAGGGCATTCCTGCACAATCCGGTGGACGTGTCTGTCGCGAGGTCGCAACAGAACGCGATCTCCTGAATGTCGGCGGAACCTTTTTCGAACTGCCCGCTCGCAACGCGCAAGGTCTCGCGAAGATGCGACCCATCGCGACGCACTTACTCGAAATTGACGACTACGCGTCCCAGTTTGGCCTGACCTTCCTCGCGAGCACTTCGAGCCTTAAATCCGCCCCAAACGCCGATCCAAAACCGCCCGTCAACCCATCCCACCAACTCACCCTCCCAGATGAATCAGCGTCACTTTGGGCAGGAGTGATCGACGATTTATGGAAGCTCGGTAAACCACGCGGTATCGGCGGACCATGGCACGAAACCACCGTTGAGGCGGGAGTCCCATCCGATCCGTATCTCATGACTGGATACGACCATAAAACGTTGACTCTCAGTCATTCAGCGTCGTTTGAAGCAACAATGACGATCGAAGTCGATGTCGATGGGACGGGAGTATGGCTTCCTTACCGAGCATTCAAGGTCACGAAGACCCCTGTTGAACACACCTTTCCAGATGGATTTGGTGCCTACTGGATTCGCGTAAAATCGGATACCGCCGCGATTGCTACCGCGCAACTCGTGTACGAATAAACCCAGAAAACGCACCGACCATGTCCTCCAAGCAACCCTCGGCGACCGGAAAAACCCGCTCAGTTCAGGCCACCGATGCGCTCTCGAAACCCAAAGCATCATCAATCGGAGCCATCTCCTACGAGGCACTCGTGAAGCTGGCTCGCGAGGTTGCCTTAATCTCCTCAACAGCTTCGGCACTCGGGTGGGATCAAGAGACCTACATGCCCCCGCTCGCCGTTGAGTATCGAGCCACCCAACTCTCCTATCTCAGCACCAAGGCGCACGGGCTGTTAACGGGGAAATCCTTTCGCACCCTGCTGGATCGCGCTCAAACGGAGCGACTCTCCCCAACCCAATCTGCAAATCTCGCGGAATGGCAGCGCGAACTAGACCGCGCATCCAAGATTCCCACCACTCTCGTGGCTGAGGAGACCGAGGTCACCTCACGCGCGAAACACGCGTGGGCGGAGGCAAAAAAACGTTCCGACTTCGCGCAATTCTCCCCCCATCTCGCTGAGGTTGTCCGCATCGCTCGCAAAAAAGCGACCCTGTGGGGCTTCGCTGATGAACCCTACGATGCCCTCCTCGACGGTTATGAGCGCGGAACGTCCGCTCGCGACATCACAGGACTTTTCGATTACCTCAAACCCAGAGTCTCGCGGATCGCGAAGCAAGCCGTTGAGCGGAGTCACTCCCTCCCGAAAAATCTGTTGCGCGGACGCTACCCCCTCGAAAAACAACAACAGCTCAACCGAGAAATCGCCAATAGCATCGGCTTCGACTTCCAAGCCGGACGCATCGACACGACGGCACATCCCTTCTGCACCACGCTCGGCCCAAACGATATCCGCCTGACCACGCGCTACGACCTCTCCGACTTCACCTCCTCGTTGTTTGGTGTACTTCACGAGGCTGGACACGGCCTTTACGAGCAAGGATTACCTGCGTCCGACTTCGGTCTTCCGTCCGGAAGCGCCGTCTCCCTCGGAATCCACGAATCGCAGTCCCGCTTGTGGGAAAACCATGTAGGCCGATCCACCGCGTTCTGGGAGCGTTGGTTTCCGCGCGCAGGTGAGCTTTTCCCAAACCTGCGCAGGATTCCGTTGTCGGACTTCATCCAACACCTCCATCGCGCTGAGTTCTCGTTTATCCGAGTCGAAGCGGACGAGGCCACTTACGATCTCCACATTTTCCTCCGGTTCGATATCGAACGCCGCCTCCTCGACGGCACTCTGGAGACGCACCAAATCCCAACTGCATGGAATGCAGCCTTCGAAGAACTTTTTGGAAAAGTTCCGCCGAACGACGCTCAGGGATGCCTGCAAGACATCCACTGGAGCATGGGCGGCCTCGGGTACTTCCCCACCTACACCCTCGGAAACTTGAATGCCGCGCAGCTTTTCCAAAAAGCCAACTCTCTGAGGGGGATAGCCTCTGCCATTCGACGCGCAGACCATCAACCACTGCTGCGTTGGCTCAGAGAAACGGTTCACTCGGTCGGCGCATCCCGCCCGCCCAAAGAAATCATCGCCAACGCAACCGGTCGCCCGACCGACCCTGCGCCTTACCTCAACCACCTCCGGAAACGCTTCACCCGCTGAAAGCGCGCACTGCGTCCCGTCTTGCCCACCCTCACCCATTCGTTTATCGCTCCCCCATCTATGTCATCCATCCCAACCGAGTTCGCAGGTGTCACCGCCGTGACCAAAGCCAATGTCTATTTCGACGGAAAGGTCGTCAGCCACACCGTTCTTTTCCCAGACGGTTCCAAAAAGACCCTCGGACTCATCTACCCAGGGGACTACCACTTCGGTACCCAGAAAGCGGAGCGCATGGAAATCGTCTCCGGCTATTGCACGGTAAATCTCGATGGCACCCCTGACTTTGAAGTCTGCACCGCAGGTGGCGCTTTTGACGTGCCCGCAAACAGCGGATTCCGAATCCTCGTTTCCGAAGGGATTTGCGAATACATTTGTTCGTTCATCGAAGGCTAGTTGGCCCCAACATAAACTTTCCCGAGGGGACGCCACCTTTGCGTGGCGTCCTTTTTGCATCCAGACCGATCGCCAGAACATGCATCCCCTATCCCGTCTCCTCCTCATCACCTCGGCGCTAGCCCTGTCAATGCCCGTGGGACGGGCTCAATTGGATCAAAAGGGGGCGGACGAGTTTGAGCTCCGACAAAAAGAGGCAAAACAGGCGTACGACAAACAAATCGTACCGTTCATTAAGAACTACTGCGGGGAGTGCCACGGCGACAAAAAGCGCAAGGGCGACATCACGTTTCAGTACGCCTTCAAAACCCCGGGAGCAGCCAACTTCCGCAAACTCTGGCAGGATTCGGTCGCCAACGTGAAGGCGGGAGACATGCCTCCCGAAAAGGCGACGAAACAGCCCAGTGATGAGGAAAGAAATGCGTTTGCTCAAGCGGTTAGTCTGCTGAAGTACCTCAGCCCAAAAGACCCCGGAACGTTCGTCCCTCGCCGACTCACCAAGACCGAGTACGGCAACACGCTTCGCGATGTTTTTCGCGTCGATTCGTCTCTTGCGTCTGAACTTCCCGACGAAGTCGTGGGGGCCGGTTACCTTAACTCCATCTCCCCCCTCCTCGTGGAGCAATACCTCGCGGTTGCCAACGCCGTGGTCGCCAAAACCCCCGTGCTGAAAGATGCCTCGCTCGGCGGATTGGCGAAGGAGCGCGTGACCAACCTGGCCCGCGTGGCTTACCGACGCCCTCCCTCCTCGAGCGAAATCGATGTCCTCATGGAGGTGCATCGACTCGCGGCCGACCAAGGGCAATCCCCCGACTCAGCCATTCGCCTCGTGCTCAAGGCCATCTTGGTTTCTCCGCAGTTCCTCTTCATCACACCGACCTCCGATGAAGAACCCTCCGAGGCGATTGTTCCCCTCGACGACCATCATCTCGCCTCGCGCCTCTCCTATTTCCTCTGGGCCGCGCCACCCGACGCTGAGCTGGCCCGTCTCGCCGATCAGGGACGCCTTCACGAACCCGAGACGCTGGCAAAGCAGACGCGGCGGCTGATTGCAGACCCGCGATCGCGTGCCTTGTTTGACGGATTTGGCGCCCAGTGGCTTGGCTTGAACAAGCTCGCAGGCAAAACGTTCGATGCGCAAAAGTTTCCGTGGATGACCTCCGAAATGCGCAGTGCCATGTACGATGAGGCACGCATGCTGTTCGAGGAAGTCTTGCGCGGAAACCAGAGAATTCTGGACCTCATCGAAAGCGATCACACGTTCGTCAATGACGCGCTCGCAAGCATCTACGGCATGAAACCGCGCAAGAGCGGGACTGTTTTCCAAAAGGTTCAACTCGATTCACGGAATCGCGGAGGGATCCTGACCATGCCAGGCGTGCTTTCAACCACCTCGTTCCCAGACCGATCCAGTCCCGTAAACCGCGGAGTTTGGGTCCTCGAACAAATCTTGGGAGAACACGTTCCTCCGGCCCCTCCAAACGTCCCAAGCCTCGAGAAACAGGATAAAGCGAAAGTTGCATCGCTTACACTCCGGCAACGCACCGAACTGCACCGCTCAGACCCCGTCTGCAATAACTGCCACAAAATCCTCGATCCCATTGGCTTCGGATTGGAAAACTTTGACGCCACCGGCCGATGGCGCGAGCTCGACGAGTCCGGCGGCCGAGTTGACGCGTCCGGAGAACTGCCAGGCGGGTTTGCATTCCGAACCCCTGCTGAACTCAAAACCATCATCGCTAAACGTGCGGACGAAGTGACCCGTAATCTGACAGGGAAGATGCTGGCCTACGCCTTGGGCCGTCAGCTTGAAGGTTACGATGACATCGTCGCAGACAAAATGGCCGCCAAAGTCACGGCCGACGGCGCCAAACTTCAAACGCTCGTCGTTGAAATCGTCACCAGTTACCCTTTTACCCACCGTCGCACGAAACCCTAACTCCCCCGCCCCATGAACAAACCTTGGTTGATTGACCGTCGCACGAGCATCAAAGGCCTCGGAGCCGCACTCTCACTCCCGCTCCTCGATGCGATGGGCTGGGCCGAGAAAAGCGCTCCTGCAGCCACAAAACGTCCCATTCGTCTCGGCTTCATGTACATGCCGCACGGCGTCATCATGGACCAGTTCTGGCCTGCATCGCCCGAATCCTTTCTTTCAGAACCTCCGCCAGCGCTCGCTCCACTGCGCCCGGTGCTCCCGCAATGCACCCTCATGAAGGGCGTAGCCGGAACCCCGATCGCGCCATTCAACGGAGCACCCCACGCGCTCGAGCTCTCCACGTGGCTCACCGCGAGCCTGCCGCGGGCTGACCGCCGAAACACAGTCGACATCGCGATTTCAGCCGACCAGATCGCAGCAAACTACATCGGCGTTTTCACTCCCCTCCCATCGCTCGAACTGGCGACCATGCCCCAAACGCACAAGGAGAATCAGGAGGGCCTCCATGAAGCGTACTACTCTCACTGCAGTTTCAGCGGTCCAACACAAGCCTTGCCCGCAGAAACCAATCCGCGCAACGTCCTCAAACGTCTGTTCCAAAACACGGAGTCGTCAGACAAAACCGCCCAACGAAAGACCAGCGACCCGCTCGAACGCAGCATGCTCGACATTGTTCTCAAAGGCGCAAAATCCCTTCGCGGAAAACTCGGTCAATCAGACCGAGCAAAGCTCGACGAGTACCTCGACAGCGTCCGGTCCCTCGAACGCCGCATCGCGGCGATTGAGCTGCGTCAGGCCGAGGCAGCTAAGGCGAACGCGGGCGTGACTTCGACCAAGCGGAGTGAAAGCGATTCCGTACCCATTCCCATCGTGATACCAGACGGTGATCGGCGGAGCGATTACATGGACGTTATGTGCGATCTCATGGTCCTCGCGTTCCAAACGGACACGACCCGCGTGAGCACTTACATTGGCTCGACGCCGAACGGTGTGTCGTACCCAGAGCTTGGGTTCAGCGATCAGCACCACTCACAGACGCATCACAACAACGAGACGGTGAAGGTGGATAAAGTGGCCAAAATCACTGCGTTCAACATTGAACGATTCGCACGCATGGTCATCAAAATGCAGAACATCCGTGAAGGAGACAGAACGCTACTCGACAACTCCATCATGATGTGGGGCTCCGGCTTGGAAGATGGTAATAAGCACACCCGAGCAAACCTGCCTTTCATTCTCGCCGGTAAAGGTGGCGGCTCCATCAACTCAGGCAGATTCATCACCGGTGCCTCGGGAAATCAGGGAGACTTGTTGGGCACCCTACTCACCTGCGCAGGCATTCCGCTCGACAGACCGATCGGCATTGCAACCAAACAGTTTGATGAGCTCAGGGCGTAAGGCCATTTCGAACGTCTCGCATCAGACTCAAACCGCATTGAGACCACTTCTCACATCCCCCTCTTTGGCAATGCGTTAAGCCTTACGGCTGCTTCGCACACCTCAAAAGCACGCCGATCAATAGCAGTACCCTTTCGACAAAGGGAACCCGAAAGCGCTTTTCAAAAACGCGGTATTCACCCGCTCGGATCTTCTCAAGTACGCGCTCATAAGAAGCCCGCATCATTTCGGCAGCCACCATCACGCCTCGGCTCCTCGTCGGCAGTGCGCGACGTGCGGCTTCAAAGTAACCGAAACCCAACTCCGCCATCTCGCGCGCACACGCCTCGAACGCAGGCGTCTGTCGGAGAGCGTGAATGTCCTCCTCCTTCACACCATGCCGATGCAACACATCGGAAGGCAGGTAAATGCGACCATGCCGCTCCCAGTCCTCCCTCACATCCCGCAAAATATTCGTAATCTGCAACGCCAAGCCGAGCTTCACCGCGTAATCGTCCACCTCCGGACCGCCCCCGAACAACCGCGCACTCACAATCCCCACCAAACTGGCCACTCGATGGCAGTACTCCCGCAAAGCCTCCCACGTCTCATAACGCCGCTTGGTCAAATCCATCCGGCACCCCTCAACAATTCCGAGTAACCACCCCTCCTCTAATCCCTCCGCCAACACCAGCTCTCGCACGCCACGCTCTAAGTACCCAGCATCCCGCTGTTCGCCCCGAATCACCCGCTCCCAGCGCTCCAGCGCCGCCGAACGCTGATCATCCGTCATCCCAGGCTCATCCACCACATCATCCACATCCCGGCAAAACGCGTAAAAAATCCGCATCCCGCGCCGCCGATGCCGAGGCAGAACGGAGAGCACATAGGCCAAGTTACTGCCCTGCCCCCGCGCCACCACTTCACGCTCGTAGTCCTCCAAATCCGCATCTCCGCGTCCGCGAAGTGCAGGAAAAATCTCGGTTCCAGCGCGATTGATTGTGCCCATCTTCAATCCCAATGCGACCGTCGCGCGCCCGCGAGCGCAAGCAGGAAGCCTGCACAAACATGAAACACGAGAACCCCAACTGACGCGCTGACACTGCACACCGGCGTCGTGGTTGTCTTCAACACGGCATCAAAGTGGCGCATGTCATGGAAGGTCTGCACAAACCCAGCCCAGGCCCAGTAACCCTCAATGAAAGGACGACTCAACCGCCCGAGCCAGTCCGGCATCGCGAGAACCGCACCCGAAAGCGGCAACTGAAACCCAACGAGGTACACCGTCAGTAGCGAACTCTGCTCCGGCGTCCGCATCAAAGCCGAAACGCCCAACGCCACCATTCCCATCGCAAAGTTCGCAAGCACCAGCAACATCGCCTGAGCCACCCAATCGCCAGGCAATCCCACGAACATGCCCAGAAAAATCGCCATCCAGAGCGATTGAACCAGCGAGAGCATCGCAACAAATGCCGATTTACCAGCGAGATATGCTTCAGGCCGCAATCCTGAAAAACGTTCCTTTTCAAAGATTAACCGTTCTCCCGATACCTCACGTGCCGCATTATTCGCCCCCATCAAAGATAGCAGCACCACCTGAAACAAAATTAGCCCCGACACCAACGATCCCACCCGCATATAGCTCGCCGTACTCTCCAAATCCGACGCTAACTGCCGAGCAATATCAGCTCCTCCAAACCGCTCATTGAAAGCCGCTAACCCTGGGATTCCATCCAGCGCGAACATCAACACCAAAACAGGAAATCCAAATACCATCGCAGCCTGCAACCCCAACGCACCACGATCCCGCATCAACAACCGAAGCCGTCGCCAAAAAACCACCGACGCCTGCTCCCTAAAGCCCCCCACGCAACGCTCCACCACCGCAGACGGCGCTCCAGCGTGTGTCCGCGACGCCACCACATACCCCTCTCGCTTCCGTGCCCATGAGTCCGCCCACTCCTCTGGGGCTCGCATCCCCAGCCTCGGATAAAGCTCTTCCATGTCCGAGATTCCAAAATAGTGCCCCATCAAACTCGGGACCCCATGGTAAACCAACCGCCCCGCGCACAGCACCACCACCTCGTCATGCACCGCCAGATGCCGAAGGCTATGCGTCACGTTGAGGACCAACCGCCCTCGCGCAGACTCCTGACGCAACAGACCAACCACCTCCTCCTCCGACCGCGGATCCAGTCCGCTCGTCACCTCGTCGCACATCAAAATCTCCGGCTCGCTCATCAACTCCAAACCCAACGCCAAACGACGACGCTGTCCCCCAGAAAGAACCGAAATCCGACGCGTAACATCTAACCCCACACGCGTCGCGATCGCTTCCACTGCATCGGGATTCCCCGCGACCGCCAAACCACGAATCCTCATCGCATCCTCGAAACACTCCCCGACCGTTAACCCCTCATGCGCGATGCTGAACTGCGGCACATATCCCACCTCCCCTGCATCAAAATCGGCATCGTCGCCCAACTCGGTCCCACGCCAAACCACCTTCCCCTCGGTATGCCCCAAAATGCCCGCAACCACCTTGAGGAAAGTGCTCTTCCCACATCCGCTCGGCCCCAAAATGGCCACCAACCCACCTGCTCCCTGCAACGACAAACTGACGTCTTGCAACAATCGAACCCCCTCTCCAACCGTCAATCCCACCCCCACGAAATCCAATCCCTCACCCGCCTCAACTGGGAGATTTTCCGACATCAGCCTACCCCCCCTCGCTCAACCGTTTCTTGGGAGCGTCATGCAACATCGCATGCGCCTCGGGCAGAATAGTCCGAATCCGATCGGCAAAAGCGTAGGAACCTGAAATCGCATCCGTCAGCGCATCCAAATCCCAATCGCCCCCGACACGTCCCGAAAACCAATGTCCCGCTGTCCCCATCAAGTTGTAACGCATCTTGCCCCACTGAGTGAGATCAAGCGCCTTCGCATACGTCCACAGTCGCAAAACTTCCTGTAAATTCACTCCTCCGGGCAACGCGTCGTAGTCCGGCAATCCCTTCCACCACCCCTCCATCCACTCACGCCCGTGCACCGACTCCAACTCGGCCCGCAAGCGCGCTTCCACCGGACGGCTCAACTCGTCAGCCCGGTCCGCCAAAGCAACCGCCTTCACGTGTTCGTCAAAATCCTCCGGCTTCGAAGCGCCAATCGAAAGGGTGTGCACCTCCGGACGCGCCAAGCAAAACAGATCGTTGAAAACCATCGGGGAGAGCGAATCGCACAACCGAACCAGCTTTTCCGATGGCGCATAAAGCATCCCGCCCTTGTCGTTCGGCGAGATGATGAAGACCCCCATGTCTCGCCGCGTTGCCTCTTGAATCGATGGCCAGTTCAACTCACCCACGAAATACCAGTGCAGGTTAACGTAATCAAAACCATCCGTAGCGATTGCCTTGGTAATCAAGCGGTTCGTGCCGTGTGTGCTGAAACCAACATGACGGCACCGGCCCTCCCGCTGAAGTTGGCGAGCCATCTCCAAACACCCCCCTTTCTGAACCGACCATTCCAACGTCTGCTCATCATTCACCCCGTGAAGCGATAGCAAATCAACGTAGTCCAAACCCAAATACCGCAACGAAGTCTCAAATCGTTCCAAAAAGAGTTTCGGATCCGCAGAAGGCTCCACCTTCGTCTGAACAATCATCCTCTCCCGAGGCAACTTCGGCAAAAGCCACCCCAACTGCATCTCGCTCGACCCGTAAAACCGAGCCGTCTCGATATGGTTAATCCCCAACTCCAGCGCACGCAAAACCGTCGCCTCCAAGTTTCGCTGCCCCGCCTCCTCCACCGTCTTCGGATCAATGTCGCTCCAACTCTGCTGATAGCGCATCCCCCCGCACGTCAATACGGGCATCTGAATCTCTGTCCGTCCGAAACGTCTGTATTCCATAATCTTACTCAAACCTACTCCATCATCTCGTCATCCGCCTGCGTGATCCGAATCACTTCCTCGACGGTCGTCTGACCGCGCATCACTCGACGCCACCCATCTTGACGCAACGTCAACATGCCGTCCTGCGCCGCGCGCTCCTTCAAAACCGTCCCCGTCGCCTTGTTCACAATCAACCGGCGCAGGCCCTCGCTCAGTTCACAAATCTCGTAAATGGCCGTTCGCCCGCGATACCCCGATCCACGGCAGGCGTCACACCCGCGACCTTTGTAGAAAATGGTCCCCTCGGGAAAATCGCCACCCGCTTCCTCCAACAACTCGCGCGAATAGGTCGCCGGCTCCTTGCACGATTCGCAAATCGTTCGAACCAAACGCTGCGCCAAAAATGCGCGCACCACACTCGCCAACAAGAACGGCTCAATCCCCATGTCCAAAAGTCGAGTAATCCCACCCACCGCGTCATTCGTGTGAAGGGTCGAAAAAACAAGATGCCCCGTCATCGCCGCACGAATCGCAATCTCAGCCGTCTCGAAATCTCGAATTTCTCCCACCATCACCACATTCGGATCCTGACGCAAAATCGCCCGCAACCCGTTCGCAAAGGTGAGGTTAATCTCCGCTTTCACTTCAATCTGCGAAACTCCATGCATCCGATATTCCACCGGATCCTCGATGGTGATGATTCGGCGCGACACCGCATTGATGGCTGAGAGAAATGAATACAGCGTCGTCGACTTCCCTGACCCCGTCGGTCCCGTCACCAAAATAATCCCGTTTGGTTGCGCCAGTAACTCGCGCACAATCCCCAACTGACGATCAGTCATGTCCAACCGATCCAAGTTGTACGTGTGATTTCTAAAAAGCAGACGAAGGGAAACACTCTCGCCCCAAGCCGTCGGAATCGTCGAAACACGCACGTCAATATTCGCCCCGACATCCGTCATCGAAATGCGTCCGTCCTGCGGTAACCGCTTCTCCGCAATGTCCATCTTCGCCATCACCTTGATGCGCGAAATCACCGCGTTCTGCAATAGCCGCAACTGCGGAGGGACCGCTGCTTCATGCAGAATCCCATCAATCCGGTACCGAATCCGCAAATCTTGCTCCAGCGGCTCAACATGAATGTCGGTCGCCCGTTCCTGAATCGCCTCACGCAAAATCTGATTCACAAACCGTTGCACACTCGCCTCCGGATTGTCCGTGTTTAAATCGTGCGTCAGTTCACGGTCATCACTCGTGTCATAACGATCCGAACTCTCCAGCAGCTCCTCCAATGTCTCCGCCCCGACACCATACAACGCCTTAATCTTGCGTAATAACGGTCCTCGAGCCGCAATCACCCACTGGACCGAACGTCCCTTGAAATGACGCTCCGCAAGCCGACGCGGCATCTGATTAAACACATCGTAAGTCGCGAGCTTCACCACGCCCGATTCGGTCACCTCAATCGGCAAAATGTGATGCTTGAAGACAAACCGACTCGGCAGCATCCCGACTCCCGCACGCCCAATCGCCAGATTTTCCATGGCCACATACGGAACCCGCGCCCAACCCGCGAGCGCTTCCGCAAAGCGAATCTCATCCACTTTGCCGGAATCCAAAACCGCCATAGCCCAAGACCCGCCCGCAGGAGGACGCATCAAAGCCAGTTCCGAAACCAAATCCTCCGGCTCTACCCTTGCCGCCCTGAGCACCCCCGCCAATGCATCTCTCGAACTCATGCAATCCCTCCTTCGAATCAATCTGCAGATGCCGACTACCGAGTGTTCCCACCCGAACGTTCCTTCGGTGAGAGGAACGGTTTCGCAGGGGCCGACGACGCATCCCGATTGACCCCGTTTCGAGAAACCGGCGCAAGCTCCGGCGGCATCGGTGTTTCAGAGAGATTCCCAGGAAACAGCGGTTTTTCGGGAGGACCCGTCAAGTCGAGCCCCTTGACGACGTCGTCCCGCACCCCAAGCGCCTCTGCGTTGCCATAAGTCACCACAGGCTTGATGATAATTACCAACTCGGTGCGTTTTTTCACAATGGATGAAGACTGAAACGCTCTACCGATAAGGGGAATGTGCTGGAGAATAGGCACTCCAGAGACATTCTTGTCGTTACTCTCCTTAATCAAACCGCCCAACACCAAAGTGCCTTCATTTGGCACCATCACACTCGTCTGAAGCGTTCGCGACGCGATGGTCGGGATTCGGTTGTTATCAATCAGCGTGTCTCCCGATCGTTCTGCGACCACTTGCACGATGTCTAAAAACACCTCCTTGTCCGAGTTGATCAGCGGCATCACCTCAAGCGTCAGCGCGATTTCCTTGTAGCTGATGCTCGAGTTTGTCACGAGCGAGTTGCCCGCGGTCGCTCCAATGCCGCTCTGGATGTTGGTCGGAACCGCTACTTCCTCCCCGCTCGAAATCGTCGCCTTCTTGTTGTTGGATGTGAAAACGCTCGGACTCGAGCGCACACGAAACTTCCTCGTAGATTCCAAAGCACTCAAGATAGCCGTCATCGCGTTGCCCGCGGTGACGAACCCGCTGATGCCCCCGTTCCCCGCATTCAGCGCCTTCGTAAACTTTGGGTCGGCAAGCAAATCAACAAGGTTCATCTTCAACTGACCGTTGCTGTCCGTCACCAATGTCCCATTGGAGTTTGCCTTCGTTTTCAACCCACTCCCCAGCAGATAATTTGTTCCCGAGCTTTCATCATCAGACAAAGTCAGCTCCCCGATAATCGTTTTGAGCATCACCATCGGCGCGCGCACGTCTAACTCGTCCAAAATCTTCGCCACCTTGTCTTTCACCTCGCCACTCCCAATCACAATGATCGCGTTCCGTCGCTTGTCCGCGACGATCCTTGCATTCCCCACAAGACGCGTTTCTGGGACGATGTCACGCTCTTCCGTCCGCAACTGCTGCGAAAGGGTTCCGCTCGACCGACCCGCACCATTCCGGTTCGCACCCAACGTCGAACCTCCACCGTTGTTCAGAGAGGAGAACGAGTTGGTCGGTGTTGGTGTCGTACCTGGGCGCGTCCCCTGCGCTCCCCCCTGATCTTTCGCGCCCGGGTCAGAAATCGCCTGAACCAACGCCGGAAGGATATCGCCGGCGGAAACATACTTGAGTTCACGGCTCCAAGGCGCCCCAAACTTCGCGTCCTCATCGTAGTCCCGAATCAATCCTCGCAAAAACTCCATGTTGGCGGGCCGTGAAATCACGTGAATCCGGTTGGTGCGGATATCCGCAGTCAGGCGCACTTTGCCAACAATGATTGAGTCCTCAGAAAGTCCGCTAATCTCAATACTGGCAGGGCCGGCGGCCGCGACCGCCGTGCCGGGAGCTGCGCCAGCCGCATTGGCAACGGCCGGAGCGGCCGGCCGCGGAGCCGTCGTTGGCGTCCCACCCTGTTTGTTCTCAAAAAGTTCCTTGAGTTTCTCCACCACCTCCTTGGCGTCGGCCCTCTCAAGTCCCACAAACTCACTCACCACCTCCGCTGGCTTCACATCCGCCTCTTTCACCAAACGAATGAGCCCCCGCAAAATCGCCGTGTTTTCAGTCAACAAGAGCGACTGCGCCTTCGGCAAAGCAACCACCGTCGGAGCGTACTCCTGCCTCGATGGGGGCATCGCATTCTGCAGGATGCTCGCCAACTCCTGCACATCGGCAAACTTCACCTTCATCAAATACATCACCACTTCCTCGCCAGGGGGCAACTCCTGCGGATCGACCAAAATCTTCAATCCCGCTCGCCGAGGCGGCTGCGAAGTCCCCGTCGCCTTCACAATCTTGGGATCTGTCTCGGACTGCACCAAATGGAACCCGTTAAAGAGGAGCGTAATCTCCAAAATTCTCAGCGCCTCATCACTCGGAAGCTCCTGATTGATCACCAAGTTAACCGGCCCCTGAACGCTGTTGTCGGCAATGACGTGCTTCCCCGTCAGCTCCTCATACTTAGCAATCAAATCCGCCACCGGAGCATTCGGAAAAATCAGTCGGTGCTTCGATGTCGCAGCGGAGGCTGACACCGCCGCCGGAGCAGGAACCTGAGCATTGAGTGTCGAAACCGACGCGCTGAGCAAACAACCCAGCAGAAGAGCAGCAAAAACAACGACTCGAGACATAAAATTGAAAATCATAATCCGCGGCGCCGGCTTCCCGCCGGCAAGCAACAAAGTGTGCCTAGAATCGGACGTTTTGAAACAGTTAAAAGGTTTGGCACGTAATCATCACCGCTAGTGGCTCCCCACCTCCGCCGCCAGCGACAGACAGAAGATTTGCGCCTTTCGCGGCGCCAAGTTGAGAAACAAACCCTCAGACCGCATTTCGCGTCCCGAGCGCTCCCAAACCTCCTCACCCAACCGGTCACGAAGCACCCACATCCCGTCGGGCAAATCCATCACGAGACGGCACTGGGCTTCATGGGCGGCCAGATTTACGATGACCAAGTCCCGCCGCTCGCTATCCCACCAAAGCACGCTCACAAAGCCGCGGTGACTGTCGTTACCGTGCCATGCCGAGACCGGGTCCAGCACTTGCGCCTGATTTGCTCCCACACAGCTCTCACCGAGCGCCCTCAAAACTTCGTCGTGAGTTCTCATGACTCGTTCGTCCAGCGCCTCAACCGCCCTCCGAACGAGCTGAATCCGCGAAAAGCGCCGAAAACCCTCTCTCTGTCCGTCATGAAGAAAGCGCATCCCCGGTAGCGCGAAACCAGCGACGAGCGCCGATTTCATCCGGTCCGCCCCAATCAAGGCCGCCGCTCGCGGCTCGTCGTGATTCTCCAAAAAATGCGCCCGCCGAGCATTCATGGACCCCATGCCGAGGATGTGAGCGCTCGCTCCCACCGCGTCATCATGCACCAAGCGGTCGTACAACGTCTTATCGTAAGCGTAGTCAAACCCAGCCCCGCACAAACGCTCTTCCATCCCCCAATAGGCCTCCGCCAGAAAGAGAAACTGCGGATACTTTCGCCGCACCCGACCAATCGCCTCTTCCCAAAACTCCCCCTCCGCAGCTTCCCCCAAGTGCGGGAGATGTGCCCATGTACGCTGAAAAACATCCGACAAAACCAGCATCGCCATGTCGCAGCGCACCCCGTCGCAGCGGTCCGCGACAGACTCCAACATGGCCATCATCGCCTCTCTCAACTCAGCGCTCCGGTACTCGACCTGAACCGTATCCGTCCACCCCGGAAAAAAGGGATCCTTGCCGTGCGCCAAAAACCGCACTCCCGTTTCGGTCTCAACGCGAAAACTTCCCTCGAAAGCCTCGACCGCCCCCACAAATCGCTCGGGATGCGTTTTTACCCATTCGTGATCTCTGCCGAGGTGATTCGGTACAAAATCCAAAACAAGCAACACGCCACGCTGATGAAGTCGCATTCGGAAACGCTCTAAAGCAGCGTCGCCTCCGAGAAAATGGTCGGCCCGCACCGATTCCACCGCATAGGGCGATCCCCCAACATCGCAGTCCTCCCAGCCAGGCAGCGCCTCGCTGTACGCCGACATCAATCCATCATGTCGCAACGCCTCACCCCTCGCCACAGCTCCCGTCGGCCAAACACCCATGAGCCAGACATGCGTCACCCCATACCCCACCCACCGGTCGATTTCATCGTCCGGCACCGATCCGAGGTCAACCTCCGGCCCCAGCCGCTCGCGCAAGCCCGTAATCCACTGCCGAGCATTCACCTCAAAAAGAAACGGATACCCCATGTGTCCATGCAATCCACTCCGAACACTTTCGGAAATCAGAATCAATCCTCGCATCCCCTCTCAAACACACCCCTCTCTCTGTGGGCGGTTGACACAATCCACGCTTTCGAGCGGAATCGTCGTCCTTTCCGATCATCCCATGAAGCGTTTGTTCTCCCTCGTCCTATCAGTTTTTCTCCTCGGCGCCGTTTTCGCGCAGTCGCCAACGGAATCTTCCGTAGCACCCTCCGCCTCTCCAGGGACCGCCCCTGCGAGCGTTCAGGCCGTGAATGCCCCCACGCCCGCTCCCTCCGTTTCTGCCACCTCCGCCGCTCCAGATGAGCCCGGCGAGGGAGAAGACTGGTACAACTGGGCGAACAATCTCCTCGAAGACCTCGAGGCCTACTTCAAAAATACCCCCGCAAAAGGGCCTCTCGTCGGTGAACCCGGACCGGGCCACAACGCTTGGATGATGATCAGCACCGCTCTCGTGCTGTTCATGACCCTTCCCGGCCTCGCCCTTTTCTACGGCGGACTGGTCCGGAAAAAGAACGTCCTCAGCATTCTCGCCCAGTGCCTCGCTCTGGCGGGCGTCGTGACCGTTATCTGGTGGGCGTGCGGATACAGTCTGTGTTTTGCAGAAGGCGGTAGCCTGTTGGGCGGTCTCTCCCATGCCTTCCTCCGCGACGTTGGATACAACACCGGTCCTTACTCCAACTGGACCTCCCACAACATCTGGGCGATTTATCAGCTCACGTTCGCAATTATCACGCCCGCCCTGACCATCGGGGCCGTCGCAGAGCGCATGCGCTTCTCAGCGGTCATGCTCTTCAGTGTTCTTTGGATGTTTGTGGTGTACTTTCCAGCCGCTCACCTGTTGTGGAGTCAGGACGGAGCGTTCAGCGGGCTGCTGAACATCGAGCATGCCGCCATCCGAGCTATCGATTTTGCGGGCGGCATCGTGGTCCACATGACAAGCGGATGGTCAGCACTCATTCTCTGCATTCTGCTCGGAAAACGTCGGGGACACGGCCGTGAACCGATGCCCCCCCATTCCATGGTGCTCTGCATGGCGGGAACCGGCATGCTTTGGGTGGGCTGGTATGGATTCAACGCTGGCTCCGCAGGTGCCGCCGACCGCGTCGCCACGACCGCTTTTGTCGCAACGACCCTCTCGGCCGCGGTCGGTTGCTGTGTCTGGGGCGTCATCGAGTACCTCCACCGCGGCAAACCCTCGGTGCTGGGGCTCTGCTCTGGGGCTGTGGCCGGTCTGGCCACCATCACCCCCGCCTCGGGATTTGTGACCGCCAACGGCGCCGTGCTCATCGGATTAGTAGCAGGTGTCACAACCTGGTTCGCCTGCGCCAAGCTGAAGGCGAAGTTCCATTACGACGACGCCCTCGACACTTTCGGCGTTCATGCGGTCGGCGGGACCGTCGGCACCATTCTCGCCGGTGTCCTAGCCGATCCTGACGCTAATCCCGGGCTCACTGACCTCCTCGAGAAGACCAACGGCGCACTCTGGCTCGAGCAACTTAAAGCCGGTGCCGTGATTCTCGTCTGGTCCGTCGTGGCGTCCGTGATCCTGTACAAAATCGTCGATAAGTTGGTGGGCTGCCGGCCTGACGCTGAGGCGGAAACCATTGGATTGGACATTTCCGATCACGAAGAAGAAGGCTACCTCCATTGAGGGTAGCCTCGCCCGCAGAGAGAGAGAAGGACTCGAACAAACTTCTCCTCCCGAGGGCTAAAGCGATTCTTTCGGACCGTTTCCAATCGGGGAATCTTGATTCAACCCGTCACTTCCCCGCTCCTCCCTGACCGTGTAAAGTCGGGGTCCATGTGGCGATCTTCTCGGCCTGCTCTCTTGCTTGCCCTGCTCGTCTTTGGAGTGCTGTGTCGGGCATCCCCGCCTCCGTCCGGTCCCATCTTTGCGGCTTCCAACCGGTCCCAGTTCACCAACGGGACGTTCATTGCGTTCGGCTTCGATAAAAAGGAACGGAACACCCTCCTTTCCCGCGCGGAGTCAGTGCGTGAAACCTTCCAACGCATCCTCCGAATCTCTCCCGCCCCGACCATCGCACCTCAGAAACCCATTATCCTTCTCCTTCTCCCGGAGCCGGGAATGCTCCCCGAGTTTGACGCTGTTCCGGAAGTCACAGAACGCCTCACCGAGTCGGACGGAGAACATCTCCAAATCAATCTTCGCCCCTCCGCCTGCAAAGCTCCCGGTGCCTTCGAACAACGCATTGCCTCCGCACTGCTTCAAAACCTAACCCTCGGACGCACCGCTGCCGGCCTGACAGAACCACCGCCCGTTCTTGTGCACGGGCTCACCTACGCCGCGCTCCATCAGTTCCCGCCCTACCTTTTCCCCGAATCGCAACCGCTCCGACGCACCGGTTCCTTCCCCCCCTTCCAACAACTTCTCTCGGCCCCGACGCGTCCGGAATCCGTCACCGAACTCCTCGCTCTCCGCGAACTCGGAATGGTCCTCCTTCTCGCGCTCGCAGAACTGCCCGAGAATCCGCACGCCTTCCGAAAAGCCGCCCAAGACCGAGACCCCAACGCCCCATCCTTTGCAGCCTTCCAGTCGACCGAATCCTTCCTTCAATCCTTCGACTCCGTTGGAACGACTCCCAGCGATGTCGAACGCTGGTGGCAACTCGAAGTCACCACCCGCGTGTCCAAACAGAACCTCCTCCGACTCGATGGAGAAGATTCGCTCGCCGAAATCGAAAAGCTCCTCTCCCTCCATTTCCTCGATCAAAAAACCGGTAACACCGCCCACTACGACCTCGATCAAGCGGACACCTACGCAAATTTGCCGGGCATCCAACCCCTCCTGCGGGCGCGCGTTGCTGAATTTTACGCGCTCAGCTCGCGGGTTCACTTCTTCTTCGACGATTCCATGGCCGCATTCACTGAGGGTTTGGGCGAAGCCCTCAAACGCAAACCCGCAAACGCAAACGTGCTCTTTGCCAAAGGCAACCGCCTCGCCCACGAAGCTGCCGAGAAATACCAGCGCCTACGCGATTACCGAAACTGGTACATCTACAACTTCGAACCCGAGTCCGATCCGCGCATCCAAGCCGCACGCGATAAAACCGAGTCGACTCGCAACCGCGCTCCCAACTCCCCGTTCGCCGAATCACTTCGAGAAGCTGAGCGAATTATCGACGAACTCAGACAGCGCCGGGCTGCCGAAACAGCCAACCCGGCGAAAACAAGCCGCTGACCCCTCCGCTACTTCGCCGAGTAACCCTTCCAAACCCACTCCAACGCTTGGGGAAGCAGTTGCGGGCGCGCGTTACCAACCCCGTGGCCCGAGTTCAAACAGAACACGTACTGATACGGATAGCCCTTTTCTTTAAACACCTTCGCCATCCGGTGATTGGCCTCCACCCAATCATGCATCCCGTCACGCATGATATTCGGGTTCAAACTATCCCGGTCTCCCACGCACATCCATACCCGCAACGGCTTCTTCTCACTCGCCGGAATAATCGTGGAATGATACCCCCAAGCCCCATCAGGAGTCTCCGGATTGAACGGCCACTGCTGATTCACGAACGTTCCCGACAAGGACACAACCCGACGAAACAAATCCGGCCGGTACCAAGCCATGGTAAACGCCGCCGCCCCCCCAGAACTGGTCCCCATGGTAGCGCGCCCCTCCGGGTCCTTCGTCAACTTCACTCCGCAATGCTTCTCCACCAACGGAAACACCTCCTCATTGATGAACTCCGCAAACAACGGTGACAACGTATCGTACTCCCGACCCCGTTCGTGCCCCTGCGCATCCCCGCCCCCATTCTGAATCATCACCGCCACCATCGCAGGCACTCGCTTCTGGGCAATGAGGTTGTCCAGCACCCGCGCAAGCCCCTTGTCCGGTTTACCCATGCCCGGCCCATCGTGCGTCACCAAAACAGGCAACTCCTTGCCCGCGGAAACGCCCGCAGGCACGTACACAGTAATGGTCCGCTTATAATCAATCTCGTGAGTTTGAACGATTAAAGTCTTGGGATTGTTCGGGTCCACAACCCCAAACTCCTTCCGCGCAATCCCCGGGTTGAACCGCTTGCACTCCTTCGAATCCATCACAAACTGCTCCAACTTCCCCTCAGGAACCCCCTCCACCGCCTTCGTCTCGGGAGCCGGCACATACTCCGGACCCACCACGTAATCCCCAAACTTGTCCAGAGGAGGTACCACCCCCGGCTTGCCATCCAAACGCTCAAACCGAGGTGCCTCGGGGGCATCAAAGGGGCGCGTCGGCGGCTGAGGACGGGCCGGCTTCGGAGCTGCAGGAGCCTGCGCCGCAGCAGGATTCGTCGCCGGCTTCTGCTCCGCTCCCTGAGCCCATAGCGCCACCGGCAACAACGCAACCGAACCACACAAAACAAATAAGGGGAACCTGTTCATCCCCCCATTTCCACACCCCCCGCCCCTCATCCGCAAGCGCAACATCATGCCACTGAGTGGCTCCGCGCTCCCTCCGATGTTTTGTTTACTGCCGCAAGTTTGCCAACTTACTTTCCAAGGCATGAACCGCGGCACCTCCCTCCTCCGTTCCCTCGCGTTTTTTACCCTCGGTCTCTCGCTCAAAGCTCCCGCGCAAATCCGCACCACGTTCCAACGAGTTCAACCCGGTTACACAAACGCCGTCCAATGGCGCTGGGAAGTCGCCGACGCCAACCATCAACCATGGTCTGTGCCCGGCTTTAAACCTATCGACCCGCCGTCGCAAAAAGACGCCCCGAGTTCGAGTGGAGAAAAAATCAGTGCAAAAAATGCGCGCCTCGTCGCCTCAATCCCCGCCGGCCCCTACGAAGTCCGACGTGGCGATGCGCTCGCAATCATCGCCAGAAAATCCGGCATCCCAGTCGACTTCCTCAAGACGTTCAACCAACTCGA
>JBIIXW010000236.1:0-2556 GCA_044347165.1 Chthoniobacteraceae bacterium
TTCAAGGGGGGGGACGTTGAGGGGGATAGGCTTGAGAACTGTTTGTTGGGAGTGATGATGCGATGGTCACGTTGACGGAGAAGTTGCTGAAATCCGCTGCAGGCGAGCACATCCTTCGGGATGGCAAAGGGTTGTTGGCTTCGGGGAAGGTGAGCGGCGCGGTGCGGAAGGATTTGGATGTGGTCGGGATGGTCCGAGAGGGGGATCGTGGGTTTGCGTCAGGACTGCGGATTCGGAAGGAGTCGGACATTGAGAATCTTTGCACGTGCCCAATGTCCCGTTCGCGGGGCGCAATTTGTCATCACTCGGTTGCCGTCGCTTTGTCGGTGATGGCGGCTGAGACGGTTGTACAGAAGCCAGCGGCTTCGAAGGATTTGGGTTTAGCGGTGAATCCGGTGGAGGCGCGGTTTCAAGAGTTGGTTGAGGAGGCCTCCGAGGATGGGGTTTCGCATCGGGTGTGGGTTGTTTTGCCGTCCTCGCCGTTGGACCGCATTCGCAGGGGGTCGCTTCAACTTTTCTTTGAGGTTGAGGTGGACGGGCGGCGCTCGCCGTTGCAGGGGGTGAAGACGCGGATGCGGGTTGGGCGCGACGACGCGCAACTTCTGAGGGCGGTGGTGGCAGAGTCTGGCGGACAGGTGTTTCCCTCGGTGATAGTTTTGGATGGGGCTGGGATTGGACGTTTGGTGGAGGTGCTTGCGGGCCAAGGGCGTGTTTGGGAGGGGCGGACTCGGCCGTTTCGGATTGAACGTGAGGGGTTTAAGCCGCGGTTGGAGGGATCTTTTGAGGGAGAGGTTTTGAGGCTTCGGTGCGACTGGCCCTCGGGCGCCGAGGTGTTGAAGTTAGGCAAGGGGCGCTGGATTTTTCGCGATGATCGCTTGCGTCCCGTTGCCCCGGGTCTTGCGCCTGCATACGCGATTATTCTGGAGCAGGAGGTGCGAATGGAGGGGTCTGCAGGGGCTGCGTTTATTGCGCGAGAGTGGCGCGGTTTTGCCGCGCATTTTGAAGTGGATGCAGCGCTTGCGGCTGCACTGGATTCCCACGTTGTGGATGCTGTTGAGTCCTCGGTGCAGGACCTTCCAGCTGAAGCAACCCCATCACGCCGTATTGAATCTGGGGGGCGCGAGGATTCGGTAAGACTCCACTTTGAGGGATCGCTGAACTTCCTTTATGCGCAGGTGTACCGAGGGGGAAGGACGGGCGAGCATTTGGTGACGCGGCGAACGCTTGGGACGGACGGCCCTCAAGCTGAGGCAGTGGTTGATCGGTTGCGGCGTTTCGGATTTTCGGAGCCTGACGCTAAGGGGGAGATGGTGATGCGGGGCGAGCGGGACATCTTGATGTTTTTTGGGGGGCCTTATCTCGGATTGAAAAAAGAGTTTCAGGTGTCTTTGGGTGAGCGGTTTGAGTATGTGACTTCTGAGGTTGAGCGCATCGAACCTCATCTGGCTGTTACGGGAAGCGGGGAGGATTGGTTCGAGCTTTCTCTCGATATGATGGACTCGGACGGCCGCTCTTATTCCCCGAATGAGTTGTCGCGTTTGTTGTTGGGCGGTCAATCGCACACGAAGGACAAGGCAGGCCGAATCGCGGTTTTTGATTCTGCGTTGGTTGCGGATTTTGAGGAGTTATTGCACGACAGCGACCCGCGCCAAGTGCATCCGGGACGGTACCGGATTTCCAAACGGCATGCGGCTGCATGGGCGGCCTTTGCGGACGGGTCTGGGGCTCTTTTTGAGGATACGGGCGGCGCGGTCTCGTGGGCGAGGGCTCTCCAAGGGCCGGAGCGGATGGAGCGGATTGAGATTGTGGGTGAGATGCAGGAGATTCTTCGGCCGTATCAGCGGGAGGGGGTGGACTGGTTGAGTTTTGTCACGCGCAACGGGCTGGGCGGAGTGTTGGCGGATGAGATGGGCTTGGGAAAGACCGTGCAGACGCTCGCATTTTTAGGGCTCGAGCGGGGGCCGTGCCTTGTGGTTTGTCCTGCGTCGTTGACTTACAACTGGGAGCGCGAGGTTCGCCGGTTTCTTCCGTCGCGTGGTGTGCGGATTCTCTCAGGGGGAAAGCGTTTTGACGGGTTGGTGGAGGGGTTTGAAGGCGGGGACATCCTCATCATGAGTTATTCAGTGATGCGGTTGGACATCGACGATTTGGCGGGTTTGGGTTGGGCGTGCATCGTTTTGGATGAGGCGCAGGCGATAAAGAATCCGGACAGTTTGGTGGCTCGGGCGGCGTTTCGGTTGAAGTCGCGCGCGCGGTTGGCGCTAACGGGGACTCCGGTTGAGAACTCGGTACGCGATTTGTGGTCGGTGTTTGAGTTTGTGATGCCGGGCTATCTGGGTAAGAGACAGGATTTTCGCGAACGTTACGAGGTGCCGATGTCGAAGGACCCGTCCGGCCCCGAGCGGGAGCGCCTTCGGCGAAGGATTCGTCCGTTTATTTTGCGTCGAACGAAGAAGCAGGTTGCGATGGATTTGCCGCCGAAGATTGAGCAGGTCCTTTGGTGTGAGCTCGGGGCAACGGAAAGTGCAATGTATTCGGCCTTGGTGGCGACGACGC
>JBIIXW010000035.1:0-26404 GCA_044347165.1 Chthoniobacteraceae bacterium
AGCGCGTGATTACCACGCTACCTGGCGGGGCTGATATCACGGATCCAACGCAGAGCTCGGATTACTTATGGTACGCCCTGCAGCGCCGCGTCTTGAGTTACCTTGAACGGCAGCCAGAAGTGGATCGCGGGCGTCTGGGTGCCATCGGTTACTCCTACGGCGGAACGCTCATGTGGAACCTCGCGATGGACGCTCGGGTGCGTGCGGTGGCGGCCTATTTCGGGATTGGGTACAACGTGTATTACCGCGACAAGCGCGTGTGGATGTACGAACCCGGCGCGGTGGTTCCCCCGAAGAGCGCCGGCGAGTCGGTGTTTTTAGAATCACTTGCACCGGAGGCGCATGTGCCCTTCATCAAGGCCGCGACGCTCTTCTTGAATGGATCGAACGATCACCACGGGGGGCATGAACGCGGGTTGGAGAGTTTTAAACAATTTCCGTCGGGTGTTCCGTGGTCGTTTGCGGTTCAGGCGCGGGGACATCACAACACGGAGCGGATTGGACAGGACACGCGACTCTGGCTTGAGCGCCATGTTTTCGGACGGGACATCTTTTGGCCTGAGCAGCCTGCGTCGGAGATACGCTTGGATTCCCAAGGCATTCCTGAGCTTGTCGTGACGCCAGATTCGCCGGGACGCGTGACGTCCGTGGAATGTTATCTCGCGCAGAAGAGTCCGATTAGTTTTGCGCGGTCGTGGCGCGATGTGAGTGCGGTGCGCGAAGGCGGACGATGGGTTGCGAAGCTGCCGGTGCTCAATACGAGCGACTACGTTTTCAGCTATGCGAACGTGACTTATGACAACACGGTGGTGAGGTCAACGGGGTTTAATGCTGCGGTTCCGTCGGAACTGGGCGCGGCGGTTGCGACGGATAAACCTTCGGCTGAGCTTGGCAGCGGTGAGGGCTGGTCTGATGTGGCGGAGGCGGAGGGGGTTCGAGGGATTCGGGGTTTTCGGTGCTTGAATGTTCATCGTGGTTCTCGCACGGACAAACTGAACGACCCGAAGTGGAAAGCGCCCACGGGAAAAGATTTGGCGTTTCGGTTTTATTGCACGGAGCCGCAGACCATTCAGTTTGCTGCGGGGCAGCAGTATGCGACGGCGTTGGAGATTACAGCGTCAGATGATTGGCAGGATGTGGTGGTTCCTGCCGAACGGATGGTGCACGGCATCTCGGGGCAACGGCTCAAGGATTGGACGGAAGTTGGGAGTTTGGAAATCAAGCCAGCAAAGGGCGCAGATTTGACGCGCATTGTGTTCGCCGATTTTCGGTGGGTAGACCCGAAGCCAGTTCGGTGAGGAGATGGACAGTGTGGCGCGGTGTTTGCGTTTTGCTCGGAGCATGATGATGCGTTCGATGTTGAGGATGGGTTTAGTGCTCCTGACGGGATGCGTCTTTGTGGCGGCGGTTCCTTCGGGTGGAGACGGGCCAGTTGCCTCTCCTGAAGGGGGTTGGCCACAGTGGCGTGGGCCGCGTCGCGACGGTATTAGCAGCGAAACGGGGTTGCTGAAGCGGTGGCCTGAGCAAGGGCCTCCGCTTTTGTGGAAGGCAGAGGGGATTGGTAGGGGATGGTCCTCGCCGATTGTGGTGGATGGGTTGATTTACCTTACGGGGGATAAGGACGGAGAGGTGATGGTTCAGTGTTTGGGTGTGGATGGGCGCGTGCGTTGGTCGGCTTCGAATGGGGGGGCTTGGACAAAGAACTATGCGGGTTCGCGTTCGAGTTGTGTGTATTCGGAGGGGTTGGTTTATCACATGAATGCGCATGGCCGCGTGGCTGCATTTGATGGGAGGACTGGAGAAGAGCGTTGGAGTATACCGAGTGTGTTGGATGCCTTTGGCGGGAAAAATATTACGTGGGGCATGACGGATTGCCTTCTCGTTGATGGGGAACGATTGCTGGTTTCGCCCATGGGGACGGAGGGAGGTGTGGTGGCGTTGAACAAGCGAGACGGGAAAGTGTTGTGGCGTGGCGAATCGTTGGAGGGCGATAAGGCCGCGTATTCATCTTTGGGATTGATTCGAATGGGCTCGCGCCAGGTTTTGGTGGGGACCACTTCTCATCATGGCATTGGGTTGGATGCGGCGAATGGGCGTGTGCTTTGGAAGGTGCCTGTTCGCAATAACTGGGGAGCGACCTGCTGTGCACCGATTTTTGGTGAGGGGATGGTGTTTTACGCTGCGCCAGACGGTGCACCGGGTACGGCGTATCACTTGAAAGCGGACGGTGAAGAGTGGGTGCCCGAGATGGTTTGGAGGAGTGAGGTCGATCCGCTGACCGGCGCGGGGATTTTGAGAAACGGGATGCTTTACACCAACGGATGCAAAAAGAGCACGGCGCTACATGCGATTGATTGGAGAACGGGAGAAAGTCGGTACGAGATTCAGATGTCGAGTCCGACCAATCATCATGCGACAGGAGCGTTGCTCTGGGCGGAAGACCGGTTGTACGCGTTGTTCGAGAATGGGTTGGCAGCGTTGATTCGGCCGCTGCCAGACCGGTTCGAGGTGGATGGTCGCTTCCATCTGACCACGGTGACTGGATCTGATGCGTGGGCGCACCCCGTCTTGTTGGACGGGCGACTGTATCTTCGGTATCACGACACGCTTTGGTGTTTCGACGTGCGCGCTCGGTGAACCTTTTTTCGGTCGCCGACATGCGAGACCGAGCTAGTGCGTCGGTGGTAGGTGGCGGGCGACTTTGCCTAGTGCGGCGGTGGTGAAGATGAGAGGGTACAACTTTTCGTAGTACCAAAGGCGCGCGAAATAAAATCCAATCGGAGAGGGATCTGTCCATTCACCCGCGTTGATTTGCCGTATCAACCAGCGTGCTCCTCTGTCCGATGCGCCCACCTTGACCGTTCCTGCGAGAGCCTCCACGGCGAGGGCTGTTTCCTCGATGGACGGGATGCCTGATGTGGCGGGATCCAGAGATGCAGCGTCACCACTGAGGGAGGAGCACCAGCTTCCGTCGGGGCGTTGAAGTCGTGCGAGAAGCTGGATGGCGTCCTGCAGAAGTTCTGGGGGGAAGAGGATGCCGCGATTTTTGAGGTCGCGGAGTGCGATGACGACACAGGCTGTGCCGTAGACGAGATTGGTTTCGTCGGGAGCATGTTGGTTGCCGAACCAGAGGGGAATCCAACCGCCGTTGGTTCGTCGCGTTGCACGGAGGAAGTCGAGCGCCTGAGAAATTCCGGACTCGACGCGCGTTTGAAGTTCGTGGGGAAGTTGGGGAAGCCACGCGCTCCAGGCGCGAAGCGTGTGAGCGGTCAAATCTGGCGAACTTCGGTCAAAGGGCAGGGCGCCCCAGCCTCGGCAGAAGGTCGGGATTCCGCCGTCGCGGTTTTGGAGAGCGAGCAGCCATTGAACCCCTGCGGCGACGGACCGCTCGACCTCCCCGTCGATGGCCCCGAGGTGTGCGAGAGCGAGCAGTGCGCCAGGGGTGTCGTCGGCATCGGGCACCCCGCCGGGGAGAGGGGTCCAAGCCCAGCCGCCGGGAGCAGCTCCAGTGTAGGGATGGGTCGTTTTGAACTGTTGATTGAGCAGCCAAGCGCGAACCGATTGGCGTTGTTCGGGAGAAAGCGTTTGGTCCTGATGCGCAAGGGCTTTCACTGCAAGCGTCGTTGCCCACGTCGCTAGGTGAGTGTCAATCGGCCAGCTTCCGTCGGGGCGCACGGAGGAGCGGATGAAACTCGCGCAACGGAGCGCGACGAGCGTGTCACTCTGGCCCGCGTGGCAGAGGCTCATCAGCACAAAACTCGTGAGGGGAGTGGCTTCGAGAAACCCACCATTCGGGGGTTGAATGGATTCAAGAATGCTGAGGGTACGCTGGCGCAGAGCGGATCGAAGCCAGCGCAAGGGGAGGATGCGCGATGGGCGGTGATGGTGTACGACCTGACCGATGGCGATGAGCGCGGGTAACGCGTAGCTCACCACGGGAAGTTGGAGCGCGCCGTAGAGCCGTTGGGGCAGGGCTGCGAGTTCGAACGGAAGCGCCGGAACTTCGCGCCACCCTTCGGTGCCAAATCGGCCCGCGATGGTGCACGCAGTGAGAATCGGGACGGAGAAGGTGCGATCTTTTCCGTAGCGGCGCCGGATGGCCTCGGCGAGGCGTGCGCGCCAGTCTGCAGAAAACTCTGTGGGAACCGTTTGCGTGCTCCGATTGGATAACCAGGCGGTTGCATCCTCCACCACCGAGGGGAATGTTTCGTCCGCACCTGCTGCGCCGAAGGCAGCCCACGCGAGGGCCGTCGTGCTGATGTTGCTGAGGCTTTTGGTGGTGTCGCCCCAGCCGCCGTCCTCGTTCCGATAATCTGCGAGCCACTGAACGCCGTTTTCGATGAGTGCATCGTCGCCGGGTTGGTCGAGTCCAGTCTTGCGGAGTTCTGCGAGCGCGATGATGGCGGTAGCCGTTGAGAGTGCGCTGGTGGAAAGCTCGCCCTCCCAAAAACCGCCCTCGTTGAACTGTTCGAGGAGCGTGGCTGTGGCGGTGCCGAGCGCATTCCGAACTTCCGCGTGGGAGAGCGGGGCAGAGTGAGGCGTGCCGTTCATGTCTGGTGATGGATCCAACGCTTCGCCTTCATTTCAAACCGAGGAAGGAAGTTGGGTTCGGTGGTGGTGACCTCGATGCGAAGGGAGAGACTTTGATAAAGGGCGGACTGCGCGGCACGTTGGAGTGCGGGACGGTTCACACAGGCGGGGGCGGGTTCGATTTCGAGGTGCAGTTCGGTGAGGGTGCCGTGATGAAGCACATTCATGCGGTGCTCCACGATTTCTGGGAACGCTGCGAGCACGTCTTGGATTGCGGAAGGGTAGACGTTCACGCCGCGGACGACGACCATGTCGTCGGTTCGTCCGAGGATACCGCCATGCAGGAGGCCGTGCTCCGCGGGGGCCGGTGCGCGGACGAGATCGCCCGTGCGGTAGCGGAGGATTGGCCAGTCGAAGCGGCCGAGCGGAGTGAGGATGAGTTCTCCGGTTTCGCCCGGTGCGACGGGGCTGAGCGATTCGGGATGAACGATTTCTGCGAGATAACGATCGGGAAGAATGTGGAGTGCCCCGGGCTTGGTGGGGGAGAGGAAGGCGGCTGGGCCAATCTCGGTCATGCCGTAGTGATCGAGTAGGCGGGTATTGGGCCAAAGGTCGGCGAGACGCTTGTGCACGTTTTCGGAGAGGCCACCTGGTTCGCCTGCAACGATGATGCGTTCGAGCGTGGGGGGCGGCGGCAGCGCGAGGGCGCGAGATGTTTCTGCAAGGTGGAGCGCGTACGTTGGCGTGCAGCAAAGGACCGAGGCTTCGAAGCGTGCGAGATTCTGCAGGCGAGTGGCAGTGGATTGACCGCCTGCGGGATAGGTGGTTGCGCCGAGACGGTTCGCGGCTTCGAAGGCGGTCCAAAAACCGAGGAATGGACCGAAGGAAAAGGCGAAGAAGATCCGGTCGGCTGCGGTGACTCCGAGCGAGTGAAAACCGAGCATCCAGTTTTCGAGCATCCAGTCCCAGTTGGAGGGTGAATCAGGAACGAGCAGGGGGGCCGCGGTGGTTCCGCTCGTTTGCGAGATCCGGGTGTAGTCGCGTGCGGGGCGGACGAGGTTGGAGCCGAGATGGGGGTGGAGTCGTTGGTCAGCCGCTAGGTCCGACTTGGTGAGGAGGGGGAGGGAAAAAAAATCAGCGCCGGCGGTTATCCGGCGCTGATGGAAGGGAGAGCGGAGCGCGTTTTCCAGCAGAGCCGCAGGGGGGTGCGGTTGCGGTGTTTGCATACGCGGCCGACGGTTACTTTTGAGATGCGGCGGCTGGTGCTTCGACGGCTGCCGCGGGTTTTTTCGGTGCGGGGCCTGGTTTGAAGAAGGTGACCATGCATCCACCTGCGGCGGCGAGGATCATGCCGATCCAGAAGCCGGGCTTGATGGAACCCCAGCCGCCGGCGGGTGGGTGGGTCATGATGGACACGATGGCGTTTACCACGGGTGCACCGGCGAAGACGATGGCCATGACGACCGCGGGCGAACCTTTTGCTCCAAAGGCGAGCAACACGCCGAATGCGCCGATGGCCCCCATGATGCCGGCGACGAGAGACCAGATCATGCCGGCTTTCGGCATGGACCACGATGCGCCGGAGGCGACGAGCATGGCGAGAGGGGCGAGGACTGCGACGAGGAAGTAGGCGATTCCGACGAAGAGGAAGGCTTTGTAGCGACCGTTGACGGGATCCCCCATGTTCATTTGGCCGTTGTGGAGGAACACGCCGTATACGCCCCAGGTTGCGACGGTTAGGAGTGCAAATGCGAGCCAGGCGATACTGGGTTGGGATTGGCTTTCAGGAGGCATAGGAAGGAGTGCGGTCGGGGGCTATGAGGGGGATGCGGGCGTCGCGCAAAGTTTATTCATCGACGGGGCGGCGGACGGTGAGTGCGCCTTTTGCCAGGCGCATGAGGCTGCCGCCGAGGAAGTAGAGTGCGAGGCCGACGATAGCGAACTCGAGGGTGGACCATTGATGGGTGATCGCTTCAACGGGATTGCCGTGCGAGCCGTGGCCAGGGTGAGCTTGAGCGGCGCTGGCTAGGAGTGCGGAGAAAACGGAGAGAAGGCTGGATGCTTTCATGGGATTTTTGATGGATCGAGAGACAGATTAAATCGGACGCCAAGGACGTTCGGAAGGTTGGGAATTGGAATGGAAACGAGCGGTCAACGCCACCAAAAAGGGCGTCCTCTTGTTGAGGTATCTTGGGCCATTGCGGTTTGCGGGGGCGGGAGATTGGAGGCAAGGTTTTGGGATGAGCGACGTGAGCTTGAAGGATGTTGTGAAGGTTGCGGACGAGTGGTTGCGAATCCGCGAGGTGCCTGATTATTCGCAAGCGCACAACGGGCTGCAGTTGGAGAACTCGGGAGGTGTTCGGAGATTGGTTGCGGCGGTAGACGCCTGTGAGGCGGTGCTTTTACGGGCTGCTGCGGAGCGGGGGACGCTGTTGTTGGTGCACCACGGGCTTTTTTGGAACTCGTCGGTTTGGACGGGGGCGACCTACCGCAAGTTACGCGCGGCGATGGAGGGGGATTTGGCAGTGTACAGCGCGCATTTACCGCTCGATGTGCACCCGGAGTTTGGGAACAACGTGTTACTGGCGGGGCGGCTGGGTTTAACGGATCTGGAGCCGGTGCTCGATTTTAAGGGGATGCCGGTGGGATTGGTTGGGCGTACGGATGTGTCGCGCGAGATTTTGGCGGATGCGTTGACGACGGCGACGGGGGCGCGGACGCACGTGTGTGCTGGCGGGCCGGAGCGGGTGCGGCGTGTGGCGGTGGTGACGGGAGGGGCTGGGAGCGAGGTTGCGCGTGTGGCGGCGCAGGGGGTGGACACGTTTGTGACCGGAGAGGGGCCGCATTGGAGCTATACGTTGGCGGAGGAGTTGGGAGTGAACCTTTTTTATGGTGGACACTACGCGACAGAGACCTTTGGGGTTAAAGCTCTTGCGGAACGATTGGGAGAGCGGTTTGGCCTGCCGTGGGAGTTTTTGGACCACCCCACGGGACTTTAGGCGAAACCACCAGGCTCCCCCTCGTTTCGCTGGAGAGTGGGTTGGCGGTAGGGCTTCGCGGTTGCGCGAGCCCGCGTGATTAGCTGCGGCCTGGGCGTGAAGGTTTCGGAGGTTGCACGAGGATTCGTTGGGTGTCGTCTGAATCGTCGACGGTGGCATGTCCTCGTGCTTTTTTTAACTGTTCGATGAAGAGTTCAATCATCGCGACGGCCTCCGTCTTGTGCATCGTGTCCTCTTTCCGCATGAGCTCCAGGCGCTCGGCGTGTTCGCGGAAGTCGACGCGCACTTTCCCGCTCGAGAGCAGCTGGCTCAGGATGCCTGCGGTGTAGGCGTTGGAGAAGCCGAGTCGGAGAGCGTACTCTTCGATTTTGTCAGCAAGGAACAGGATCTCCTCTTGGTTAGGCTGCGTGGTCGCGAGATCGAAGCGTGACTGCTTCAGGCGGATCTCGTTCGGGGTGTTGTGATTCTGAGGCATACTTTCTCTTTGGTGCCGAGTGGTAGCGGTGTCCTCCAGAGAAAGAAGTCTGCCACCTCCAGAGCGGAATGGGGGTTGCTCACCAAAATTCTTAGGGGATAAGATTTTTTGGAAATGAATAAAAATCAGACATCTTCCGGCGCGGAATCTCCCGCCGTAAGCCATTCGGTTTTTCTTTTGCGATATACGATACCGGGCGTTGGGGCGTCGGTGGTTGAGGTCAATGATCGCGAAGTTTTCATCGGGAGCGGTGATGGGGTGGAAGTCAAGTTGAGTGGCAAGGGCGTCTTTGCGAAGCACTGTTGCCTCAAAATGGAGGGGAGCGAGGCGTTGGTGACGGGTTGCGAGGGCTCGATATTTGTTCAAGGGTCCGGCGATCAGCCATGGGTTCGCGCATCGGTTCCGTTTCAGTTCGAGGTCGGTTCCGTTGAGCTTGCGGTTGAGTTTGGGCAACGATTTGAAGGCGGTGGAGACGCTACGATTGCGTGGGACGTCGAAGCGGATGGGGGAGGGGCTCTTTCCCGAGAGAGCGCCGTGATCCGGAGCCATCCGGTTGTTCGAATGGAGTATGAATTGAAGCGTGAGATCGCCCGTGGCGGGATGGCGCGCATTTATTCTGCTCGAGATTCGCTCTTGAAGCGGTTTGTCGCGGTTAAGTTATCGTTTGGGTCTGGGGCATCGCGTGGAGAACGTCTTCGCCGCGAAGCGGAGGTCTTGGGGCTGTTGGAGCACCCCAATATCGTCCCAGTCCATGGGCTGGGCTTCGACGATGCGGGCCGGCCTTTCTATGCCATGAAACTGGTTGGAGGCCGTTCGTTGCAGGCCGTTTTGAATGAGGTACGGGAGGGCCATGGAACGGCGGGGGACGATTTTCCGCTACCGCGTTTGATTTCGATTTACCGGCGTGTTTGCGATGCGGTTGCTTTCGCGCACAGCCGTGGAGTCATTCATCGCGACTTGAAGCCGGAAAACATCATGGTTGGCGGCTACGGCGAGGTTCTCCTCATGGACTGGGGGTTGGCGAAAGTGGTGGGAGCTACGGTCACGGAAGTGGAGGCCTCGCAGATGGGGGCTGACGAGGCGGATCCAAGTATGACTCTGGAGGGAGAAGTGGTGGGCACTCCGCGGTATATGTCGCCTGAACAGGCACGTGGTGAACATGAGTGCGTGGACGCACGGAGCGATATTTACTCCCTCGGTGCGGTGCTTCGAGCGATGCTGACGTTGCGTCCACCGGTAGAGGGTGTGGGAGTCCGAGAGGTTTTGGAGGAAGTTCGGAGTGGGCGACTTGCGCCGATGGAGGGGTCAAAACTGACACGGATAGGCAAGGGGATAGGCGGCAGACCGGAACCGATCTTGATCGAGGTTCCCGCGTCATTGCAGGCAATCTGTCGAAAGGCCATGGCGCTTAATCCGTCGGAGCGGTACGAATCTGTTCAAGCGTTGGCGTCGGACGTGGATGCGTACCGCAATGGGTTCATGACCTCGGCTGAGCGAGCGGGCATGACGCGGCGGGCGAGGCTTTGGATTGGTCGTAACCCGGTCTTAACGGCTGCCATGGCGGTGCTGGTGATTTTTGGCACGTCGGCTGGGACGAAGATTGTTGCGGAGGGTCGGCGCGCCAACAAAGCGCTCGAGAATCTTTCGGTAGCCGCCCCGATTTTGGCCTCGAGTGCGCGCGCGGCGTTGAAGCGTGGGGATGCTGTCGAGGCACTTCGAACCGCGACCTTTGCTGAGCAACTCGACCCTAAGAACAAGGAGCCGAAGATGTTGCGAGGCTATGCGTTACAACTGCTGCTCGACTGGGATGGTGCTCTCAAATCTTTTCGTGAAGCGTTGAAGCTGGGGGGAGCTGGGGAATGTAAGCGGAACATCGAAATCACGGAGCAAGTGCTCAAAATGCTCGAAGAGGGGCATAAGCAGGCGGCTGTCGTATCTCTTTTTGAGTGGCTGGTTAGCAACGGGAGGGTCAGAGAGACAGTCACGCTGGCGCCGCATCTCGGAGATTACTGGAAGGCCAAGGCTGCCGAGAGAAAGAAGGATCCTCGGGCCATAAAAATTCTCGCGGAACTGTTGGACCAAAAGATGTTGGCCGTCCCCGGGACCAAGATCCTCCTCTCCAAAACGGAGTTCACCCGCGCTGAGTGGCAGCTTTACATGCGGGCTGAGGGGCTGCCTTATCCGGAGGGTGATGGTCCTAGGGGCTTCCACCCTGTCGCGAGTGTATCGTGGGTGGATGTCACCGCGTTCTGCGCGTGGTTCAGCCAAGTGACGGGCAGGCACTGGCGCCTGCCGACGGCTGAGGAATGGGGTGTCGCTGTGGGGAAACAGACGGCGGAGTTCCCGTGGGAGGGGCCTTGGCCGCCGGCTTGGGATCGCGGCAACTATGCGCTGGATCCGCAAGGCAAGCCTGATGTGCCGAATCGTATTGGGGCGGACGGCTTTGCCGGGACTTCCCCCGTCGGAAGCTTCAAGCCTAATCGGTTGGGGTTTTATGATTTGGGAGGGAATGTATGGGAGTTCCTTTCTGATCCCGGGCCCAAGCTCGGGGATCGGCTCACCAGCGGCGCTTCGTGGGGCACCACGATGCGCGAGATGATCAGATCCGCTGCACATCGGCCCGTGGCAGAAACGCTTTTGGACGATTCTGTCGGATTTAGAATTGCGCTCGATGTTTCTGAAGAAGTGGATTCGTCGTCAAAATCCGCCGTCGCGCCAGAAAAGTAAGGGGTCACCGGAGCGATCAACACCGCCCTGCAAACCTCTACGGCATTCAGATGCAGTCGACGCTCGTTTGACGCAGCGAGCGGGCATCCTCACGGTTCGGAGTGCTGGGTGGCAAAAACGTGATGCTGAGAACGGCTCTTTTGGCGTTCTCAGCACAATCTCCGTGAGAACTGCGCGGGGATGAGTCAGACAGCCTCACCAAGGACAACCAAGACTCATCCCGCGGCACCTTATTTTTCGTCAGCCGCTGCATCGCGGACTTCCCAGCGTTCGCCGAAGAATCCGGCGAGCGCCACTTTGCCCGGGAATCTTGGCCCGACATCGGAACGGACGTCGACGATGGCCCAGTCCGGAAGCTTCGGAGTTTGGCGAGCGTTGTTGAGATAATCGTAGTCCCGATAGGTGAACCCGCTGTTCAGCACCACGTAACGCGAGGGGTTCAGGGGATTAGGATAAATAAGCACCGGCACATGCTCCTCTGCTCCAAACTTTTGTCCGCGAACTTCGATGCCGGAGCTGCTCCATTTTACCGGCAGACGGTCTGCGATTCTTGCGAGCACCGCGTTGGAGGAGGGGTCGCCCCACAGCACGAGGTTGGAGGATGCAATGGTTTCGTCAGACACGCTGGAGTCGGCCACGGCATTGATTTCGCCGCGGAACTGGCGGCGCCAGTGTTCGAGCGCGCGCGTCATTTCGCTCTCCACCCACTTGCCGGTGGCGGCATTCATGGGTTTGTCGGAGGGTTTTACCATGACGAAACGATCCAGGAATGCGTCGTCCACAGGCCCTTGCAAGCCGGGCGTCTTCCTTAACTCTTTTGTGGATGATGGTTTAGCGACTGACCAAGTGCCGTTGGTTTTTTCAAAAGTGGTCGTCCAGGAGCGGTCTGTTTCGGCTTTGGCTTCCGTGATGACGCTCGATCCGTCGATGGAGACGACGGGTTTTGCGTCTGCTTCAAAGGGGAAATGCCCACTTTCGAAGCGTAGTGTGAACTTCGTCACGTTTTTGGTGGAAACAGTGAACGCCTGTTTTTGACGGTCGATACGAGCGTCGATGGAAGAGCGTTCCCAATGTTGGGCGAGACCTTCCAGTTTGACCCAGTGCGATTCTGGGTAGCGAAGCGTGTACGTGACAAATCGGACACGTTCTGGGGTTTCGTCGCGGCCTTTGGCGACAATCGCATCGATCCTTCGATTGATTTCGATTTTGGCGTCGGGGTGGTATTTGTGACCGGTTGCGGGTCCGATGAGGTGGGTGAGCGTGAGTCCTTCTTTTGCCGCAGCCGCTTCCATCTGATCGGCGGCTTGCTTCTGTTTATCGACCTCACCGCTGTAGGCGACGGTGGGAAGATTCGCCAAGTTAAGGGCATAGCCAGTGGCGTCATACATCCTCCACAGCTTCTTTTCGTACCAAGCAGGAGTGAGGGTTTCGTTTTGGAAAACTTTCAGGAAGTCGGGAGTTTCCGAGAACCCTGCACCGGGTGCCGCTGCTGCGAACAAGCCAGGGTAGTGCACCGCAAACTGCCACGCGGCTGCTCCGCCCATCGAGAATCCGCGGACTACCACGCGGGAGGCATCGATTGAGTAGTTGGCTTTGATGTGGTGAAGCGCCTCGAGGAGATCTATCTCGCCGGCAAACTTGTTCGCGTTGCAGTAGCGCCCATAGAGGTGCGCGACGATTCCGCCCTTGGGAGTGAACTCGCCTGCCGATTTTCTGCGTCCATCGATGAAGGAAAGTTCGCTCAAGGTCTCGCCGCGTCCGTGGCACCAGAAATCAAGGCGCCCGGGTGCTCCGTCTGGAGTGATACTGGAGGGAATGACGAGTCCGTACGGCTGAACGGAGCCATCGATTCGGGAGCGGTAGCCGCGGACGACAAGGCCTGTTTGTTTGGTCCAAGGTGCCTGCCCGTCGCGTAGTGCTTTGGCGCGGGCACGTCCGTCCTCGATGAGGCTAAGAGCGGTCGCTAACTCCTGCTTTTTGAAGACTTCGTTAAACCGAAGCGCCCAGTCGACGGCTTTGTGGAAAATCTCCACGTCAGGTAGCAACTCGGCGATCTGCGGCTTTTTCGCTGCCATCGCACGCAAGGCGCTGAGATCGCTCGTGAACTCAGCAAGCGCCTTTTCGACTGGCTGTTTGTCCTCTGCGGTCAACTCCACTCCTGGAGGAGGAATCCGCCGCACGGAATCGGATTGGTTGTCCTTCGGACCGTCTGCAAGAATCGAAGAGGTAAGAACCAGTGCGGTTCCCGCACTCGTGAACCAACGGGACGCCGTTGCGGAAAGTCGTCGCTGAGATTGTCTTTTCATAGCCCCCCCACCCTTCGCAAAGTTCGCGCCACGTCTCATACGCCTTCGCTCATGAACATCCCCACTGCGCTCCTCATTGACTTGCTTCTGACGCTCGGCGGTTGCGGGGTGATTATCCTTTTTTCGCTTTGAACGCCTTGCTTTCACGTCGGCTTCGGCGTCCCGTTTTTTGGATGAGCGCGTGGCTTCTGGCTTACGCAACGTTTCGAGTCCTGCGCTCGCAACTGAATCCCGGACTGATTCGAGACACGTTTCCGAGCCTCGTTTGTCCGTTCGTTCTTTTGCCTGTGTTGAGTGTGCTTCGGACGGTTCGGGGGGCGGCTGAGACGGCCAGCGTCCGTCACGATGCGATTTGCCTCGCTTTCGCGTTGGTCCTGTTGGAGGGGGTGGCACCGCTCGCAGGCAAAGGTACGGCGGATTATGGGGATGTTGGTGCGTTTGTGGCGGGAGCAGTGATTTATCGGCTCAGCGTTACCCGAGGCTTCCTTGGAAAGTTCAGAGTGGCGCTGCGGTGTGGAGTTGGCGGGAAGTGTCTGGGCGGGAGCGCTCATTGAGCGGTTTGTCCGATTGAGCGTTTGGGGTTGATGGGGGCAATCCCCGCTCGACACCCCAGAGGGGGTGCGGTTCGATGCTGGCATGAGCACGTCTTGGAATCATTTTTGCAACTCCGTCGTTCGGCACGCGGACTTAGACATCAGCGTGGATGTGTCGCGCATGCGGACCACTCCCGGCTTTTTCGAGCAGATGCAAGCGGCTGCAGAAAAGGCGTTTTCGGAAATGGCCGCCCTTGAGGCGGGCGCTCTTGCGAATCCTGACGAGGACCGGATGGTGGGGCATTACTGGCTGAGGAATCCAGCGTTGGCTCCCGAGGTCGCGTTGAGAAAAGAGATTGAGGACACGTTGCGGGATATCTCGGCTTTTGCTTCGGAAATGCATGCGGCCGGTGTCATCAAGCACGTGTTGGTGGTGGGGATTGGGGGTTCGGCGTTGGGGCCGCAGTTTGTGTCGGATGCGCTTGGATCGGAGGGCAATCCGATTGCGCTACATTTCTTGGACAACACGGATGCGGATGGGATGGATCGTGTACTGGGGGCGCTCGCGCCTGCATTGGCTGAGACGCTCACGGTGGTGATTTCGAAATCGGGGGGCACCAAGGAGACGCGGAATGGGATGTTGGAGGCGAAGGCGGCTTATGAGCGGGCGGGTCTGCGATTTTCAGACTATGCGGTGGCGGTGACGGGGTTTGGTTCTGAGCTGGATCGCGTGGCGATTGCTGAGGGTTGGAAGAAGCGGTTTCCGATGTGGGATTGGGTGGGCGGGCGTACGTCGGTCATGAGCGCGGTTGGTTTGGTTCCGTTGAGTTTGCAGGGAATCGATATTGCGGGATTTTTGAAAGGTGCGGAGGTGATGGATCAGTGGACTCGCACTGCTGACATTCGGAAAAATCCGGCGATGTTGCTGGCGTTGATGTGGCATTCGGCGGGTGGCGGACGCGGGACAAAAGACATGGTTGTTCTTCCGTACAAAGACCGGTTGGTCTTGTTTTCGAAGTATCTCCAGCAGTTGGTGATGGAGTCGTTGGGGAAGGAGTTGGACCTTTCGGGGAACAAGGTTTGCCAAGGCATTGCCGTTTACGGGAACAAGGGGTCAACGGATCAGCACGCCTACGTTCAGCAGTTACGCGATGGAGTTCACAACTTTTTTGTGACGTTTGTGGAAGTGCGGCGCGGTCGGACGGCTTCTGGAATGGAAGTGGAACCAGGGATTACGACGGCTGACTACTTGCAGGGTTTCCTTCGCGGAACGCGCACGGCCTTGTTTGAGAATGGGCGGGATTCGGTGACTGTGAGTTTGCCGGCGGTGACTCCGCAGACGGTGGGCGCGCTGATTGCGCTCTACGATCGCGCGGTCGGTCTTTATGCAAGCCTCGTGAACATCAACGCGTACCACCAACCTGGGGTTGAGGCGGGCAAGAAGGCTGCGACGGCAGTTCTCGCGCTCCAGAGCAAGGTTGCGGCTGCGCTGAATGGTTCGCCTCGGACGGCCGCAGAGATTGCGGACGGGATCGGGGCCGACATCGAGGCGGTGTACCATGTCCTCAACCACCTTTCGGCAAATCGCGACAGCGTTCGAGTCGACCGCGGGGCGGGTCCCGATGGAGATCGCTTTCATGCGGCGTCCTGAGTTGTGAGCGAGTCCCCTAAGCCAACTGCTGGCGCGCGCGATTTTCGTCCGGGGCTGGCGAGGTTTGTCCAACAGCTTACCCACGATGTTCGGAACGACTTGGCGGCTGTCGAGGTGTTTGCAACAACGGCTTCTGGGAGCGGCGACGCAGCGTTGGTGAAGGACGCGTTGGCGGAGATTTCTGCGACGGTGGGAGCGTGCGGTCGTCGATTGGCGGCTTTGCGCGCCGCCGCGTGTTTGGAGGTTCCGACGCCGCAAATGTTGCAGATGGGGGTTGCGGCGTGGATGGACGGCATTCAAAAGCATGTCGAGATGCATGCTGCGTGGCCCTTTGTTACATGGCGTTCGGAGGGCGGTTCGGAAGGGGTGCTGCGTTCTGATCCGTTGTTGTTGGCAGCTATTCTGGACGAGTTACTCGCGAACGCACTCCGCGGTGCGGGGGGGGCATCGAAAACTCCATCGATTGAAGTGGCACTGTTGGCGTCAGCAGACTCCGTGTTCGTTCAAGTGCGGCAGCCGATGATTGAGTGCGCAGCGGTCAAGGATGTGGCGTGCCTTGATTTCAAGGACCTGCGGGGGCCGGCGCTTTCTTCGACGAAACACCATTACGGGTTTGGACTTTCTGCGGCGGCGTTGCGTGCGGAGTCGATTGGCGCGCAGCTTTCGGTGATGGTGGATCCGGTTGGCGAGGGGATTCCTTGGTTTACGGCGGGGTTGAAACTTCCTTTGGTGGTATGAGCGAGGAAAAAAAGGCCCGTGTTTTGATTGTGGAAGACGAGGCGGCGATGGCGCGTGCCTTGCAGATGTTGCTCCAGACGCAGGGTTTTCAGTGTGTGCTGGCTGATTCTGGTGCTTCGGCGTTGGAGCTGATTGCTGTTCAGTTGCCGGAGTTGGTGCTTTTGGATCTTGGGTTGCCTGATGCGGACGGGCTGACGTTGCTTTCACGGATTCGCGAGACCCATCCGAGGGTGCAGGTGATTGTGGTGACGGCGCAGGACTCGTTGGCGACGGCCATTGAGTGTATCAAGGCGGGGGCGTTTCATTTCATCACAAAGCCGTATGCGGGGCCGGAATTGCTGAGTCTCATTCAACGGGCCTTGGAGCAGGTGCGTCTTGCGAACGAGGCTCAGGTATTGCGCCAGAGACAGTCTGCGTTAGAGCGGCAGTTGGAAGTAGCGAACGCCAAGCTGAGGCCGGTTTTCAAAAGCTCGGCGATGTGCGCTATCGACGCATTGGTGAAGAGGGTTGCTCCTTCAGATGCGAGTGTGTTGTTGTGCGGCGAGAGCGGAACCGGGAAAGAGATCATCGCTTCGCGTCTGCACGCGGAGAGTCTTCGCTCTGAACGGGCTTTCATTCGAATCAACTGCGGTGCGATTGCTCCGAACATGTTGGAGGCAGAGCTTTTCGGCTATGTAAAGGGTGCGTTTACTGGCGCGAATAGTCATTACGAAGGAGTTTTTCAGCAGGCGAATGGAGGGACGCTTTTCCTCGACGAAATCACCGAGTTGTCGCCGGATTCACAGACGCGACTCCTTCGCGTGCTTCAGGAGCACGAGTTCCGTTCGATCGGATCAGCCAAAGTGCAACAGACCGATTTTCGGTTGATTTGTGCGACGAATCGTTCGGTGGAGAAAGCGCTTTTGGAAGGAAGATTGCGAGAGGATTTGTATTATCGCATCAACACTTTCCAGATTGAGGTTCCGCCGTTGAGAGACCGCGGTGAGGATATTCCAGCTTTAGTTTCGCACTTCATTCAGCGATTTGGCGGGCGTGGTGCCAATCGGGTTTCGGGGATTGATCAGGACGCGATGGAGACGCTTTGTCAGCACCTGTGGCCGGGTAACGTGCGTGAGTTGCAGAACGCGATTGAACATGCCGCAGTGATTGCGTCGGGACGAATCACTCAGAGCGACCTTCCTTTGGGTATTCGACAAGCAGTGCAGTTGCGCCGATCGAGTGGCGACGAGACGAAAGGGATGTTGTTGTTTAGGGCGGAGTCCATGGCGTTGCAGGCCGCTCTGGAACGTTCCGGAGGCAACAAATCAACCGCTGCAAAGCTTTTAGGAATCAGTCGAGCAACGATTTATGCAAAAATGCGGCAGTCGGGGCTCGATGTGGCAGGCAAGCGGGGCAGACCCAAAAAAATATCATGAGCGAAACAACCAATGAGTTTAATGCAGGGGTCGAAGAGCGGGGGGTTCGGTTGGACCACTTTTTGACTGAGAAGCTCTCTCATCTCTCTCGTTCGCGGATTCAAGCGCTCTGTAAGGGGGGAAACATTTTGTTGGATGGAGTGCCACCCACGAAGCCAGGGGTGATTCTTCGTGGTACGGAACGCATTGTGTTCCATGAACCTGCTCTGAAGGCGGTTGAGACGCGTGCCGAAGATATTCCGCTGTCGGTTCTCTTCGAAGACGAGCACCTCATCGTGGTTGATAAACCGGCGGGCATGGTGGTCCACCCAGCGGTGGGAAATCCGGACGGAACTTTGGTGAATGCCCTTCTCCATCACTGCGATGATTTGTCGGGCATTGGGGGTGAGGAACGTCCGGGGATTGTTCATCGGCTCGATAAGGACACCTCGGGTTGCATGATTATCGCGAAGAGCGATGGGGCGCATCACGGGCTTGCGGAGCAGTTTCAGTCACGCACGTTGGAGAAAACGTATTTAGCGATTGTCGCGGGGAGGCCTCGCATGCTTTCCGGCAGCGTTCGCGCTCCGATTGCGCGGCATCACCTTCATCGCCAGCGAATGACGGTGGTGGAGGCGGGAAAAGGTAAAGATGCGCACACCGACTGGAAATGCCTCGCGTCGTGGAAACGGCCGGGTACGGAGATGAGCCTCATGGAGTGCAGGTTGCACACGGGTCGGACGCATCAGATTCGAGTTCACCTGAAGCACATCGGCCTCGCGCTTGCTGGGGATTCTGTTTACGGCAAGCCGATGGATCTTCCGCGGCAGATGCTCCACGCGTGGCGCATTGGATTTCGGCACCCGGCTACGGGGGAAGCGATGCGCTTCACGGCACCGTTGCCGGCGGATTTTGTGGCGGCGATTCCGGCGTCTTCGATGCCCTCAGGCCTCCGTACTGACTGATTCTTCGGCTGCCTCCAGCGATTCGCGTGGCATTGCGAGGTGTTCTTGGGCGACGTCCTCGAGTCCCATGAGTGATTCGATGTGAGAAAAGCGCGAGCGCAGCCATTTTGCTCGGTCCATCCCTCGGGAGTAGGCCATGAGCCGAGAACGCATGCTGTGCATTACGTGAAGCTCTGAGTTCGAGCGTGCAACGGCGTCGCGGCAATGTCGCACGATATGGTGCCACTTGGCCTCGAGGGGGAAGGGGGGCGCCTCTTGGTCGACAAGGGCTGCTCTCATTTCACGGAAAATCCAGGGAGCGCACATGGCAGCGCGGCCGATCATGGCACCCGCGACGCCGGATTCGTTTTTTCGGCGGACGACATCTGCACCGGTGCAAAGGTCGCCATTTCCGATCACAGGGACTGAGACGGAGCGCGCGACTTCGGCGATTACCTGCCAGTCTGCATTGCCCGAATATCCCTGTGATTTAGTCCGTCCGTGGACGGCAATAGCCTGAATGCCAGATTGTTCAAGGATTCGGGCGGTGGTGGTGGCGTTGACGGTTTTTTCGTCCCATCCGATGCGGATTTTGGCGGTGACGGGGACGCTGCCAGCGCCTTTGACCACGCCTTTGGCGACGGCTTCGAGGAGCGGGCAATCGCGAAGAAGGGAAGATCCGCCGTTCTTGGAGACGACTTTGTTTACCGGACAGCCGAAGTTGATATCGATGAAATCGGGTTGTTTCCAATCGATGGCCATGCGTGCGGCTTCGCCGAGGTGTTCGGGGTCGGCGCCGAACAGTTGGATACCGACGGGTCGTTCGGCCTGATGGAACTCGAGGTATTCGAGCGTGCGCTCGTTGCGTCGAAAGATGCCTTCTGCCGAAACAAACTCCGTGACAACAACATCGGCACCAAACTCTTTGCAGTAGCCTCGAAAAAGGGAATCGGTCACCCCAGCCATCGGGGCGACGTAAAGTGGGAACTGACGGGTGAACCACGGAAGCGACACAGCGTGGATGGTAGAGGCGTGCGTGGGCGGAAGAAATCGGAACTTGGCGGATGGAGTTTCGAGGGGAAATCCGTGCTGGGTGGTCTGATGGTCGGTCACATTGCGGCGGGTTGCGTCCAGCAGTGGCAAGGGGGTTGCGTTGGGGAGGTGTATGAGAATGGTTTGGTTGTTTGTGACGGTATTTGTTTGGGCAACGCGAGGGAGTGCGGAGCCCGTTTTGCATGAGCCGCGACAGGATCACTTGCTCGTGATTGATCGGCGCGTCATTGAGAGCCAGAGCGGACTGGAGAGGTTCGTAGGCGCGCCGATTCGGGATGATCGGAACCCACTGTTGTTAAGTGACCAGCCGTGGGAAAATGCGACGAATAACTACTATCCGAACGTCACGTGGGACCCGGAGCAAAAGCGCTGGCGGATGTGGTACAAGGACGTGCTAGCGGACGCGGAAGCGATTGCGAAGATGGACGGACCTTCCACAGTCCACAACGTGGGTTGGTATTTGCTGCACGCGGTGTCGAAGGATGGCATTCGATGGGAGAGACCGGCTGCGGGGCTGCATCGGTTTGGAGGGAGCACGGAGAACAATATTGTGGCGCGGGATTGCCCGAACGTGGGCGTGTTTCGGGATGCTCGAGAGGTGGATGTGTCGCGTCGGTACAAGATGGTTTTCGATGTGGGCCTCGGTAAGCCGCGTGTTCGGTTTAGTGCGGACGGGGTGAATTGGGGTGAGGTCATCGAACCGAAAGGGTTTAAGGCAACGCAGGGGGACACGCATAACAATGCGTTCCGCGACCCGTGGACGGGCAAGTTTTTCTGGTTCACGAAGATGTACTTGGGCGAACGCTTGGTGAGCCGACTGGAGAGCGATGATTTCGTGAATTGGAAGGCGGGTGGTGTGGTTTTGCGGAGTAGTTTGGATGAGGGGCGGAGTTCGCAAACGTATGCGCTTACTGTCTTTCCGTATGCAAATGGGTATCTTGGTTATTTGATGATGTACCACGTAGGCACGGGGCGCCGCGTAAACTGCGAGTTGGCTTGGAGCTCGGATTCCATTCATTGGGAACGCGTTGCGCCCGGGAGGCCTCTCTTAGCGAATGGGCCTGCGGATGCGTACGACAGCGGGTGTATCTATGCGCAGGCGGGACCAGCGGTCATGGATGGAGGGCGGTTGGTGTTGTATTACGGCGGCAGTCCAACGGTTCATACGGGTTGGAAGCGTTCGGGAGCGTTGTGTCGGGCCACGTTGCCGGAGGACGGGTTTGCGGGGTTACGCGCGGGCCCGGCAGGGGGAGAGTTGGTGACGAGCGCATTGCATCGAACAGGGCCGATTCGCGTGACCGGCGAGGGACAGGTGCGTTGGAGCGAAGAGAGCGCGGGGGATGGTCGCATCAGGCTTCGGGTGCGTGCTGGGGCAGGCGCGTGTGTGTACGGAATCCATGGCGTGGAGTTGGTGAATCGCGGTGAGAAGCCGGTGAGTGAGGGGCTGGTTGAGGAGGTGCGTGCGGTGCGCACGGCTTCGGAGCGTCTGGCGCGGAATCATCTGGTGGAGATGTGGAAGGGCGCTGATGTGCTTGAGGGCTTGGGTGACGGCATGGGGGTTCGGGTGAGTCGTAAGGCGGGGCTGCAGCCGTTTGCATTCGGGCCGGTGGTGGTGGGAGATTGGCCTCGGCATTTTGGCGGGCTGGGCGTGCGGATTTCGGCTCGTGTTCGAACGCCTGAGCCGGGGGTGCGGGTACGGTTTGAGGTTTTTGCGAAGGACGTTGCGCAATGGTGGCGGGAGACGGCAGAGCGTACGGGGTCCGGCTGGAGTGAGGCAGGTGTGGTCGCGCGGTTTGGGTGGACGGATGCGGAAGCGCGTGAGGCGGGTTGGGTGCGGAGCGAGCAGGGGTTTGGGTGGCGTGAGACGCTTCGCAATGCCGGCAAGGTGGTGGTGATGCCTGGGGGCGGTTTCAAAGGCGAATCCTTTGATTTGGGCGAGGTGCGTGTGGATGCGTTGGAGGAGTGATTTGATGTCCTGCTGGGGCCGACGGAATCAGGCGGATAGCGCTCGGCATGAACGATGTGAGCGGGTTCAGTAGCGTTTTTCGTCAACGGGAATTTCGTGCCGCATTAACAACGCGCGATGTTCCGCTTGGAAGCTTTTGGTGCGATGGTGGGTTTCCTGATGAGCGATATATTTTCGGACCTTTTTAACGTTGGACCACGAAACGGCGAAGGCGCCGTATCCTGATTGCCAGGCGAATGCGGAAAGTTGGGTTGCTTGGGTTTTGATCCACTTTGAGGATGTGTTTTTGACTTTCTCTGTGACGTTGCTAAGGGCCTCGGTGCGCGCGAGTTCAAAGAGAAGGTGGATGTGATCCTCGACGGAGTTAATGAGAACTGGGTGGCATCCCATGCTCTTGAGCACCGCTCCCATGTATGCGTGCAATGATGGACGAATTGCATTCGTGATGAGGCGTTGACGATTTTTTGTACTGAAGACGAGGTGGATGTGGAGGCGGGCTAATGATTGCGACATAGATTGGGACGCCCTTTCAGGGCTTAGGTTGAGGGGTGTGGGAGGTACCCAGGGCGTTGCCCTGGGCTATCGTAAATCGCCCCTGCGGGGCGGAAGGATGGGATCATTATTTGAGTGGAGTTGAGGTTACCGTCCGAACGCGTTCCGGTTTTGCGGTGTAATCGGTTAACAGGCCGAAGGCCTGCCGCACGAAAGCCCAGGGCAACGCCCTGGGTGGGCATGGCACCGCGGTTGGGCGTGGACCCGCGGTTGGGTGTGGAGTGCCAACGGGGTGAGTGTACGCGAAAGCGTCGTGTAAAGCGGGGTGTGGTCGTGGAGTAGCGCGAAGGGTGAATGCGGTCGAAGGGCGTTGTTCGTCAATAGGCCGAAGGCCTGCCACACGAAAGCCCAGGGCAACGCCCTGGGTGGGCATGGCACCGCGGGTGGGCATGGCACCGCGGTTTGGCGTGGCGCCGCGATTGGGCGTGGTACCGCGGTTTGGCGTGGTACCGCGGTTTGGCGTGGCGCCGCGATTGGGCGTGGTACCGCGATTGGGCGTGGAGCCGCGGTTAAGTGTGCATGACAGCCACCACCAGCAATCCCCTAGGTACGTGGGGTTTCGCTGCCCGCGTGTGGCGGTTTTGGTGCAGACGGAGCGGGCATTGGGGGTGGCGGCGGTGCGCCCCCATTGAGAACGCCGATGACGCTCTGTTGGTTCAAATACCAATCACGGAGCGTGCGTGAGAGCATCTGTTCTTTGAACTCCTTCAGGTTTTGAATGTTCAGCGAACCGTCCACGGCTTCCTTTAGCTGCTTGCCCAAGTCGGTGCGGGCCTCGGTGCACCACTTTCGGAAGGAGCCCGCGCCGTCATTCAACATCCGAGACGCAGCCATGCGGGTCTCGAGGTCATACCGAAACTCGGCGACCTCGACGGTTGCTTTATCAACTTTGCCTCGGTGGATCTTGGATTCGCTTCGGGCCATGACGAGCTCGCGGGAGAGGTCCACAATCCGACGTTCGAGCTTTGCGACGATATCGTCGTCTGCCACTTCCTCTTGTGCCTGAACGCCGAGGTTGCGTTGTGAGCGTTCGAGGCGACCGCAAACGGCTTTGAGGCACTCCTTTTCGTACTCTTCGAAGAACTTTGCGCTCCGTTTCAAAATCAGATCTTTGTCTTCTTTGGTGAACGAGGCCGGCTTCTCATCTAAGCCAATAAAGTCGGTGTAGTCTTTGGTTTCGAGGAGCTTACCGAGACGTTCCGTCAGTTTTTTAGCGTCGATTTTCTCGACTGTCTCAACCCCTGAGGGTTCGGTCTTTAGCTCAAGTTTCAGTTCGATGGGAAGAAAGGCGAACAACGAGCGGTCGACGCCACCCAACTTTTCGACCTGCGCGTTAAGACTTTTCCAGTACGCGAGCAGCACGTCCTTTCGATTGAGCGTTCCGACAAACGGGAATTCCTTTTCTACATTTAACGATCTCGTTGCGGATTGGAACCACGACAGGAGACGACCGTAGGCGCTGCCAATGCGATTAGCCGCTGAGACCGGGTCGAGGCTCACTTGCTCGAGCGGTCTGCGGTCGCGCGGGTCGCGAGGCGCTTTTGTCGCGATGAACTCTTCGATAATGCGGACGGGAAGGTTTCGGATTTCATCGCCGATGGATGCGTAGGCTGAGAGAACCGGCTCTGCGCCGTAGTCAAACCGTTGAACGTCTGCGTATCCGAGCACGTCTTGGTCGGTTCCGAACACGGACTTCTTCTCAACGACCTCTTGGCCATTGAAGTACCCCCATTGAATGGCGGCTTTGTCGTACGGAAGGACTTCCTTGGTGGTCCGGATTTTCCAACCGATGTATGCGGACGATTTGAGGTCGTTGTAATCCATCACGGACGTGGCGGGAATCCGGTCGGCGAGCGTTTTGGTTTCGTCGTTGCCTACGTAGGCTTTGAACCACTCGGTGAGTTCTTTGTGGGAGAGGGTGGTGCCGAGGCTTCCTGCAAAGTTGTGGCGCAGGCCGAGCATGTGACCCACTTCGTGTGCGACGACTTCACAAACGTAGTCCTGCGACATGCGCCGAATGGTCGCGTCGTCGAGGGTAGGGTCCGCGAGGGCTCCTTCCAGCGAGGCGGCGAACTGTTCGGAAAACTCCGCTGCGTCGACGTAGCATGTGCGCGCGCTAGCGAAGAGGGGGGGCGTCGTTTGGTGTGCGGGAGTTGGCCTTTCGCTGTTGGTGCTCTCGGATGCCTCTTGTTTTTGGGGGGCAGGTTTGGGTTCGAGCGCAGCAGCGGAACGGAGGTTTCGGAGAACGGCTCGGGCTCGGGCACGTCCGCTGATGGCGAAGGTACTCGTCATGTACGCTTGTCCGCGACGCGAGGCACCGGAGCGCGGATCGAGGATAATGTCAGCGTATGCGTAGCCTGCGGAGTCCCATGGAACCCATTGTACCATGTGGCGTTGCGAGTCAGGGGCGGTAACACCTGCGGGCGCTTTCTCGGCCTTGATGACTTCCCGTCCGAAGGCGCGGTTCCAGTAGAGAATCCCGTTTTTGACAGCGGCTTCATACTCCGCAGGCGTGTTGGCGGAATAGTGGATTGTGACGGGTTTGCTGATGTCGAATAAGGCGATGAGGCTGGTGGGGCGTCCTGAGGTTGGTTCGATTTGCGGTTGGATCTCAAAGAACCGCACGTGTTTCGATTCGGTGGGTGAGTGTTCCTTGCTCTTGAACTTTCCTGCGTTGTAGGGCGTGAGGAAGTAGCGGATTTCGTAACGATCCTCGCGGTTTGGATCATTTTGACGGTCGCGGACTTGAGCGCTTTGCCGGATAGAGAGAAGGTCGCCGTCAAGGGTTACGGAGAAAACGCGGCTCTGTGGAATCTCGAGGGTACGGCTTTGGGCGATGCTGGACGAACTGGACGGGATCCACATTTCGCTGAAGACGCGGCGCATTCCGGCGTTGAAGTCGATGATGACCGAGCGTTCGTCCTGCGCGATGATGGGGAACGTGGTGAGGAGGCGGCGCGCGGGGAGGTCTTTGGTCACGACGAGGCCTTCTGTGGCTTCGTAAAGATCGACGCCGTCGTGAAAGAGTTCGAAGCGAACGATTTTACCGGCGAGCGCGGTGCTCGTGGGGGCGACGGCTTGGGGGATGATGGATGCGGAGAAGAGGAACTCCTTCCCAATGGCTTCTTTGCTCAGGGTGACTTGATGATTGGGTGACGGTGCGAGCAGGGGTGCTTTTGGAGGCTGCGGCGCGGCGGTCGCAGGTTTCTCTTGAGCGAGGGCGAGTGGTGTGACGGCATTCGCGAAGAGGCCGATGGCGAGGGGGATGAACGGTTTCACGCGCTGATGCTTAGCCCAAGCATCGTGGATTGACCAACCTCACATTTTTGGAGGTAGGCACATCTCAGTGCGCTACTGGGGAATGGTACTCCACATAGCCGATCATCATTTCGTCCGAGGTTTGTTCGCCCCACTTGACAGTACGTGAGGGGTCGGGGTTCGCGCGGTTGTTTGGACTGTTGTCGAACGTTGCGATGATTCGGAGTTGTTCGCCGGCGCGCAGGACTTTTGGTTCCTTGAAATCGTATCGGAGCTGCCAGTTGAAGTCGTATCGTGGGATGTCCAACAGGACCTCCGGTTCAGACCCGTTGCGAACGATTTCGTATCGAAATGACCGGCCTCGCACATGCATGTGCGGCATGAGGCCCATGATGGGCACGTCGAACGGTGCGGGGCGTGTGAACTCTTCCCGATGTTCCTCAGCGCCAGGTGGAATGTGCAATTTCGTGTTCGCAATCGGAAGGGTTTTCACCTCCTGAAGTGGAGGTGTCTTAGCGAAGTGGAGTCCGATTCGAATGCGGTCGGTGGTAGCCGTCCCGTTCGGGGTGTAGTGGATTTGAAAGTTTATCCGAGAGCCGGCGGGCAGTTTTCGCGCGAATCCTTCGGGGTAGCGTGTGCCGCTGTTGCCGGGAACGTAGGCGGCCCAGTAACCGGTGCCGTCTCCGGCTTCGCGTGATTTTTTCCCCGGCGGGTGAACGCGCACGAGCACGTGGTGCACAACGGCGCGTTGTTTGGGGAGGATTTCGTAGGCAGAAACCCAACGGTCTTCGGCGAGGGCCGTCTCCACCGTGTCGAACTGGTACGGCATAAAGCCGGTGGCTTTGACGTCGAAAGACCGGCTGGTGGAAATGACGTGATCGGGTTCACCGAGTTGCCAAGTGGTTGGGAAGCTCAGGGGTGGTGGTGCGTCTGCGAGATTGCCCTCCGGTTTATCGCTGGAAGCCAGCCATGCCAAAAGGTCGGCCCGATCGCGGGCGGGTAGGGTTGCGTCGTTTCTCCACGGGGATGGCGAACTCGTGGGCGCGGCAAACCATGGCGGCATGGTGCCCTCAAACAATACTCGTTGAATGACTTTTGCGCGTTCCATCACGCTCTCGCGATCGTCCAGGGCGAAGGGGGCGATTCCTCCATCGTGATGGCAACGAACGCAGTGCTGGCGCAGAATGCGGGCGATGTCGCGATGGTAGGTGACCGAGCCCTCGTCGACGGCCCTTGCTTCCTTTGGCTGGGGAAGTTCAATTTCGCATCCAGGTGGCG
>JBIIXW010000237.1:0-2547 GCA_044347165.1 Chthoniobacteraceae bacterium
ACGATTCCGGCGTATTTGCGCGATTTGTTTGGGACGTACCAGGTGGGGGCGATTCACGGACGGTTGATTACGGCGTGGAGCATGGCGGCGGTGATTGGGCCGGGGTTGATTAACGGGCTGTTTGACCGGCGTGTGGCGGCGGGAGTGGCGAGGGCAGAGGCGTACAATGGGACGTTTTTGTTGATGTGCGGACTGCTTGGGGCGGGTTTCGTGGCGAACCTTTTGGTGCGTCCGGTGCATCCCAAACACCATTTGTCTAAGTAATGCTAACGAAACGGTTGAGCTCTCATCTTGTGATATGAAACTGGTGCTGACTTGGTTGTTGGTGGCCCTGCCGTTGGGTTGGGGGATAACGCAATCGGTGAAGAAGGCGATGCCGCTGTTACAAGCGGGAGCGGCGGTGTCGGGCACGCCATCTGCGCCACGGTAGGTCCCGACCTATTTTCCTAAAAACCCTAAACTGAACGTATGAAGAAAACCCCAGTATTGAAGAGTTGGACCGCTGCGATGGCTGCGGTGGCGGTGGTTCCTGCGGTGGCGATGGCGGCTGATGCGCCGGCGCAACCGGGCGGCAAGGTGGACGGAGTGCCCGCGGTGGCGCTGGTGAAGGTGGCGGATGGTTTGGTGGACCCAGTGGATGTGGCGGCACCGAACGATGGCAGTGGCCGGTTGTTTGTGTGTGAGCGGCACGGGCTGATTCGTGTGGTGAAGGACGGCAAGTTATTGGACAAGCCGGCGTTGGACATTCGCGACAAGACGCTCAGCTCCTTTTTGGAGGAGGGTTTGTTCGGGGTGGAGTTTCATCCGAAGTTCAAGGAGAACGGGTTAGTTTACGTGAGTTACTCCGACTTGTGGTTCAACGGTGCGACAATGTTGGTGGAGTACAAGGTTTCGAAGAAGAACCCTGATCGGTTGGATCCCGACAGCGCGCGGGTGATCATGCAAATCGATTTCCCCTACTGCAACCATCACGGGGGCAAGATGAAGTTTGGTCCTGACGGGTATTTGTACATTGGGGTTGGGGACGGTGGTTGGGAGGGGGACGTGATTAATGTGGGCCAGGACTTGCACACGTGGTTGGGCAAGATGTTGCGCATTGATGTGAACGTGAGTTCACCCGATCGGGCGTATGGGATTCCGAAGGACAATCCGTTCCTGACGCCGTTGCAGCAGATGACGTTATTTGGTGTGACGGAGAAGCAGTTCTCGCAGATTCATCCGAAGGCGAAGCCTGAGATTTGGGCGTACGGTATTCGGAATCCTTGGACGTTCTCGTTTGACCGGAAGACAGGGGATTTGTTTATCGCGGACATCGGCCAGAATCATTGGGAGGAAATCAATTTCCAGCCGAAGTCGAGCAAGGGTGGGGAGAACTACGGGTGGAAGTTTATGTGCGGAAGTCACACGTTCCCGATTGAGGACGATAAGACGAATCCTCGGGTTGGGGTGTTGCCTGTGGCTGAGTACAGCCATGTGGACCAGGGGAACTGCGTGATTGGCCTCGGTGTGTATCGGGGCAAGGAGTATCCGGCGTTTGAAGGGGTTTACTTTGCGGCAGACTGGGGGAGCGGGAAGGTGTGGGCGTTGAAAAAAGACAAATCCGAGAAGTGGCAGATGCAGGAGTTACTGGATTTGGATACGCCGCTGCGTCCGACGAGCGGTGGGGAGGATGAGCAGGGCAACATTTACCTGACGCATGCGACTGCGAACTATGGCGGACCAGTTGATCCGACGACGAGTGAGCGTGGGGCGTTGTGGAAAATCGTTCCGGCGGACAAGGTTCCTGCGGGTGCCGTGACGGCGCCGTTGCAGAAGAAGTAAACGATCGACGCGGGCTTGATTGGGGAGGTGTCCTTCGTGGATGCCTCCCCGATTGGTTTTGTGCTAAGGCACGCGGCGTTTCAGAACTCAAGAAGAGCAGTTTATGAATATGATGAAGCAGAGCATTTTTTCGGGGTTATTGGGTTTGGTGCTGAGTGGTGGTTTGGCGGCGCAAGACGCCGCGAAGCCGGCGGATGCGCACGGTGCGCATGGTGCGCATGGTGCGGCGGGGGCTGGATTGAAGAAGGAGCTGATTGCGGGGATGACGGAGAAGGATTTTCTCACGTTGGGTGATAAGCCGAAGACGGTGAAACTGAACGTGGTGGCGGTTTGGACTGCGGAGAACTACGGGATGAACTTCAATGGGTACGCGAAGGGAGCGGCGACGTACGTGATTCCTGAGGGTTGGACGGTGGAGGTGACGTACATCAATCCGAGTCCGATTCCGCACAGCCTGATTGTGATTGAGAAGGGGGATTTGAAGAAGTTGCAGGTGCAGCAGCCGGCGTTCAAGGGGGCGGCGGTGCCGGATCATCTGAAAGGGTTGGCGTATGGGAAGGCGACGTTCACGTTTGTTGCGGACGAGGCGGGTGAGTACGCGTTGGCGTGCGGGTTTCCCTCCCACGCATTGAACGGGCATTGGATTGGGTTGGAAGTGAGCGCGACGGCGAAGGTGCCTTCGTTTGCGCCGGTGAAGTGATGGTTCAAAGATCGCGGTGCGCCAAT
>JBIIXW010000238.1:0-2546 GCA_044347165.1 Chthoniobacteraceae bacterium
CTCCAACTTGCCTTCTCCAAAATAAACGTCCGTCCGCCGCAAATCCGTCAAAAATCTCTCAGTCGAACGCGCTAATAACTCCCTTCGAAAAAGGGAGGAAACCGAGAGGGGGAATCTCATGAGGAGGAGGTTCTCAAAACAACCGCATCTTGCAATGCCGTTTTCAGAGAAAATCACCCTCGAAGAGCCTGCCCAAAAAAGTCCCGAACGCCCTCCAAAAACCATCCCTCCAAAGCCGCATCATGCCGAAGCCCTTCATCCCGCATGAACGCATGCGCCCCGTTCACCTCCAACCACCCATAATCAACCCCCGCATCCTCCAAAACCCCGCGAATCTGCGTCCGCCCCGCAAAGGGAATGTGCGGATCCTGCCGCCCCCAAACCATCTTCAAAGCTGCCCGCATCTCCCCCCTCCGCACCCTCTCCAAAGAATCATCCGCCATCCCCAAACCGAGCCCCCTCGGGTGCTCCTCCAGTTTGTGGATGTCTGTTGGATAAAAACACGCCGCCGCCCCGACCTCCGGCTCAAACCCCGCCCGAAACGCCAAATGCCCCCCGATGCAAAACCCAATCGCCCCGTAACGTCCGCGCTCGACCCGCGCATGCGCACCTAAAAACTGCACGCATGCCCGCGTATCGGCATCATACACTTCTAAACGTTTATTAACCTTACACCAGTTCCCCCGATCAGTCCCTTTCGCGTCATACCCCAAAACGGTCCCAGGCGCCTCAAACTCGTGAAAAATCTCGGGAACGACCACCACGTACCCCATCGAAGCCACCCTCGCTGCCAACCTCCGAATCGGCCCCGTGAGCTGGAAAATCTCTGAATAGAGAATCACCCCGCGATACCGCCCCGAACCCAGCGGGCTCACCTCGTGAACCCGCATCAACCCACCCTCCACCTCAAGATCCGTGGCGGCAAACTCAGTTAGCAACATAACGCAAACTGCACTTGTATTTACTTTACCGAATGAAAATCGATGCACCGCGCTTGTTGCCCGAAACCACATCGAGTTTCCCGTCGCCGTTCACGTCCCTCACCGTCACCTGCGTCCCAACCCCCGAATCGTCGTCAATCAAATGCGGGACAAACTCCGCCCCGCCCTTGCCGTCCCGCTTCAGCTCAAACCAAAACAAGACCGGAGTCGCATTCGGTTCTGGATCCCCTTTCGGTCCATGCGCCCAAAACCGCTTTCCGGTCACCAAATCCGGCAACCCATCCCCATTCATATCCCCCAACGCCAACGCGTGGGGTTGCGAAAACACCGTTCCATGCGCCGTTTCGTCAGGCTTCGCCCCCACAATCAAATGCTTCCGCCACCCCTGCTCGCCCGCATCCCGAGTCTGCTCGAACCATGCCACCCCATACCCATGCGCCACCAGACTCGTCACCACATCATTCAATCCATCCCCATTCACATCCGTGACCAACATCTGCGCCCCGCCCTGACCGAAGATCGCCGGATGATATTTCCACACCGGATCACCCTCCAAGGATGCCGGTTGCTCCCACCAACCCGTCGCATCCAAAACGTCCGTCCGCCCATCCCCATTGATGTCCCCCGCCCCCAAACCATGCGTGTACTTATGCCATTTTCCCTTCTCGGAAATCGGGTGCCACGTCCACTTTTCCTCCGGCGCCTTCGGGTTGTAAGTCGCATACCCTAGGTACCCTCCCGTCGTGCAAAGCAAATCCGGCCGGCCGTCCCCGTTGATGTCGATCAAACCCGGCGACTCATTATCCACAACCTCCATCACCAAATGCTTTTTCCAAGCGCCCCCGCTCTTTCCCGGATTCTCGTACCACCGATTATCCTTCCCCGGAATATCCACCACGTAGTAGTCGGGATACCCATCCCCATTAAAGTCGTGCGCAAACGATAAAAAGTTGTCCGAGTATGCATTCTCTCCCGATAACATCCCCTTGAACCCAGAGACCACCTGCGAAGTCCCGTCCGCCTGCTTCAACTCAAACGAGCGATCCGCCGCATAAATCTCATGCGACATCTTGAAGTCTGGCCCCTCCCACCAGCGAGGCCCATACGCCACATCCATCTTCCCGTCCTGATTGAAGTCGGCCACCGCCGCCCCCTCCGACCAGAACTCCTTTGTTAAAACAATCCGACGCTTCGCCCGATCCTCCCCTCCCGTTGTCGGAAGCTGACTCTGGCCACTGACCAAAACCGCCGTCACCAAGGGAATTGTCGCGACGGACAAAACCTTCACCACCCCCGACAATCGGGAGCCAACGAGAGAGGAACACGTTTGCATCCATAACAGTGTCGCGACATCCGCCCAAAAATCACGCCCGTTCCGCCACCCCCTCCGCCGCCCGCCCCCTCACAGCGGCGCCCACGCCGCATTTTCAACCACCAACTCCCCCAGAACCTCCCGAACCGGATCAAATCCCTCCGGCCCAAAACCCAAATGCAAATGCGGCCACCACCCCTCCGCGAACGCAAACCGACCCGACATCTCACCAACTCTCGCCGCATCACCTCGCGAGTACCGCCCCAACGCTCCGAGCCCCTGACTCGCCTCCA
>JBIIXW010000253.1:0-8494 GCA_044347165.1 Chthoniobacteraceae bacterium
GACGGGTTCGGGTGCGTCTCAAGGACAGCTTCGGTTGTTGATGACCACCATTGGGCATCTATTTCTCCCCACTAATCCGCAAGAGACCGTTTCACAGCAGTTTGGGAAATTGAGTTTGGCGGGCGGGGAGGCGCAACTGCTGTTCAACAACCGCCTGAATCTGACGACTCCGCAATCGACGGTTGTGGCGGGTTCGAATGCAGTGACCGTGAGTGATGGAACGCAGGTGCAGGTTGGGGGGCTTGTGACGGGAGCAAACATTCCTGCGGGGACTATTGTGCTTGCGGTTTTGGGCGCTTCGGGAGGCAACACGCGGACGTTGATTTTATCGAATCCTGCGACGGCGAGTATTACTAACTCCACAACAGTGACGTATTCGTTTAACTCGACGACGTCCCCGACGGTGACATTGACGGATGGATCGTCCGTGGTGTCGGTGAACACGTCTGCAAATATCATTCCGGGGTCTTTGGTGACGGGGGCTGGCGTTCCCGATGGGACGCGGGTGGTGTCGGTGAATGGAGGGTTGGTGACGTTATCGAATCCTGTTTCTGGATCGGGTACGACGAATGGGGCGGTTGCGGCTCCCGTGACAACTCTGACGTCGGGTTTGACCACGGCCACGGTGGCGAGCGCGACGGGTATTCGGGTGGGGTCGGTGGTTTCGGGCACGAACATTGTGCCGGGGACGCGGGTGGTGGCGATTTCCGGGACGACGGTGACGTTGTCGCAAGCGGCGACGGGAACGAGTTCGGCGGCGGTCAACTTTACGCAGAACATGGCGTTCACCAACTTGAACAGCGTGACGCCGTTGAGCACGGTGGGAACGGCGGGGGCGACGACGGTGACGGTGGGTTCGACGGAGTACTTGGAGACAGGCTGGTTGTTGAGCGGTGCGAATATCGCTCCAGGGACGGTGATAACGGGTATCGACCGTGCGACAAATACGGTGACGCTTTCGCAGCCGTTGACGGGGGCCGTTTCCGGTGGAACGACGAGTTTCTCCAAGGGGCGCCAGCAGTTGCTGTTTTCGACGCTGGAGCGTCCGGGCACTGGGGTGATGAACTTTCAGCCGAGCGTTTCGACGGGGGTTTCCTATGGGAACAATGCGGCGATTCGGATTACGAATCAGGCGAGCGGCTTCATCGGGGCGTATGCGTACTTCGGAGGGAATCAGTTTGCTTTTTACGATACGGCGCGTGCGGGGACGGCGACTTCGGGGAGTACGGCGGTGACGGGGATGTCGACGTTGGGGCTGAGTGTTGGGCAGGGGGTTTCGGGGGTGGGCGTAGCGCCGGGGACGGTGATTACGTCGATTGATTCGGCTGGGACATTGACGCTCTCACAGCCAACGACCGGCGCGGTGACCTCACTGAATTTTGCAGGGGATGGTTTGGTTCGAGCGATGGCGTATGGGACGGATCCGGATACGGTGGTGCAGGGGACGGTGGCGACACTGCCGGCGGGGAGTCTGGGCAAGCATGTGAGTCTTACCGGTGCGTTGAGCGCTCAGGCGACGGCGAGTATTTTGTCGTTGCGTTCCGCGGCGAATGTGACGTTGGCGGCGGGTGCGACGTTGACGATTGAGTCTGGCGGGATCTTGGCGACTGGGGGAACGACGATCTCGGGAGGGACGGGGATTCGTCCGGGGTTGGACAAGGATTTGATTTTGCGAACGGAGAATGTGGGGTTGGCCATCAGCACGGCGATTTTAAACAACGCGTCGGCGGGGTTAGGCACTCGGGTGGTGAAGACGGGGTCCAATAACCTGACGTTGAGCGGGGTAAATACCTATACGGGAGGAACCTTTATTTATGGGGCGGGGACGGTGACGGTAAACAACTCGGCGTCGTTGGGTACGGGAGCTGTTTTTGTGGATGCGAATCAGAATGCGTCTGTTTTGGCTTTAGGGACGGGTGTGACTGTTACAAATCCGATTACGATCACGGCGAACGCGGGCGTTGCAGGAAATGGTGTGCTTCGAGGTTCCGCGTTGAGTTCGACCTTTGCCGGGCCAATCAACATTCTCGGGCCGGCAGCAGCTGGCGGGCACTTTGGCGGGGCGATGACGATTTCTGGGCCTATTTATGCGCCGCCGCAGGTTCCGGTGGTTTTCCGAGTAGGCAACTTGACGATTTCGGGTGGAGGAACTTATGCGCAGATGCAGTTGTCGCAGGACACGATGACGTTGGGTGCAAATAACGGTATCTCTGCTCGGGCAACGGTGGATATCGCGACGGTGACCACGGCTGTCTTAAATCTGAATGGGTTCAACCAGACGTTGGCGGGTTTGAACCGGTCCACGGGGAACTCGGCAACGGTCACCAACTCAGCGGCGGGTAAGTTGTCAATTTTATCGGTTGGGAATGACGGTATCTCCTCGGCCTATGCGGGTGTTTTGACGGAATCGGGCGGAGGCCAGTTGGGGTTGACAAAAATCGGCAATGGAGTTTTCACGTTGTCGGGTTCCAACAGTTACACGGGGCCTACGCGGGTTGAGGGAGGGCTGCTGATGCTGGCGAATGCGGCTTCTTTGCCTGGGGGTATTGGAGCGGTGGGGGGTACGTCGCCTTTGGTGTTGGCGGGGGGAGCTGTGGGGATGAGCGCGGATTTTCTTCGTCCTTTAGGTTCTGGGGCTTCGGAGGTGTCCTTGCCACAGGGAAGTTCGGGTTTTTCTGCGTTTGCGATGGGTGTGACGGGTACGACGACGGCGGGGAGCGCGGTGGTTTCAGGGGTGAGCGCGACGGGTTTGACGGTGGGTTCGCTGGTGGCGGGTGCGGGTGTGATGCCTGGGACGGTGATTACCGCGGTGGATGGGGTGGCGGGAACGGTGACGCTTTCGTTGCCGGTTTCGGCGACTGGAACGCCGACGTTGACGGTGATGCAGGAGCGTACGGTGTCGTTGGGGGGAGGAAGTGCGGTTTGGGGAACGGCGGCGTTCAACCCCTCCGCCTTGGTTTTGAATGAGGTCAATGCGACGGCTGGAATCCGGTTTACCAATGCGTTGGATTTGGCAGGCGCAGCGCGGACGATTTCGGTGGGCATTGGGATGGCAACGGTGTCAGGCAATGTTTCTGATTCTGTGGGGGGTGCTGGGTTGCGGAAGACGGGTTCGGGGATGTTGGTGGTTTCGGGGGATGTCGCGTATTCGGGAGCGACGGAGGCATTGGGAGGGTTGTTGCGGTTTTCTGGGGCGGTGAATCCGTTACAGGGCTTGGGTGCTCGGTTGGTGTTGAATGGGGGTGCGGTGGATTTGACGGCGGATCTGACGGGGACGTTGGAGGCGGGTCCTTTGCCGGGTGGGCTTTCGGCGGTGGGCGGGAATCGGCAGGTGAGTGTGAATGGAACCGCTGCGTTGGATTGGGGAGCGGCGGGGTTTAACCCGAGTTTGCTGGTTTTGAATGACGTGCAGTCCTCGGGGACATTGACGGTGGCGAATGCGATTTCGTTGTCGGGAGCGGGGGTGAAGGGGTTGATGGTTGCGGCGACGGGGTTATCGAATCGGGTGATTTTGTCGGGCGCCATGACGGGGGAAGGGATTTTGGATCGGTCGGGGAACGGCGTTTTGGATATGGCGGGGGGCAACTCCTTCTCGGGGGCGCTGATTTTGTCTGGTGGCGTGACGCGGTTGATGTCTGCTCAGGCGCTGTCGCCGAATGCCGCATTGGTTTTTAACGGGGGCGGGTTGGAGTTGGGGGGAGGAGATTTTTATCGGGCGTTGGGGGCTGGGGCTGGGCAGATGCGTGTGATTTCGCCGGTGTTCTCGTTGTCGGCAACGATGGGGACGCCTCGAACGGCGACGTTGGCGTCTTCGTCGGGGATGATGCGGATGGGGGGAGCAAACTTTGCGGCGTCGAGTTTGGTATTGAACGAAATCACGTCTGGCGGGGATTTGACGATGACGAGCGGGTTGGATTTTGGTCCGTACGCATTCACCCAGCGGTCCATCAGTGTGAACTCGGGGAGTGCGACCATTCAGGGCGGTGTTTTCAGTACGCAGGGGACGGCGATTGATTTGGTGAAGCGTGGGGCGGGGACGTTGACGATGCCGATGGTCTCACGGTTTTCGACGAACACGTTATTGGTGGATCAGGCGGGGACATTGAATCTTCGTGGGCCGATTACGGCTGGGACGGTGACGGTTGCGGATGGAACATTGGATCTCAGGCTGGGCTCCTCGGAGTTGTTGGGATCTATTGGGACGGGTATTTTCGCAAATGTGGGCGGGACGGGGGCGCGGACGGGAAATCAGGCGGTGGGAAGTGTGACGGTGAGCGGGATTAGCACGGCGGGATTGCGGGTGGGGCAGTCACTGACGGGGGTTGGGATTCAGCCTGGGACGACGGTGGCCTCGATTGTGGATGCGACGACGGTGACGTTGAGTTTGCCAGTGACGTCGACGGTGGCGGCGAACGCGTACACGTTTCCTGGGATGAGTGGGACGTTAAACTTCCGGTCGGGAGTTTGGACGAGTGGGGGAAATCTTTCGGTGGGGAGTCTGGCGTACACGGTGGGAGGGATGACGACGGTGAGCGGCTCGGCGAATGTGACGGTGACGAGCACGAGCGGGTTGGCGGCGGGGATGTTGGTGACGGGGCCGAATATTCCGGATGGCACGACGGTGAGCGCGGTGACGGGAGCGACGACGTTTACGATGAGTCAGGCGGCGACGGGAGCTGCGACTGGGCAAACGGCGCAGTATGGGACGGGGCAGTCGGGCACGTTTAATCAGTCGGGCGGTTTGTTCATTATCTCGAGCAACGTTCTTTCATTGGCCTCCGCGAATGGGGCAACTGGGACTTATCAGCAGAGTGGAGGGACGCTGCGACTGGGCGCGGTGGGGGCGGGCTTCCCTCAGATTAACGTGGTGGGAGGCAACACGAGCGGAGGGGTGGCGCGGTTGGAGTTGAATGGCGGGACCTTGAACGCGGGGGCCATGTCGAATCGGTTCGTGATTGGTTCAACGACGGGGACCGCGGCTTCGACGGGTACGGGATCCTTTGGGATGCTTTTCAATGGGGGCCGTTTCCAGTTCACGAACTTGAATGCGGCGTATCTGGTGGATTCGGCGTATCCGGTGACGAAAACGCTTTCGTTGCAGGTGGCTGCGGGTGGGGCGAGTTTTGATTTGCAGAATGTCACTCGAGCGACGGGGAATCTCTCGGGCACCACCATTACTGGACTTTCCACGGTTTCCGGGATTGCGGTTGGGAGTTTGGTGACGGGGAACGGCATTCCGGCCAACACGTATGTGACGGGTATCTATGGAACTACGGTTCACGTTTCGCAAACGCTGGCGACGGGAGCGTCGGCGTTGCGGTTTGTGCAATCGCCGGAGCAGACGCGGGTAGCGTCGACGGGATCGGTGACGTCTGGAACGGCTTCAGTCGTGATTTCGGGTGCCTCCTCGGGGTTGGCGGTTGGGAGTTTGGTGACGGGGCCTGGGATTGCGGCGAACACGTTTATTACGGGGATTAACGGGACGACCGTCACGCTCTCGCAGAATGCGACGGCGACGAATGGGGCGGCGGCGTTGGAGTTCTTGGCGCCGGGATTGGTGTTGCAGCAGGGGTTGAGTCACGATGTGGCGCTGGGGGCGACCTTGGACGGGGGATTGGTGAAGACGGGCGAGCGGAACTTGGTTCTGTTGGGGTCGAACACGTACACAGGACCGACCAATCTTTTTGCTGGGCGGTTGGTGATGAGCACGGTGACGGGGTCGCTGGCATCAAGTTCGGCGATTCAGTTTAACTCGACGGCAGAGTTTCGCGCGGACAACTACGGAGCGACGGGAGCGGGCACGGTTTCGTTACCGAGATTGGTGCTGGCGGGTGATGAAGCGACGGTGGCTGTTCAACGATCGGCAGCGCAGGATTTAACGTTGACGTTTGGGGGGTTGACTCGGCAGCAGACCACATCGACGGCCAACTTTGTTTTCCGAGGGAATGATGCGGTGATCGGGACGAATGCCAATGTGGCGATTACGGGCCAAGCGAATGGGCCGATGGGCAACTGGGCGTTTGTGAATGGGCGCAACTATGCGACGTACGATGCGGCGACAGGCACGGTGCGGCCGTTGACGTATGCGGTGGGCGACCCTTCGTATCCGGTGGTTTCAGCGGGAACGACGATGGGTGCGGTGACGGGAATGAACGTTTCGGTGGAGGGGGCGATTTCCGCGCAGACGAGTGCGACGGTGGCGACGTTGCGGTTGAATCGGAACTTGACGATGGCGAACAATCAGGCGCTGACGATTTCGCAGAGCGGCATTTTGAAATGGGGCGGTGGTACGGCGACGATTTCTGGTACGGGAACCGCAGCACTGACGACGGCGGCGAATCGGGATTGGGTGATTCGGTCAGATTCGGCGGGGTTCCAGATTCCGCAGGCGTCGACGACGAATGCTTCGCCGACGATTACGGTGCCGAGTACGGAGGGGTTGGTGGTGGGGATGGCGGTGACCGGGGCGGGGATTCCTGCAGGGTCGACGATTACGGCGGTCAATAGCGGCACGACGTTCACGATTTCGGCAAACGCGACGGCAACGGCGGCAAATGTTGGGCTGACGGTGCCGGATGACGTGCTGAACATTGGTATTCCGGTCAATGCGCCAGGGTCAGGGGCGTTGATTAAGGCGGGTGCAGGGGTTTTGGAGTTAACGAAAGCGAATAATTTTGGCCGGGGCGTGTTTTTGAATGCGGGGACGATTCGGGTTGGGGATGACGGAGCGTTGGGGAGTGGGACGATTCGGATGGGTCAGGGGACGGGTTTGACGCCGATGGACAATGTGAGTGCGCGGTTGCTGACGAATCCGTTGGTGTTGGCGGGGAATGTGACGTTGGGAGATGCGGTTCGGACCGGTGGCGTGGGGGGATTGACATTGACGGGCGGGGTGACGTTGACGGGGAATCGGACGTTGAACATTGCGACACCGGCGCGGGCGGCGATTGGGGCGGCACCGAGCACGCGGGTGTTGATGAGCGGGGCGATTTCGGATGGGGGTGCTGGGTATGGGTTGACGAAGGAGGGCTACGGGCGGTTGGTGTTGTCTGGGGAGAGCACGTTTACGGGGGAGTTGGTGGTTGCGGCGGGGGATTTGATGTTGTCGTACTCGGGTGGCCGAGCCTTGCGGACCAAGAATATTCGGATTGCGACGGGGTTGGGGGGAACGCAGGGAGAGGCGAATCTTCTGTTTGGGGCGGCGGATCAGTTGGATCCAGACTCGGTGATTTTTGCAGAAGGCCCTCAGTGGGCGCGGATGATTTTGGGCGGATTTAATCAAACGGTCGGGGCCATCGTTTCGAATGCGAACATGGTGATTCAGAACCAAGAGGGGACTGGCGCGGCGTTTGCGACGTTGACGTTCAAGAGTGATACGGTGGCGACGACCATCAACGGCGCATCGATCATTCGTGATAGCAACGTTCCTGGCCAATCGGTGCTGGGCGTGATTAAGGACGGGTTGGCGCCGATGTATTTGGCGGGTGGGAATATCACGTTTACGGGGGGGTTGGCGAACAACCGAGGGTTGGTCACGTTGGACAACACGCCAAACTTTGGTTCGAACATTTTGAATCAAGGCACCTTGGAAATCTCCGTTGCCTCCGCCAGTTGGCTTTTCAATAAGCAGATTTCGGGGTCTGGGGATGTGATGGTGACGGGCTCGAATGCCCAGACGTTCACGTGGAATGCGGCGATCGGCGGTTTGACGAATGATTACAGTGGGCCAACGCGGCTTTTCGGGGGGATTTTGCGAGCGGAGGCGGGGGCTATTTCGCCGAACTCGAATCTTCAGTTGCACGGTGGTTTGTTCTCGATGATGGGTGAGTTTACTCGGTCGCAGGGCTCTAATCCTGGGCAGGTCCAGATGAGTGGGGACATCGGTTTTGTGGCGCGGACGCTTCCGATGACGGTGGCGCTGGGGGGGGTGGCCGCACCGGAGACGGTGGTGTTGGGGCGAGATATTTCGACGGTGGGGACGTTGACGTTGAACGATGCAAATGCTTCGGCGAATGTTCTTTTTGTGAATCCCGTGGAATTGGCAGGGGCGCGTCTTGGGGTGCGTGCTGAGGGTGGGAATGCGATGCCGACGCTGCTTGCGCCCGGGAACGTGGTGAAGCTTTCGGTGATGAGCGGGGCGATAGGTTCGTCGGTTGCGGGCGGGGGTTTGATTAAGACGGGAGCGGGAACGTTGGTGTTATCGGGTGCGAACACGTACACGGGACCGACGCAAGTGGCGGCGGGGGTGTTGAGTGCTCGCGATGGGGTGGGGTTGCCGTCGGGCTCGAGTTTGGTGTTGAGCGGAGGCGTTTTGGAGTCGTCGGGGAGTTTTGTTCGTTCGCTGGGAATGGGGGTGGGAGAGGTGCAGTTGGGGGCCATCTTGATTGGTCAGGCGAGTACGACGACGGGTTCGCCGGTGATAACGGTGCCGTCGACGGCGGATTTGGCGGTGGGGATGGCGGTGAGCGGCACGGGCATCCCTGGGGGGGCGACA
>JBIIXW010000140.1:0-8394 GCA_044347165.1 Chthoniobacteraceae bacterium
GATGGGGGTTTGATGCTTGGGACTCAGAGTTGTGTGACTTTATGAAATCGTTTCGTCTGAACCGAATGTTCAATGGCCGTTCTGGCCGCTGTTTTGATGTGGCGGTGGATCACGGATTTTTCAACCAACCCGGTTTTTTGTTGGGGATTGAGGACATTGCCGGTGCGGTTCACACGCTGGTGGACGCAGCTCCCGATGCGATTCAGTTGACGGTTGGACAGGCCCGTCATCTGCAATCGGTGCCGGGTAAGCATCGCCCCGCATTGGTCTTACGCACTGACGCTGCGAATGTGTACGGGAAGGAGCTTCCTGCGACGCGCTTCAGCGCGATGATTGAGGAAACCATGCTGCAGGCTGTGCGATTGGATGCGGCCTGCGTTTGCGTGAATCTGTTCCAGATTCCGGGCGCTCCCGAGGTTCACGCGCAATGCGTGGAGAATATCATGAGACTGAAGCCTCAGTCGGATTTCTACCAGATGCCGATGATGGTCGAGCCGCTGGTGTTTCGTCCAAACCATGAGGCGGGCGGCTACATGGTGGATGGCGATGCCGAGAAAGTGGTTCATTTGGTGCGGCAAGCGGTCGAGTTGGGCGCGGATGTGATTAAGGCGGATCCGACGGACGACGTTTCGGAGTACCACCGAGTGATTCGGGTGGCGGGAGGAATCCCGGTGCTGGTGCGTGGCGGGGGGCGGGTCAGCGATCGTGAGATTTTGGAGCGGACCGCGGCGCTACTGGCGCAGGGAGCGTCGGGAATCGTTTACGGTCGCAACATCATTCAGCATCCGAGTCCGAAGGGAATTACGCGCGCCCTGATGGGCATGGTGCATGACGGGTTGGATGTGGACGCCGCGTTAGCTTTGGTCTCCTAACTCGAGCGAAGCCTCGCTCCGAGGAGAAGTCGCGCAGCCCAGCGCGAGAAAACAGACCCTTCCGGACCCGAGGCGGAAGGGCTTGCTATTTTGTCAGTTAGCGAACGGGGTAGAGAAAGCGGCTGCACTTGTTGCACTGCACGAGTTCTTTGCTTGCTCGGGTTTGAACGGCGATGTCGGGCACGACCTTGATATCGCAACCGCCGCAGTACTCGGTTTGGAGCGGGACTACGGCGATGTCGCGGGTCTGGAGGAGGCGTCGGTAGGTGTCGAGTACGGCTTCGTCGATACCTGTGGTGCGGCGGTCGCGTTCGGCGGTTTCTGAAACAATGCGTTCGGCGAGGTTCACGGATTTTTGGTCAAGGTCAGCGATTTCCTTGGTGATAACGCCTTTTGCCGCGTTGAGTTCGTTGCGGGTGGACTCGATCTCGGGCTGCATGGATTCGAGCGCTTCCATGAGTTCGAGTTGTTGGTCTTCGATGCGACTGATGTCCGCGCGGGTGGTTTCGATGGCGGCTCCGATGGCTTGGAACTCCTCGTTTTTGCGAGTTTGCGAGCGTTGCGCTTCGTACTTTTGGATTTGTTCGCGGCGCGAGCGGACGTCTTTCTCGAGCATCGAACGTTTCACCTCGGTTTCCTTGGCGGTTTGGAGGGCTTTTTCGTGGGCACCTCCCAAGGCGGCGAGGCGGCGTTCGAGGGCGGCGCGCGCCGCGGGGATCGCATCCTTTTCGGCGACGAGTTTGCGGATGGACAGGTCGCTTTCCTGAAGGAAGAGGAGTTGTTCGAGGACTGGGAGCATGGGTGCATGAAACACTCAGCGGGCGGGCAAGGGAAGGGTAACCGTGCTTAGGTGGGGTCTGATGGGCTGGAGGCTTACCGTTGCCGATTTGAGGTGAGGCTGCTGTATTAACGGGATGATTTTCCCGTCGTATTCTCGGCATTGTCAGGCGTTGTTTTCTGCGGAGGGAGGTGGTGGGGCCATCCCAGTTCGTCAGGACGTGCCGGTTGCAGACACTTGGGATCTTTCGCCGATTTTTGCGGATGCAGAGGCGTGGCAGCGCGAGTTTGATGCGGTTTCGGGCGAGTATCTTTCGTTTCAACGGTTCAAGGGGCGCATGGGGGAGTCGGTCTCGACGCTGTTGGAGGCGTTGGATGCGGATGCGGCGATTTCTTTGCGGCTGGAGCGGCTCCAGCACTACGCCGGATTGCGGAGCAGCGAGGATAGTTCTGATGGGGGGAATCTTGCGCGCGAGGCGGTGTTGTCCAATCTGTTGACTCGGATTTCTGAGGCAGCCTCCTTTTTTACTCCAGAGATTCAGGCGATTCCGGACGAGGTGTTTGCGACGTACCTTGAGGATGAGCGGTTGGCGGTGTGGCGGATTCCGCTTCGGAAGATTCGGCGGTTCCGTGCGCACACGCTGAGCGAGGGAGAGGAGCGGTTGATGGCGCTTGCGGATTCTGCGTTGGGGGGGCACGGCGAGACGTTCTCGCAGCTGACGAATGTGGACATGCGGTTTGCGGAGGTGGAGTTAACCGAAGGGGTGAAGCGTCCGCTTTCGCAGAGTGCGTTTTCCTCGTTCTTGGTGAATCCAGATCCGACGGTGCGTTCACAGGCGTTTCACAAGTTTTATGCGGAGTTTGACGACCACAAGTACACCGTTGCTTCGACGTTGGCGTCCTCGGTGAAGGCGGGGGTTTTTCGAGCGCGGGCGCGGAACTATTCCTCGGCCCGAGAGGCGGCGTTGTTCCGGGACGACGTGCCGGTTTCGGTTTACGACCAGTTGATTTCGTCGGTGCGGTCCAATCTGGAGCCGCTGCACCGCTATTATGCGTTGCGAAAGAGGGTGTTGGGACTTTCGGAGATTCATCATTACGACACGTACGTGCCCTTGGTTGGCAGTGTTCGATTGCACACGCGGTTTGATGATGCAGTGAGGATGGTGGTGGAGGCTCTGCATCCATTGGGGGCGGAGTATTGCTCGGTGTTGGAGGAGGGATTGTCGCGTGGGCGGTGGTGTGACCGTTACGAGAACAAGGGGAAGCGGTCTGGGGCATTTTCCTCGGGCGGGTTCGGTGTGCCTCCGTACATTTTGATGAACTACAAGGAGGACGTTTTTTCGGATGTGTACACGTTGGCGCACGAGGCGGGGCATTCGATGCACACGTGGTATTCGTCGCGGAACCAGCCGTACCAGACGTACGATTACCCGATTTTTCTGGCGGAAGTGGCGAGCACGTTTAACGAGGAGTTGCTGACGCATCATTTGCTGGAAAAGGCGTCGGACCCTGCAATGCGTGCGTACCTGATTTGCCGACAGATAGATGACATTCGCGGGACGGTTTATCGACAGACGATGTTTGCGGAGTTTGAGAAGTTGATTCACGCCGCGGAGGAGGCGGGCGAGGCGTTGACGTTGGACGCGTTCCGATCTCTTTACCGCGGACTTCTGGATGTGTATTTCGGGAAGGAGTTTGTCATTGATGAGGTGCTGGAGTTGGAGTGCCTTCGAATTCCGCACTTTTACAGTGCGTTCTACGTTTACAAGTACGCCACTGGGCTGAGTGCGGCGGTGAGCTTGTCGGATCAGGTGTTGCGCGAGGGGGCTCCTGCGGTGGCGCGGTATTTGGGCTTTTTGAAGAGCGGAGGTTCGGAGTTCCCACTGCCGACGTTGGTGAAGGCTGGGGTGGACTTGTCTACACCGCGTCCGGTGGATGACACGTTGCGGTTATTTTCTTCGCGTGTGGCGGAGTTGGAATCGTTGTTATCGTAAGGGAATGTCGGATGAGTTGAACAACGGGGGGCGCAGACCTGCGGAGGATTCGCAAACGAGCGTGCCGGGACACGACGTGCTGGGTTTGCCGAAGCTTTCCGAGGCGGAAGGTAAGGTGCTCGAGTGTGTCATGGGCTACTGCGGGTTGGGCATGGGCCGTGAGGCGCTGCGGGAGTTGCAGCAGCTGTCGCCTGAGGCGTTGGAGTTGCCGTATTTACTGGAAGTGCGGGTGATGGCGTTGATTCAGGCGCGTCGGATGCGTGAGGCTGCTGCAAAGGGGCGTCGATTGATTCAGATGGTTCCGGAGTACAAAGGTGGGTACATCCACACGGCCTTTGCCTTGCACGAGAGTGGGCGTACCAAAGAGGCACTGGATGTTTTGCGAAGCGGGCCGCCGGTGTTGAAGCAGGACGCGACGTATTTTTACAACGTGGCTTGTTACGAGGCGGTGCTGGGGAACGCCGAGAGTGCGGTGAAGAATCTGTCGCGGAGTTTTCGTCTCGATAATCGATTGAAAGAGGGCGCATTGGAGGATCGGGATCTCGCAGCGATTCGTCAGCAGGTGGAGGATTTGTTGAAGCGCGTGAATGCGGGGGATCACGGTTCATCGGGTTTATGCTGAGTGTTGGGGATTTGGAGGGAGGGTTGCCTGGGTTTGGGCAGGGTCGTGTACGGAGAATTGCTGCGGTGACAGTTGCGGCGGCTTTTCCGGCGACGGGGCGGTGTTGGGTGATGGCGTATGGAGAAGCACCCGGACCGCGCGGAGCCGGCGTTTCGGGGATTCCGTTTTGGGGGGATGGTGCGGGGGTGCCTTTGTATCGAGCGCTTGTGGAGGCGGGGTTGGTGGAGGTGCCCGCGGAGGCGTGGATGGACTGGGATGGAGCGCGCTTCGTGAGGGAGGGGCTTTTTCCCACGTTTCGCGGCGCAGCGCTCAGCAATGCGTATCCGATGTGTCCGACGGACGATGGGGTTCGATTTCGTGCGCCGCGACCGCCGGAGGTGAAATCGGCGGCGAATGTGGAGCGCATCCGGGGCGAGTTGACTCGCGCTCGGGAGGCGGGAGTGGTGAAGGTGATAACGATGGGGCGCATTGCGGCGGGGGCGGTACAACCGATTGCGGTGGAGCAGGGGTTGACGGTGGAGGCTTTTCCGCACCCGAGCAGTCAGGGTCTGTTGATGGCGGCGCCGGGCAAGGGGAAGGGACTGCGGCTTGCTGATTTGCGTCGGGAGTGGGGGGAGCGATTGCTTGGGGTGTTGGTTGAGGCGCGGGGATGCGTGTGATGCCGGCGCCCGCCGGCGTGGTTAGGTTTTCTGGGAAGGCTTTCGACGGGTTGCCTCAGTGAGCGATGCTTCGCACTTGGACTGCGCGGGATTTGTAGGAGGGCTGCGGGGAGGAGGGGGCGAATGCAGCTACCGTGAGTTGGTTCACGTGTCCGATCGGAAGTCGCTCTTTTGCTCGTTGAACCCTAAAAACGGGATTAAGGTTGGCGCTGCAATCAGTATAACCATCGGAGGCTGTGGATTATGCAGGTGGAAACGGAGTCTTTTTCAACTCACCCAAAGGGTTAGCCTATCTCCGCCTCCTCGGAGCGATCTCCTCATTGGCAACGCCTTCCCCGGCGCCATCGGCGCATCGTCTCGGTGTGGCGTCCCCCTCATTCCTAGGCTCAGGAGGGTGCAACACTGTATCTCGCCCCTACGGGGCTCAGATGGTTTTTAATCTCTTTCTCGGGCGTTGCCCGAGGCTGTCATGAGGTGCCCCGTTTGGGCACCGGAACTCCCCCATTCCCGCAACAGCTTTCATGTAAAGTTCGCCCGAATGCCTGCGGGAGCCAATGGCCATTCCCGTTTTTAGGTTGAACCGAAGTGGTTATTTGGGAACGGATGGTGGCGAGTGAGGGGAGTTGCCGCTGTTCAAGTCCGTTGGGGGAGAATCCCGTACGGTCTTCAGGGTAGCCAACTGGGATTCCGGTCTAGGGACAGCGACCGGACTCGGGCAGAGAGTTGGGTGGATTCTCCTCCTTGACCGATGATCCATCCCTCGGAGGCGCCCAAGTCATCCAGAACGGTCTCGAGTTTCTGGGCATCGTGCGGGTTTGTGCCGCTGTTCGCTTTCACTTCTACGGCAATTTTTTTATTCCCCCGGTCAAGGACGAGATCCGCCTCTTGGCCGGTGGCCGTGCGCCAAAAAAAGAACTGGGTAAAGGGATTCGCGAGGCGTTCTCGACGCATCAGATCCTCGACTACGAATCCCTCCCAGCTCGCCCCGCGAACCGGGTGGTTGTGCAACTCGTCGAGAGTTCCAATGTTGAGCAGGTGGTGCAAAAGCCCTGTGTCACGGATGAATACTCGCGGAGCTTTTACCAAGCGTTTGCGAATGTTGCGAAAGTACGGCGGCAGACGTCGGACGCAAAAAATGCCTTCCAAAAGATCGATGCCATGTTGAACGGTGTGGTAGTTCACCCCCAGCGCGTTTCCCAGAGCGGATAGGTTTAAGAGTCCTCCTTGCTGAGATGCCAGCATGGTGAGCAGTCTTCGGAGAAACATGGCATCCGGCCGGAAGCCGTAAGCGGCGAGGTCACGCTGAAGGATTGTGCTCAGATAGGGCTCCCACCAGTTGCGAAATTCTCCGCGTAATGCTTCGGGAAATCCCCCCGAGAGCCAATGTTTGGAAACCGCGAGGCCGGTTTCTCTTGGCGTGAGCGGATCGAGTTCCAAGAGGCCCACACGCCCGGCAAGGGACTCTGATACTCCGCGGATTAGCGCCGGCTGAGCGGACCCCAGAACGCAAAAATGACACTTCCGATCGCCCCTCCGCGAGTCGATGGCTCCCCGGAGTGCAGAAAAGAGAGAGGGAACCGTCTGCGCCTCGTCCAGAATGGTCATGTTCCCGAGCAGTTCTAGTTCATGGGCAGGGTCTTCTGAGAACCTGAGATGAACGAGCGGGGACTCCACGTCCTTGTAGCCAGCGTCTGGGAACGAGGCCCGTGCGAGTGTTGTTTTTCCAACTTGGCGAGGGCCGACAATCACCACGGCGGGGAACTGCCGAGACAGTTCCATCACTCGGGGTTCCGCAAGCCTGCTCCAGCACATATTTGCAAAATAGAAGCCAGCGCGCTGTTTTGCAAGAATCGCCTCTCGGCAGGGGGGAGCCTTTGACGTGGAATCCGAACTCAGACGCAGAATGCTCGCGTCTGGCGGTGCTTAACGGTGCTTCGTTTGAGCGAATGCGAAGCTGTCGACCGGGGGCACACTGCCCAACCCTTGCTGACTTTGGCGCACTGGGTCAGTGGTACGCGCGAGAGCTCGCTGCGGTTAACATGAGGACGAGCCCGTGGAAAGGTGGCCTGACAGGCGGGTCGGGGCGAGGTTGAGGGGGAGTTGATGGGGCGTGTGGGGTGGTCAATGCGGAGGGGGAGCGCTAGGATGCGGAAATGGAAGAGAATCGGGATGAGGCCTCACTGGAGGTGCGCACGTATTTTGTGAGAAAGCGGAACGCGTTGTTGGCGCGGGCCGAGTTCAGCGGGCTCTACGTGGATTACTATTTGCATCAGGGGCAGATTCAGCATCGGCCTGCGGCGGCGGAGGATTTGTTTTTTAAGGAGGCTTTGGCGGCGCTGGGGTTGCACATGGCTTCGCGGCCGTGGAATGAATCGATCGCGTGGACCATCCACTCGGAGGATCCGCGGTTGAACGTGTTTGTGGCGGGGGACAACCGGCAGGGGACGCTGGTTGGGCAGAGTTTTTCCGAAGACGTGCGGGAGTTGGGGCAGAACCTGTTTTATTCAGACCTGATTCGTCCCAACGAACCGCTGCGACGGAGTTCGGTGGCGTTTGAGGTCTTTGATGCGTTTCGGGCGGTGGAGACGTTTTATCGGGACAGCGAGCAGCGTCTGATGCGGTTGTATACGCATGGGGACGAGGATTATGTGATGGTTCAAGCACAGCCGGATTGCGATGAGGAATGGTTGCGGGGGTTGACGGATGAGGCGATTCGGACGCTCGATCAATCGGAGGAATTGAGTTTGTTGGAGGTTCGGAAATACCGGTGGCAGTGCGGGTGCGATTCGCGTCGGATGATGGCGGTGCTGGGATCGGTATCTAGGAACGACTTGGAGGGGGTTTTCGAGGGGGATGAAGCGGTTCGGATTCGGTGTCCGCGATGTGGGGTGCGGTACACGATCACGCAGGAGGCGATGCAGGCCTTTTTTGCTGAGGGGGATGCAACGTGAGGGAGAGTGCGTTTGGGCGTGATGCGCGGTTTGGGGAGCGGTTTGGGGGCATTGGGAGGCTGTACGGGAAGGCGGGTTTGGAGCGGTTGGCGGGAGCGCGTGTGATGGTGGTTGGGATTGGTGGGGTGGGCACTTGGGTGGTGGAGGCATTGGTGCGGAGTGGCGTTGGGTCGGTTGTGTTGGTTGACTTGGACGACGTTTGCCTCACCAACACCAACCGGCAGTTGCCCGCGATGGAGGGAAATCTTGGCAAGTCCAAGGTGGGTGCTGTCGCCGAACGGATGCGGCTGATTTCTCCGGGGTGCGAGGTGGTTGAGGAAACCGTGTTTTTTTTGGAACGCACGGCTGAGCGGCTTTTGGAGGGGGCGGGAGAGTGGGTGGTGGACGCGATGGATGATGTTTCGGAAAAGGCGCGCTTGATTGCGGGCGCACGAGCACGCGGGCTAGGGGTGGTGACGATTGGGGGAGCGGGAGGGAAGCAGTGGGGGACAGGCGTGAAGGTGGGGGACTTGGGGCGTT
>JBIIXW010000036.1:0-25838 GCA_044347165.1 Chthoniobacteraceae bacterium
ACGACATGGAATCCGCCAGCGCCGAGTACGTCTCGCTCGCCTACACCTGGCCGGACAGTCCCCTCGTCGCCAATGTCATCGTCCGCATCGCCGAATACTTCTACACGCGTAAGGAATTCCCCACCGCCGCGGAAGTCGCCAAAAAGTTCGTCGAACGTTTCCCCCAACACGACTGGGCTGAACGCATGCTCTTCCGCGCCGCCCAATGCTGGTTCAAAGCCGATCAGTTCGCCAAAGCAGGAACTGAGTTCGATCTCCTCGTGGAAAACTACCCGCGAAGCACCTTCCGACCCGACGCACTCTTCTGGGCCGGCGAATCTTACCGCAGCGGCGGCCAACTCGAAACCGCCTACCGCCGCTACAAACGCACCACCTGGGACTATCCCGAAAGCGAAGCCGCCAAATACGCGCGCGGAAAACTCATCACTCAGGAAATGGTCAATATCGCCGATCGCGACACCCAACCCCAATAGTTCCCACGCTTCCCATGCAACCCAACTCATCCCCCGTCCGCTCCGCGGTTCCACCCCGCATCCTCTGGATGTGGACCGGCGTCTCCGCACTCCTTCACACCATCTTCATCGGCGGCCTTTGCGTCGTCAGCCACCTCGACGCACAAAAACGCGACGCCACCGCAAAAGCCAAAGCCGCCGAAACCACCCCCCAGCCAGATCCCGCACCAGACGCCGCAGCCCCATCCCCAACGCCCACCACACCAAACTCCCAAACCACCGCGCCAACTCCCCCCAACACGCCGCAGCCCGCCGCAAACCCCGCGGCTTCCGCAACCGCCGTCACCACTCCCGCTGCGCAACCCCAAAAGTCCGCAACACCCCCATCACCAACCGCCGACAAACCAGCACCACCCTCCGCCGAGAAAATCCTCGGCATCGACAAAGTCGCAAAACCAGACGACGCACCAAAAAGCGCCAACCCCTTCTCCAAAAAAGACGACGACCTGCTGAAAGACCTGAAATAACCCCAGCACCCCCGCAGTGAGCGACGCCAACGCCAACGCACTCCCACCCCGCAAGGTCTGGAACCCGTTCAACCCCAATGCCATTTTCTGGCAGGGGAAACACGGCCGCCTCCATCGCTTTGTCTCCGCGTCCGTCCTCCTCCACATCGCCCTCATCCTCTCCACCTCCCTCGGCCCACTCCTCCCCGGTTGTAAAAAAACGTACGACCTCGTCAAAGGCTCCGGCAAACCCAACGCCATGATCCGCCAAATGAAAGTCGAAGTGCGGAAGGTCCAACGCAAAAAAGTCCTCGTTAACCCAAACAGCCCCATCGTCTTCGAAGTCCCTCCCCTCGAACTCACCCCCCTCCACCTCAAAGAGGTCACCGCAAACGAATACAAAATCGGTCAAGGCGAAGGCACCGGTCCCGCCGGCTATGCCGCCGGTCGCGACGGAGCCAAATTCAGCCTCGTCCGCGTCCGCTACGAAGGCGGCAACTGGGACCTCAACCTGCGCAACGGCGCAGACGAAAACCTCACCAAGGAGTTCGGACGCCGCGCCAAAATGCCCGTCTCCACCGTCCCCAAAGACTCGACGTTCGCTGAACTCGGGAACTACGTGAAAGGCAAGGCGCCCCCCGTCGTCCTCATGTGCGGCAGCTACAACTTCCGATTCGATCCACGCGACACCAAAGCCGTCCGACGCTACCTCCTCGACAATCACGGCATGATCCTCGCCGACAACGGAGGCAACCAATTCCACGCCGCCTTCCTCCGCTTCATGCAACAAACCTTGCCCGACGTCTCCCCTGTCGTCGTCCCAGACGATGACCCTCTCTACCAAGCCCCCTATCCCCTGCCAGGTTGCCCCCCGCTCTGGGCGCACAGCGGAACCCGCGCACTCGGTTGGAAAAAAGACGGCCGCTGGGTCGCCTATTACCACCAAGGATCCCTCTCAGACGCTTGGAAAGATACCCACGGCGGAACCACCGCCGAATCCGCGGAAATGGCCTACCAACTCGGCGTCAATATCCTCGCCCAAACCATGGCGTCCTACAGCGAATGGAAACTCGCCACCGAAAAAAAATAACCCCGCTTCAAACTCTCTAACCCCTAACCCTCACCATTCTATGCTCCTCGACTGGATCCTCGCCGGCGGCCTCACCATGGCCACCCTCATCATCATGTCCATCCTCAGCATCGGCGTCGTCCTCGAACGCCTCTCCTTCTTCAAAAAAATACGCGCCGCCACCCTCAACCTCAGAAACACCGTCGATCAAGCCCTCCTCGCCGGCAATCACACCGCTGCCCTCGCCGAATGCGAGTCCAGCGAATCTCCCCTCGCCGCCATGATTCTCGCCGAAGTCGCCTCCGGAAGAGACGCCGAAAGCGAAGACGCCCAACGCGTCATGGCCCTCACCCTGCGCGGCGAACTCGCCCGCCTCAAACAATACCTGCCCATCCTCGCCACCGTCGCCTCCATCGCCCCCTTCGTAGGCCTCTTCGGAACCTGTAAAGGCATCATCAGCGCCTTCTCCGACATCAGCACCCAAGGCATGGGCGGCCCCAGCGTCATCGCCGCCGGCATCTCCGAAGCCCTCGTCACCACCGCAACCGGTCTCCTCGTGGCCATCCCCGCCCTCATGTTTTACAACTACTTCTCCAAGGCCATCTCCAACCTCGCCCTCGAACTCGAAGCGCAAGCCTTCCAAATCTATCGCGACCTCCGAAAACACGTCGCCGCCCACTAACCGCAACCCACCCCACACGCCCCTCAACCCCCAACCTCTTCCTCGCCCTATGGGAATGGATCTTAACGACGAATCCGATGAGCCCATCGCTCAAATCAACTTCATCCCGATGATCGATATCTCGCTCGTCCTTCTCATCATCTTCATGGTCACCACCAGCTTCGTCAGCGTCACCGGAATCGACCTCAAACTCCCCAAAGCCTCCACCGCCAAAAGCGCCGAAACCAAAAACGTTTCCGTCCAACTCAACACCCAAAAAGAAGTCTTCCTCAACGGTGAGAAAACCTCGTGGGACGCCCTCAAGGCCGCACTCGAAACCAAACTCGCCGGTAGCAAAGATCGCGCAGTCATCATCAACGTCGACCGCGGCGTTGATTACGGCGATGCCGTCAAACTCATGGACATCGTCAACCAATGCGAAGCCGCCATCGTCCTCGCCACCGAAGTCGACAAATGAAAACGACTCCTCTTTCTCTGCTCGCGATTCTCACCCTCCTCGCGCTCGCCTTCCGAAGTGAAGCAAAACTGCCCCCGGACCGCTGGGGACGCCTCACGGAAGAGGAGCGCCACCAAATGACCCGCGCCGAACGCTACGTCGAGCAATCAAACCCCAAAAGCGCCCTCACCGAGTACGAACTCTTCCTCCAGCTCTACCCAAAATCGGAAGTCGCGTCCTACGCCCAACTCATGTTCGCCGAATGCACTCGGCGTAACGGCAAAATAAACACCGCCATCAACGAGTTTCGTAACGTTCTCGACTACTTCCCGGACTCCCCAGACGCCGGCCCCGCACAGTACTCCATCGCCCTCTGCCTCACCCAAACCGGTGACTCCGAAAAAGCCGTCAAAGCCTTCGAAAAGGTCCTCGAAAAGTGGCCTGCAACCGATTTCGGCGCGCGCGCACGAAACGAAGCCGCTCAAATCCACCTGAAAGCCGGTCGGATGGACAAATGGCTGGCACACCTCGAGTTTCTCGCCACCGCCGACTACGCTGACTCCGAAAATCTGCGCGCCAATTCGACCCGCAGACTCGCCGCCCACCGCCTCTACGAGAACCGCATCCAGGACGCTTTCGAACTGCTCGAAGGGCGCACCAAAAAGAATAAAAGCGCCGCTTCGACCCTCGCAGACGTCGCCGCAGACGCCCTCCGCACACAAAAAGCCGGCATCTCCTACGGCGAAAAGGGCGCCAAATCCGCACCCGCCACCGCCGAATCCGTCGCCGCGTTCCTCGATCGCAAAATCAGCGAGGCCGAACCCGAATCACGGCCAGCCCTCGAACTCGCAACCGCCCGCATCCTCACCGCCGTAGGCGACCGCGAAAAAGCGCTCCAACGCCTCCAAACAGCTCTCAAACGCCATCCCGAAAACGAGCGCGTTCGCCTCGACCTCGCAGAAACCCTCCGCGCAAAAGGTGACTTCAATGCCGCACGCCTCGCATACCGCGAACTGAAAGACCAGTACCGCGCTGACTCCGAAATCGCCAGCTCCTACCTCGACGAAAAAAACACCGCAGCGGCGATCGATCTCTACAAGAAAATGCTCACCAAACACCCCGACCGCTCCAACGATATCCAATGGAGCCTCGGAGATATCCTCCAACGCACCGGCAAATACCCAGACGCCATAGCCGCGTTCACCGCCTCTCAAAAAGAGCCCCAAGCACTCTTCCGAATCTCGGAATGCCAAGGTGCCCAGAAAAATCATGACGCCGCCGTTCAAACCCTCACCAGCGTGATGAACTTTTTTAAATCCCACGCTCCCGAAGCCCACTACCGCATCGCAAATCATCAAGCCGCCAAGGGAGATAAAGAAGCCGCCATACGCACCCTCAAAAACGTTTGCAAGGCCCACCTCAACACCTCCTGGGCCGGCAAAGCCCATCAAGACCTCTCCCTCACCTACGGCATCGACGTCACCCTCGGCGGCGCCGCTAAACAGGCCGACTAACCTTATCCAACATTTCTCGGCAACTGAACGCCCCATCGACGACTCATCCTAAAGACCCTCCTCTCTTACCGACGCTGCCCCCACTTGCGCGCCAAAAAAAGGCGCCATTCCGCCGAAAAAACCGTCTGCCGCTAGAGTCCATCCTGCTTTAACAACCCACACACAAACAAAGATATGCGCCACTCAGCCGCCCTCATCTCCGCATTCTCTGTCAGCCTCGCCGCTCACGCGGGCATCGATTTCAAACAACAAGTCAAACCCGTCCTCGAAGCCCATTGCGTGCGCTGCCATAGCGCCGAAAAAACGAAAGGGGGCCTACGCCTCGACACCAAAGAGGGACTCCTCAAGGGCGGTGATAACGGTTCTGTCACCGCAAAAAAAGACCCTGACGCCCAGCCAGAACTCGCCCGACGCGTCACCCTCCCCCGCGGCCACGAAGAAATCATGCCGCAGGAAACCGAACCCCTCTCCGGCCCCCACCGCAAATGGCTCGTCGAATGGGTCAACGCCGGCGCGGAATGGCCCGAGGGCGTCGTCCTCAAACAACTCAAAAAGGAAGTCCCCGGGCTCGCAGAAAAAAGCCTCATCCCCGACAAGGCCCCCGCCTCACTTAGAGAAGCCGCTACCACCATCGACACCATCCTCGCTAAAGAAAACGCCGCTCTCAAAGAAGGTAAACCCGAGACCGCCAAACCTATCGACGACCTCGCGTTCCTTCGCCGCGCTTCCATCGACCTCCTCGCCCGCATCCCCACCGCCGAAGAAATCCGCCAGTTCGAACAAGACCGCTCCCCCGACCGCCGCAGCAAACTCGTCGATCGCCTCATCGCCAGCAAAGCCTTCGCCGATCGATGGACCGTTTTCTTCGCCGACATGCTCCGCATCCGAACCAATAAGCGGCTCGCCGGCGGACCCGAACTCCTCGCCTTCGTGAACAAAAGCGTCGCAGAGAACAAACCTTACGACCAACTCGTACGCGAACTCATCACCACCAACGGTCGCCCCGACAGTTCCCCAGCCGTCGGATTCACCCTCGGCGACGATGCCAACCCCATGCCGCTCGCTGGCGCCACCTCCCAAATCTTCCTCGGCGTCCGCCTCCAATGCGCCGAATGCCACGACCACCCCTTCGACGATTGGAAACAAAAAGAGTTCTACGAACTCGCCGCATTCTTCGGCCAAACCAAGCAGGTCGAAAAAGGAAAGAACGTTAAAACCATCTACGCCACTGAGATCGACGAAAACATGGTCAAGTGGCCACCAGAACGCGAGCAACCGCCAAAGCGCGACTCCGTCGCCGCAAAGTTCCCCATCCAACTCCTCAAGTTCGATAAAAAACCCCACTACATCGCACGACTCGAAGACCTCCGAAACGGACGCTCCAACGCCGCCGCCACCAAGGCCGCGAGCAAGGAACTCGACGCCCTCGTCGATGACCTCGACACGCGCAAGGTGCTGAAGACCAAAACACAGGACGCCGCACTTCTCGCCGAAGCCGCAGCTGCCGCTCGTGCACGAAACACCGACAAAACCATCTACAGCGAAAGCGGAAAACGCGCTCAGCTAGCGGACTTTATCACGGACCCAGCCAACCCCTTCTTCGCACGCGCTTTCGTCAACCGAATCTGGGCTGAACTCGTCGGACGCGGCTTTGTGGAACCCCTCGACAATTTCTCCGCCTACAACGAAATGCGGCACCCACAAACGCTTCAGTACATCGCGCAAGAGTTCATAGCCTCTGGGTACGACCTCCGTAACCTCGTTAAACTAGTGATGCTCACCGACACCTACCAACGAGGCCACTTGCCCGAAGGGGTCTCCCCCAACGCACTCGCGCTCGCGGAGTCGAACTTCACCAGCACGCGCCCGCGGCGAATGCTCGGAGAAGTGCTGCTGGATAGCATCACCACCGCAGGCCACCTCTTCGCCCACAAATGGCCCGAAGGCGCAAACGTCCGAGAAATCGAGAAACAAATCCGAATCCCACTCGCCCCCCGCGAGATGATCGCCGCCGCCACCGACGGCGCATCAGCAGACGACAAAGCCACGATGATGGCCATGCAACCTGCCAACCCCGCTGCCTACGACTCAGAGAAAGGCGCAGCCCTCGACTTCGACGCACTCCTCAAACCCGGCATGAACAAAAAGGGCGGCAAGGACGAATCCGCCGGCGACGTGCTCTCAGAGTCCAAGATGGACGCGATGAAAAAACAGAAAATGGAGGACGACGCCGCAGAAGCCGCTCGCGAAGCCCGCCGACGCCTGCTCGCATCCGGAAACGCAGAACGTTTCCGTCTCGAAACCGTCAAACAAGTCATCGATGACAACCCCAAGTTTGACAGCAGCATGCGGATGGCAACCCCCGCACCTCCTTCTCATTTCCTTCGGGTGTTTGGCCAACCCGCCCGCGACAACCTCGGCGAGTTCCGCGACGAACTCCCGTCCCTTCGCCAAGAACTCATGATGCTCAATGGGAAAGCAACCCACGAAGCCGCGCGCGTCGGCCCACTCGAACCCGTTTTTAAACTAATCGACGGCCCTTCCGCCCAGCCCGACAAAGCCGTCGAACTGGTCTACCTCGAATGCCTGACACGCCGCCCGTCGAAAGACGAACTCGCTGAAGCTCGAGAAGTCATCGCCGCAGGAACCACCCCAGTCGACGGCCTCGCCGATCTCCGTTGGGCCCTGCTCAACTCCCAAGAGTTCCGCTTCGTCCCCTAAAACCCATCCCTCCGACGCCCGCTCAGTTCACCCTCAAACCATCAACCAAACAAATCCATGTCCTCCTGCAACGACTACACCGTTTCCCGTCGCCGGTTCCTCAGCCAGTTCGCGGGGTCCGCTGCCCTCCTCGGCATGCCCGTTAACCGACTCCTCGCTGCCCTCGGCGCAGACCACGCCGCCAAAGCAGAGTCCGTCATCCTCTTCTGGAACGGCGGCGGCATGAGCCACATCGACACATGGGACCCCAAGCCAGGACGCCCCACCGGAGGCGAATTCGAGGCCATCAAAACGAGCGCTGACGGTGTGCAGATCAGCGAAATCTTCCCCCTCACGGCGAAGCAAATGCACCACTGCGCCATCATCCGTTCCATCGCAGGAACAAACGGAGATCACGGCCGCGCCACCTACGAACTTCAAACCAGCTACCCGCAAAACCCTGCCCTCGTCCACCCCGGCATGGGATCGTTTGTCGTCAACGAAACCAACCGCATCGGCGACCTTCCCGCCTACATCAGCATCGGGGGCATGGCCCCGCGCGCAGGGTACCTCGGACAACGCTGCGAAGCCTACTACATCGGCCTCCCCGGTGAACGTGACCCCTACCTCGCATTCCCCGATGGCATCAATCAAGTGCAAGGCCAGCGCCGCCTCGAAGTGCTCGCAAAAATGAATGCGCGCGCCGGTAGCAAAATGGCCGCCAGCCAGTTCAAAGAAGCCGAAGTCGCCCTCAAGGACGCCGTTACGCTCATGAAGAGCCCCGCGCTCTCAGCCTTCAACCTCGACAAAGAAGACCCAAAAACCCTAGAACGGTACGGCCTTACCGAGTTCGGCCGCGGTGCACTCCTCGCCCGCAAACTCATCGAATCAGGCGTTCGCTTCGTGCAGGTAAACCGCGGCGGTTTCGATAACCACATGGACGTTTTCCCCGCCATGCGCAACCACGGCTCCGTTATGGATCCCGCGTTCTCCTCACTCATCGAGGACCTTCACGCATCCGGTCGCCTCCAAAAGACGCTCGTCATCATGCTCTCCGAGTTCGGCCGCACCCCCAACATCAACAAAGACGCCGGACGCGACCATCACGCCCGCGTTTTCAGCTGCATCATGGCCGGCGGCGGCATCAAAGGCGGCCAAGTCATCGGCTCCTCCGACAAAGACGGGATGGAACCCGCCGACCGCCCCGTCCAAGTGGCCGACCTGCACGCCAGCGTCTGCCACGCACTCGGCATCAACTTCCACCGCGAACTAACCACCCCGCTCGGACGCCCCATGAAGCTCGTCAAAGAAGGCGCAAAACCGGTGGACGAATTGTTCGCATAACGCACAGACAGATTCGGAAACTAAAAAGGGGACGCTCCTCCAAGAGCGTCCCCTTCTTCGTCAACCATCCAAAACCCACCCCATACGGTCACCCCAACCCCGCCCTAACGGGGCGAAACACCACAGCCCGGGGCAACGCCCCAGGTGGTGGGGGCGAAACAACCCTACAGATGATCGATCGGCGTATAAACACCGTCCTGAACCACATATGCTTTTAGCTTATCCTTAAACACCGCAGCCTTGTAGATCGATTTCCCGAGGAACATCCGAAGACACTCCTGAATCCCTTCAATGATACTCGGGTGCGGATGCATCATCTCCGCCAGTTCCCGAATCCCCTGATTCGTGTGAACCAAATACGCCACCGCTTGAATCGCGCTGCTCGCATGCTCCCCCACCGCACGCATCCCAAGAATCCGCATCCCGTGATCATTCGTCACAATGATCTTGAAGAACCCTTTCGTCTTTCGCATCGCAATCGCGCGCGCATTCGTCTGGTAATCCAACTTCACCATCTTAAACGGAATCCCCTGAGCCTTCGCTTCCTGCTCACTCAATCCCACCGCAGCCACCTCCGGATTGAGGAACATAATCGTCGAGATGTTCTTGTACGAAATCGGCTTCACCGCGTCCCCAAACATCCGAACCACCGCGTGCCGCGCCTCTCGCTCCCCCACATTCACTAACGCAATATCCAACGACACATCGCCCGCTGCATAAATGTGCGAAACGTTCGTCTGCGTATCGTCATTCCATAACGCACTCCGATCGTCCAACTTCACGCCCGCCGCCTCCAATCCCAAGGACTCCAGGTTCGGAATGCGGCCCACCGAAACCAACGCCTTGTCCACCGTGAACACCTCGTTCGGACGATCGGCAAACTTCAACTCGTACTCCACCCGCCCGTCCTTGATCTCCATCCGCACCAAACCCGCCCCGTGATGCACATGGGCGCCATTGTCTAAAAGATTCTGCGTCACTGTATCCGCAATATCCTCATCCTCAAACGGTAAGATCCGCTCCGCTTTATCAATCAAAAACACTTTGGTGCGCCCGTAATTCGAAAAGATGGTCGCAAACTCGCACCCAATCACCCCCGCACCCAACACCACCATGCTCTCCGGAAAATCCGTGAAGTTCCGGATCCCGTCCGACGTCACAATCGTCTGCTCATCAATCGGGATATTCGGGATGTACCGAGGCCGACTCCCCGTCGCGACCAGGATGTAGTCCGCCGTCACCACCCGCTTCGTCCCATCCGCATGCGCAATCTCGACCGTATGCGCATCCAAAAAGCGCGCAGTCCCATGCGCATAATGGAAGATGTCCTTCTCCACCGCCGTCGCAAGCAAGCGAAGGTGCTCCTCCATCTGCTCCTTCCGCTCAGCCACCGCCTCGTCCACCACTCGCCGCACATCCCGATAATCCGTCTTAAACCCCGGTACCGCTTCGCGAATCGTGCTCACCCGCATCGAGTGCTCCCACATCGTTTTAGACGTCAATACCCCGTCGTACACCCCCGCTCCCCCAACGCGATGCTTCTCAATCAACAACACCCGCTTGCGAAAATCCACCGCTCGCATCGCCCCCGCGTAGCCCGAAGGACCGCCCCCAATCACAACCAAATCAAAGTGTTCCATAAGTGAATTTTTCTAATGTCGTCCCGCTTCCCCTCCCCCAAACGTCATGGTGCACGAGGCACACACACAACGTTTCTTCCCCAGCCCGAACAGCCTTAGCAGCGCCCATTCCTGACATAGCGAAGACTGCACCTCGCACCACACCCGCACCACCACTTTTTCCGCCCCACAATCCCAACGTGCAGACCCCTCATTTGCGCAACGTACGAATAAACAGCACCAACGACTCAATCTCGTGCTCCTTCAATACCCCAAGGTACGACGGCATCCCAACCCCCGTGCGTTCCATGTCGTACCCCACCTGCACCCTCCGCGCAGGATCCAAAATTGATTCCCGCACATACGCCGCGTCCACACTCCGAAGCTCCGTCCCATCAGTAAACACCCGCTTCGCCCCCCACAACCCGACCCATGACGGCCCCATCGCCGTCTTCGCTCCCCCAGACAGCGGCGACCCCGTCGCGGCGACCGTCAGCGTCGCATCCCCAATGCCATGACACCCCACACACCCCACACGCACCGCCACCTCCCGCCCCAACACTGCCGAAGGCTCAACCGACCCACTACCAAGGCCAACACCCTCCCGCAGCGTCAGATCCACCGCGTTCGACGCAAACCCGCGCTGCTTCAAGTCTAACTCCGTCAAACCACGCACCGTCAGATACACATTCTCCACACGGTCAACCCCCTCCATCGGAGCCCGATAAGTCAAACGCAACGAATGTGAAACGCCCATCCCCGGAATCCCAAGAAACAACGAACGCCCATCCTCAGACACCGTCACACTCGACACACCCAACGCCTCTTGCCCCGGCTCATCCCGGTCCGTTCGATAATTCCCCGACCCGTACTGATGCGTCTGCCGATAGTTCCACCGATCCACCGAATATCGCCCAACGTCCTTCACCACCGCCCTCGGCAACTCCGCATCAAACCGCATCAAAATCCCTCGCCGCTCCGCCACCACTTCCCTCGGCAACACATCCGCAACGCCTCCCGGACGCACCCGATAGATCCCGCCGACCCGACTCCCCGTGCTCCCAAAAATCTGGAACCCCGCCAAATACAGCCTGCCATCCACCGGACTCATCCGCCCATTCAGTAGCCCTGATGGAAAACCGCCCAAAACCGGCACAACCGCCCCTTGCTGACGCTCCCGATCCAGCAAGACCGTAAAAATCTCGGGGCGTCCGTAGCCGATGTGAATCAACGCCCCATTCAACCCCGCCATCGACGGAACCCGACCCTCACGGCCTTTCAACCACACCTGACTCGCCCCCGACTGATTCACAAAGTGCGGAATCCAAACCTCTGGCGGCGCAATCGGTGCCGGATGCCGTGCGTTCGCCCCAAACTTCTCAGGCTGAAAGCCATAGTAGCCACCATCCTCCACACGATACACCGGCGTCGCCGGCTTCCAGTTACCCTGCTGATCACTCGCCGTCAGCAGCCCTGTCTCCGCATCGTACCCCAAATACGGCTGCCGAAAGCCCGACGCCACCACGCGATATGACATACCGTCCGCCGATACCTTCGCCACAACGCCGTTGTTTCTCCCAATCGTCGATCCAATCTGCCCCCCCAGCGCCACGAAAAATCCGCCATCCTTCGCGGCGATGAGATCCATCGGATAGTTCCGTGTTTCAGCCGATTGTGCGACAATGTTGGAAAAGTTTTCGTACCAATCCGCCTCGCCGTCCCCGTCCAAATCCTGCAACCGAACAATCCCGTTCCGATCAAACACGTGCAGCAACCCTCCCTGAATACAAAGGCTCTGCGGCTCGTTCAAACCCGACGCAAACCGGCGCCAGCTCGCCTGATCAGAACCCAACCCCTCCACCAACCAGACATCCCCGTCAAACGTCAGCACCGCCGCACGGCCCGAATCAAAATATTCAAGGTCCACCGGCCGCACATTGCGACGCCACGGATTGGGCATCGGCAATGGAACATCATCGAAAACCCATGCCGCATCCCGCTGCGCCCCCTGTACCGATCCACCCACCACGACCTCCGGCCAGCGCGGCACCACCGCCACCCTCGATGTCGGCAACGCCACCGCATCCACTCGAACTCCACCATCACTCCCCATGCGAACCCGATGAGCCGTGAATTCCGACGATGCCGTCAATCGCAGCCACGCTTCCGGACCCGCCCCCGTTCGAAGCAAAACCAGACTCGACCGCGGGCCAACCTCAATCTGTCGCTCCACCCCCGCCTCGTCCGCCACAAGACGCTCAATCACCGCCACGCCACCCACCGTATACTCAAGCCGAGCCGTCGTCCCCTCCCGCCGAATCCCCGAAAACCGTCCCACCTCATGCGGCAGCGGACCCAGCCCAACCTCTCCAACTTCCGCCGCCCCACGCTCCCGAGGATCCGTCAAAAGCGCCTCCCCAACCCCCACCCCGGGTAACAGCGGCATCACCAAAAGAGGCCGTCCCAACGGGCGCGGAAGCTCCTTCTGCCCCGATGCCGCCTTCCGGTTCGGTAATCGATAACTCCCGGACGCCATCCCATCCATCGTCAGATACTCCCCGTCCTCCGTTTGCCTCCATATGACCGCCCACCGCAAAAGGTCAGGATCAAAGCACCCGAAGACCCCGCAGCCAGCAGGCACAATAATCCCGCGCGGCGTCAGATTATCCGCCAGAGGCTCAGTCCCAAACTTCCGCGCATCCAGTGTCTGCGTAAAGAACGGCACACCCGCCTCCACATAACTCCCAAACTCCGAGCTCAACGCAAGATGCCCCTTCTCCTGTGCAAACCCAACAGCCCAAAAGGCCGCGAAAAACGCAACCGCGACCATCCTTCGATTCATCCTCAAACGCATACCTCAAGCCAAGCAACCGAAGAGCCACTCCGAACCTCAAACACGCCCCCCCAACACGCACGCCTCCGCATCAAACCTAACCAAACCGGTCCGGCGAAAATAGCCCGACCGGCACCTCCGGCACTCGCCCTCCAACCACCGAAGCCACCAACCGCCCCGTCCCAGGTGCCAAACTCAGCCCCATCATCGCGTGACCCGTCGCCACCACCACATTCGACCACCGCCCCGTCCGTCCCAAATAAGGCAACCCATCCGGTGAACACGGACGCATCCCCTGCCACGGCTCAATCCCCTCAAACTCGCGCTCCTCAAACTGCGGATAATATCGGACAAACGCCCGCCCAAGCGCCGCCACTCTCTCCGGATTCACCGGACGCCCCATCCCCGCTAACTCCATCGTCCCGCCCACCCGTAGCGCACCCGCCATCGGCGTCACCGCCACGCGGTCCTCACACAAAATCGAACACACCTCAGGCATCTGTCGCGGTTGGCGTAAAGTTAACGAATACCCGCGCCCCGGTTGCATCGGTAACCGCAATCCCAAACCCTCCACCACCACGTCTGACCACGCCCCTCCGCACACCACAAACTCATCCGCCTCAACGCACTCCCTCTCCGACGTACGCACACCGTGCACTCTTCCCCCGCGACAATCCCAACCCGCCACCTCCACCCCAAACCGCAGATCCGCTCCTCGAGACGCCGCATCTTCCTCAAGACAACGCACAAAGCGCTCGGGCACCAGATGCCGATCCCCGCGATAATGAACCGCTCCCTCGACCCGCAAATCGACCCCGCGCTCCACCGCACACAAATCCCCCGAGCCAAGAACATCTACCTCCAACCCTAACTGCCTCGCACGCTGCGCCGCACGCGCCTCTTCCTGCAACCCACGTCCCGTTCGGCAAAGCATCAATAGCCCGCGCCGCTCCCACCCAAAATCCCATCCTCGCCCCGCCAACTCCTCGTAAACCTCGCGGCTAAACAGATTAAAATCCCGCAGAACCGGCTCGGCCAAGGCCACTTTTACCGGATTCGCCGAGGCAATAAAGCGAAGCATCCACGCGAAAAAGTCCCAGTCCCAACGCGGACGCACATACAACGGCGAACGGGGGTTCCACATCCACTTGAGGCCAAGCCGCAACGTCCCCAGCGTCGCAAGCGGCGTGAAATGGCTCGGCACCACCATGCCCGCGTTCCCAAACGAACAGCCATCACGCCGCCGCGGCGACCGCTCCAAAACCGTCACGGCATGTCCCTCCTCAGCACATGCTTGCGCCACCGCCATCCCAATCACCCCCGCCCCCAAAACAACAACCCGCTTTCTCATATCAACTCCAACGCAACCCGGCAGCGAGCGGATCGTCATCAGCAAACATCAACCACGATTCCGCGGTCACCCACGCTCGCCCACGTACCAACGGAATCACACCCTCCGACGTCACTGCTGCAATCCGCCCCTCAAACACCGAACCCGTAATCCCCTCCTGCCGAAACTTTTCTCCGACGCCCAACGTTCCGGCAGCATGCAGGCACGCCAACTTCGCGCTCGTCCCCGTCCCACACGGCGAACGATCAAACGCCCCACCCGGACACAACACAAAGTTGGCACTCGAACTGTCGGGATGCACCGACTTCCCAAACCACTCCACATGGTCGACCTCGGGATACCCCGCAGCATGGACCGCATCCCGCGCAACAAGCGCGAGCCGCGTCAACTCCCCCACGTTCCCCATTCCCCAAACCGGCGGCGCCGTGTGAATCAGAAAAAACGTGTTCCCCCCCCAAGCGACATCCCCTGTCACTCGCCCCATCCCCGGAATCTCCACCACCACATCAGCCGCAATCCGATAACTGACCACATTCTCAATCTCGACCTGACCGTCCTCCAGAATCGTAGCCGAAACCACCCCAACCGGTGTCGCAAATCGCGTCGTCCCCATTCCAATCCGCCCCATCCAGCGCAGTGTCTCAGCCACCCCGATCAACCCATGCCCACACATCCCCAGATAGCCGGTGTTGTTGAAAAAAATCAGACCAAACGGGACGTCTTCCCCAACATCCGCAGGACGCTCAACCAACAGCGCACCCACCAAAACATCCGTCCCGCGCGGCTCCAAAATCACCCCCGCCCGAAACGCATCGTGGTCCCGCGCCAATTCGTCTCGCATCGCCACCACGTTCCGCGATGTCAGCACAGGCCCACCCGCGACCACCAAGCGCGTCGGTTCTCCTCCCGTATGGGAATCAATCACATGCACTTTTTTCATTTCATGCTTGGGTTAAACATTTCACCGCTGAATCAGCCGCTCCGCTCGCTTCCGAACACGCCTCGCCATCGACCCGTTTCACCGCACGCCTCCCATCCAACGGTTCAGCGGACGAATCAAAACAAGCATCGCCACCGCAGCAATCCCCGCCGTTCGCACCACTTCCATAAACCGCGCCGACATCACCAACGTGCCCTCGCCCGCAACCTCCCCCGCCAACATCCCCGCCAACACATTCCCCAACGCTGATCCCACAAACCAAACCCCCATCATCTGACCCGCCAACCGCTGGGGCGCGAGCTTCGTTACCGCGCTCAATCCAACCGGACTCAAACACAACTCCCCCACGGTGTGGATAAAGTAAACCGTCACCAACCAAAGCGGTCCCACCGTTCCCGATGCATCGGCACGCCGAGCCGCCCACGCCGCAACAAGAAATCCAGCGCCCAAAAGAACCAAACTCCACGCCACTTTCGCCGCCAAACCCGGTGCGCCTCCGCGCCGGTCCCAAGCCGTCCACAAACCCGCCATCAACGGCGCGAGCAAGATGACAAACAACGCATTCACACTCTGAAACCACCCCGCAGGAACCTGCCATTCAAACACCATCCGATCCGTAAACCGCTCCGCAAAAAGGGTCAACGAAGACCCTACCTGTTCAAATCCAGACCAAAACAACGCGGATGCAGCAAACAAAACCGCAATCACTCCCAACCGACGCAGCTCCACCCCACCGTCCGGCCCACCTTTAGCAGCCATCCGAATCTCAAGGGCCGCCCACAAAAAGTACACGATACCGACTCCGACAATCACACCGGCGGTCCGTGATGCCAAAACCTTCAAATCAACCGTCAACCATCCGGTCCAAAGGGCCGCGCCCACGGCCACCATCGCAATCACCGCACAAACCAATCCCACCCATCGCCCCCGCAACGCTTTCCAATCGGCCCGAACGGAAATCGGCAACTCCCCTGCATTCCCCAACCGCTCGCGTGACGATCGAAACTGAATTAATCCAAACACCATCCCCATCCCCGCCGCAGAAAAGCCCCAGCGCCACCCCAACTTCTCTCCCAACGCGCTGCACACCATCGGCCCAAGGAAGGCCCCAACATTCACCCCCATGTAAAACAAGGTGAACCCCGCGTCCCGACGCGCCCCACCCTCCGGATACAACGCACCCACCAACGTGCTCATGTTCGACTTCAACAAGCCCGAACCCAACGCCACCAAAACCAGCCCAACGTAAAACCCTTTCGGATGGTCAAACCCAAGCACCAAATGGCCCAGCGCAATCACCACCCCGCCCCACCACACCCCGTCCCTCGTTCCCAACAGCCGATCCCCCACCCAACCACCCGGCAACGCCGCCAGATACACTAACGCCGTGTACAACCCGTACACCGCCGTCGCCTCCCCCGCTTCCAGTCCCATCCCGCCACGATCAACCGGAGACACCATGAACAACACCAACAGCGCGCGCATGCCGTAGTAGCTCATGCGCTCCCACATCTCCGTGAGAAACAACGTCCGCATCCCAGGCGGATGCACAACCCTCGTCTCCATCGCCGCGCTCATCATTCCCCAGAGCCTATTCGGAAACCCGCTTCGGCACCTCCGGACGCGCAGCAATCGCGTCCCGAATCACCCGCAACACCCGCTCGCGCTCAGCCCCCTCCAGCGGACGACGCGGCGCACGCACCCACTCCTGCCCTAACCCCGTCTCCTGCTCAGCCAGCTTGATGTTCTGCACCAACTTCGTACTGACATCCAAATGCAGCAACGGCGTAAACCAACGATACAACGCCTGCGCCTCCGCCCAACGCCCTTGCCGCGTCAAATCCCACAGCCACTGATTCTCGTCAGGAAAGGCAATCCCTGACCCAGCAACCCATCCGTCAATCCCCAGAATCGCACTCTCCAACAGCAAGTTATCCACCCCAGTAAACAAGGCGTATCGATCGCCCACCGCATTCCTCAGATCCGTGATCCGCCGCGTGTCCCCCGAACTCTCCTTGATTGCCACAATGTTCGCCACATCTGCCAACGTCGCAAATGTCTCAGGCGTAATGTCGTTAAAGTAACTGATCGGATTGTTGTAAACCATCACCCCTCGCCCCGTCGCCGCCGCCACCGTCCGAAGATGATGAACCGCCTCCACCGTGTCGCCTCGGTAACACATCGCCGGCATCACCATGAACCCGTCCACGCCCAACCGCTCTCCATCCGCCACGTAACGCGCTGCATCCGACGTACTATTCTCAGCCACCCCCGACAAAACCGGCACCCGCCCGCAAACCGCAGCCACCATCTCCCGCATCATCAACCGCTTCTCTTCAGGCGTCAGCGTCTGGTTCTCGCCTAGTGACCCAAGGAAGATAATGCCCGAAACACCCGATCGAATCAGCGCCTCAACATGGGCTGCTGTTCCCTCCAGATTGAGAGACCCGTCGCGGTGCATCTGCGTTGTGATGGCGGGAAATACGCCGTTCCAGTTGGTATCCATATTCGTGAACGCAACGGGATAAACGAGATGCTCCCCCCCCGCGAGGCAGGGTTTTACCGAAAACTTCCGATACCCCACCAACCCCTATCCAATCCCCACCCTCCGCCTCGGCTTCGTTCGCCCCGTGCAAATACTCCGGGTCGTACGTCACTCAGGCGGGCCCTGATCGATACCCATCCGCAAACCCACTCGTCGAAAACCTCGCAGAACGAAAAGCGAGCCCTGCGACCTTCAATAAGAGCGGGCTTTCTGGGCTGAACCGGAAATGGCACTCGTTGCAAGGCAAACCCTCTCTCAGCCTTGAAAATCGGCAACTCGACTGCATGATTTCAAGAAATGATTCCGCGCACCGGTTATCAACAAGCCCTTCAACGCGCGCTCGGACGTAGCCCCATCGTCGCGCTCGTCGGCCCACGGCAATGCGGCAAAACCACGCTTGCCCGCCAGATTCTGCCCTCCGATCACGTCAACTACTTTGATCTCGAGGATCCCGTGGTGGCGGGACTGATGGAGAACAGCAAAACCCTTTTGGAAGGGCTGCAAGGGTTGGTGGTCATCGACGAGGCTCAGCGAGAACCAAGGCTCTTTCCCGTTCTCAGAGTGCTGGCGGATCGTCCGCGTAACCCAGCAACATTTCTCATTCTCGGAAGTGCTTCGCCTGAACTCTCACGTCAAAGCGCCGAATCGCTCGCTGGGCGAGTTGAGATCATCGAACTGCAAGGGCTCAACCTTTCGGAGACCGGAATCGAATCCACGGTTACTCTCTGGCAACGAGGCGGGTTCCCCCGCTCCTTTTTGGCAGCCAATGAGGTGGACAGCTTCGACTGGCGTCGGAACTTCATCCGCACCTTTTTGGAACGGGACCTCGCCACCTTAGGATTTAGGATGTCCCCGGCAGCCATGGGACGGTTTTGGACCATGCTCGCCCACTATCACGGGCAGGTTTGGAACGGGAATGAGATCGCTTCAACCATGGGCATCGCTCCGAATACCGCGCGGGCCTACTTGGATGCACTGGAACAGACCTTCATGGTCCGGCGCCTCCTCCCTTGGCACACCAACATCGGGAAGCGTCTGGTCAAGACGCCAAAGATCTATTTCAGGGACGCTGGCATTTTTCACGCACTGCTAGGGATTCGTTCGCACATGGATCTCCTGATGAATCCCAAGCTCGGGGCCTCTTGGGAGGGGTTTGCTTTGGAAGGAACCCTCCAATGCCACAAACCCGAAGAAGCCTACTTCTACGCCGTTCACAGCAGTTGCGAGCTTGATTTGCTGATGTTCCTACGAGGCCGGAAGGTGGGGGTTGAGTTCAAACGTGCAGACGCACCTAAACTCACTCGCTCCATGCAAACGGTCATGAAGGACCTCGACCTCGACGAGCTCTGGGTCGTCTACCCCGGAAATCGGGGTTACCCTCTGGCCGACAAGATCAAGGCCGTGCCGCTAACGGAGTGCCTCGAGTCTGCCGGGTGATCTGCCATCCCGAGTCACCTCGTCAGACTGCCGAAACAAAGTTGCCTGACACGGGACCGATAGCCCCTGAAAAAATCACGCGGATCAACTCCCTTGGTGATCGGATGATGGGGAAATCACGGACAAGAACACGGCGCTCGAATTTCCGCCCCGCCATCCACTTCGTGCAGCGCATCAACGAAGTGTCAGCTACGCCGGCGCTTCAATCGTTATTGCTGCTTCAACAACACGTACCGATTGCTCCCACGACTCGATACCAGCACCAACACCTCGCGCTCACGCTTCAAGTCCTCGCTCATCTTCACCGCCTCGTCCGCCGTCTTCACCGGCTTGCGCCCAATCTCTTGAATCACATCACCCCTCCGAATCCCCGCAACCCCAGAGGGTGACTCCGGCTCGACCTTGGTAATCAACACTCCCTCAACCCCCTCCGGAATCCGAAACTCCTTCCGGTTTGATTCGTCAAGATCCGCCACTTCCACGCCGTCCAACACGTCCGGATCCGGCTCAACCACCGGCGCGGGCGCCGCCTTCGCAAGGTCAGGCCGCTCCGCCAACGTTGCCGTCACCTCCAGCGGCTTTCCATCCCGCGTCATCTTAAACCGCACCTTCGCCCCTGGCGGCATAGAGGCCACCTTGAACCGAAAATCGTCCGGCGTATCCACCCGCTGACCCTCCGCCTCCAACAACACGTCCCCCTTCTTCATCCCCGCCTTGTCCGCAGCCGATCCCGGTGTCACCTGCGCCACCAACACCCCAACACCTTCCTCCACCTTAAACGTCCGCGCCAACTCCGGCGTGATCTCCTGAGGCATAATCCCAAGGAACCCACGACTGACCTTCCCCGAGCGCAACAGGCTCTCCATCACAAACCTCGCGACATTCGACGGCACAGCAAACCCAATTCCTTGGTTGCCGCCCGAGCGACTGAAAATCGCCGTGTTAATCCCAACCAACCTCCCCAAGTAATCCACCAAAGCTCCCCCGGAGTTCCCCATGTTAATGGCCGCATCCGTCTGGATGAAGTTACCGAAACTCGCAATCTGCATCTTGTGACGACCCGTCGCACTCACCACCCCCATCGTCGCCGATTGCGTCAGCTCAAACGGATTCCCCACCGCCAACACAATGTCGCCCGAACGCAACTTGTCGCTGTCGCCAAAAGTCACCGCTTTGAAACCGCGCCCCTCAATCTTCAACACCGCAATGTCCGTCTCTGGATCCGCCCCCAACTTCTTGGCCTTGTGACTCTTCCCGTTACGACCCAGCTGCACCTCAATCTCGTCCGCCCCGTCCACAACATGGTTGTTCGTCAAAATGTGGCCGTCCTCGCTCACAATCACCCCCGAACCCAAACCGAAATCCTGCGGCACCGCCTTCCCCTGCTTCCCTCCCCGCTTCCGCTCCTTCTCACCTTCCTTCTTTCCACCCTGACCATCCTCCACCTCCGGCAACCCAAAAAACCGCCGCAACAACGGGTCGTCCATCATCGGGTGACGTCCCCCGCCCTCCGCCTGCGCCCCCGGCACCATCATCTTCTTCGTCTTCACCGTCACGACGCTCGGCGAAACTTTTTCAATGACAGGCGCGTACGTCGGCGTTCCCGGCGGCAACGGCGAGTTATCCAATAGAAACTTCGGTAACCCCTTCGAATCAGCCACTTTCTCCCCATCCTTCAGCGCCTTGGCCTCCGAAGCTTTCGGAGCGTCCCCCTCCGCCGCATAAACCATCGCGCCCATCGTCAACACCGAGGCACAAACCCCGATCCGTTTCATGAAAGATACCGAGTTCATCATAGGTAAGTGACTGCTGCGTGTTTTTGACACTACTCCGCTCCAGAGTGTTCAACATTCGTGAAGTTTCCCACGCCGTCAACGCGAGGACACCGCCAACCGATAAACCGCACTCATCTCAACACTCTCGCCCGCAGCAACCTCCAAGGCATCATCGCCCGCATTCGCCTGTTCCACACAAACCATCCTAGGCCATTCGGAGTCCCCGAAATCCGCCATCGCCGCCGCCTTCGCAATCCACGGGTTCCACACCACCGTCGTGCGAGAGCCACGCTTCTCCAAAACCACCGATGCTCGGCCAGACTCCTCAATCACGCATGCCCCCTCCGTCCCGCAGTACACGCGGTCGGTCTCCGCCGAAAAACGAACCACCTCATCCTCATCCACTCGCCGCGCCATCCCCTCCGTCTTGCTCACATACGTGACCCCGCTCAACCCGCGCACACCGACCTCCCGAATGTCTCCCACCACAAAGTAGGGATGAAACGCAGTCTCACACTGAAACGCCTCAGAACCACAATTCGAAACCGTCAGCCGCAACCCCAGCTCCGCCGCAAACCGTACCGCCAACTCCAATCGAAAAGCATGCCCCCAATGCGCCCGCGTCTCCTCCGAATCCTCAATCCCGAGCACCACCTCCACCACCCCATCCGCCGTCGCCGCCACCCGCACCAATCGCCACGCCCTCGTACGAACCAATCCGTGCATCGGCGACTCCGGATGCCCCGCCCTCGGACCAAACCACGGAAAAATCACCGGCACCCCGCCCCGCACGGCCGCACCATCCCGAAACACCGCCCGCTCACTGACAAACAAAAGCGGACCCTTCCCCGCAGGCACGAACTGAGTCACGTGCGCCCCATGCAAAAGAACCTCCCCCTCACACAACGGCCCCTTCACCCGCACCGCAGGTAACCCACCCGAGCCCGGCCCAAACGTCACAAACGCCGCAACAGGTCCAGTCACCTCAACACCCTGCAAAAAATCGGTCTCGGAATGCATGCCTCTCCTGAGAGCAGATTCCCGTCCACCTCATCCCGCCACCCCCCCGCGCCTTGGTCACTTCGCCCGATACACCGCGCTCATCGACTCCACCGACGCGCGAACCTGCAACACCAACCGCTCCGGCGCAACCACCACCGCATGCGCTCCCCACCCCAAAATCCAACGTTGCACTTCCACCATGTTGCCAAGCTCCATCTGCATCTCCACCCCACCCCCCTGTAGCTCCACAAAGCGCTGTGAAGCATGCCATTGCCGCTCTTTTACATGCGGCGCCGCAAACGAATCAAACCGCACGCGCACCGTCTCCACCACCTCTTCCGGCGCCTGCCGAAACACCCCAAAACTTGCACCCAAATACTCCTTAATCGAAAAGCCCGGCGCCCGATCAAATCGCTCCGAGGTCACCCGCACATCCACCATCCGAGAAAGCGCGAACGTCCGCATCGCCCCTCGCCCTAAATCGTGTCCAATCAAGTACCAACTACTCTCCAAACAACCCAAATGATACGGTTGCACGCGCCGCAACTCCGCCTCCGCCGCCCCAGGCTTCCGATAACCAAACTCCAGCTGCGCCGACTGCAACACCGCCATGCCCACCGCATCAAACACCGCCATATCCACCGGACTCACCCCCGTCTTTCGAAACGAAACCGCCTCGTCAATCTCCGCCCACGAAATACTCACCTTGTCCTTCAACACCTCCGCAATCTTCGCGCACGCGTTCCGGAGCGGACGTTCAAACGCCGTCCCTCGGTACTGCTCCATCGCCTTCTGAATCACCAACAAAGACACCATCTCGCCCTCACCCACCTCAAACCCAGGCAGATTCTCCACGGACTGCGAATAGTAGTAGCCATGCCGCGACTCGTCGTACGAGATCGGCATCAACAACCGGTCCCGCATAAAATCCAAATCCCGCTGAATCGTCTTCGCACTCACCCCCAACTCGCTTCCCAGAGAACGACAGTTGTGAAAGCCGCCCTGTCGGATGTACTCGTGCAGACGGAACATCCTCTCCACAGGCGGCCTGGACATGATCGAAGGCTCATTCACGCTGAGCTGACGCGGCTTCCTTTTGCGTGCCATGGGTTTGGATTACCTGTATTGGCCGAGGATGGGAAGCCCGACGTCAGGCTATTTCGACGCACCTGCGAACGGGACCCCCGACACCCCCCTCTTGCCCGCTTCCCCTTTCCCAGTCAGGCTATCCGCAATGGCCCGATCCGCTGAAATCCAACGTCACACCGCAGAAACCCGCATCGCCCTCTCCCTCGAGATCGATGGCTCGGGCCGCGCCCAAATCGCCACCAGAATCCCGTTTCTGGACCACATGCTCAACCTGTTCGCTAAACACAGCCTCACCAACCTGACCGTCGAAACACACGGCGATATCGAAGTCGACTTTCATCACACCGTCGAAGACACCGGAATCGCCCTCGGACAAGCCTTCGCCAAAGCCCTCGGCGACCGAAAAGGCATCGCTCGATACGGACACGCTTACGTTCCCATGGACGAAACACTCGCCCGCGCCGTCATCGATTTCAGCGGTCGCCCCTTCATCGACTTCCGCTCCCCAGCACCCGTCGCACAAAACCACTTCCCGTACTCCCTGCTCGAAGAGTTTCTGCGCGCCTTCTCCAACAACGCCGCCGCCAATCTGCACCTCGAAGTGCTCTACGGCCGCGACTCCCATCACATGATGGAGGCAGCCTTCAAGTCGCTCGCGCGCGCCATCGACATGGCCTGTCGGGTCGATCCTCGCGTCTCAGGCGTCCCAAGCACCAAAGGAACCCTCACCGCTTAACCCGTGAGCGATCGCCCTCTCAATATCGCCCTCATCGACTACGGCGCCGGAAACATCCGAAGCGTTCATAACGCCCTCATCCATTCCGGAGCCACCGTCACCCTCACCGACCAACCTACCGTCATTTCCGCCTCCGACGCCATCGTACTCCCAGGCGTCGGAGCGTTCGGAGACTGCGCCCAAGCCCTCGCTTCGCGGGGACTCATGCCAACCCTCAAAGCGTGGACCGAAGCCGACAAGCCCTTCCTCGGCATCTGCGTCGGCTTCCAACTCCTGTTCGAATCCAGCGAGGAATCCCCCAGCGAACACGGCATCGGATTCCTCAAAGGCCGCGTCCGCAAGTTCAACACGCCCGGCATCAAAGTTCCCCAAATCGGTTGGAACAAACTCACCCTCTCCAACCGCGAACACCCGCTCTGGCGCCAACTCCCACCCGACCCGTTCGTCTATTTCGTCCATTCCTACTTCCCCGAACCCCTCCATCCCGAGGAAATCACCGCCTCCGCCTGCTACGGCGAAACCTTCACCGCAGCCGCCGGACGAGGCAACGTCCACGGGATGCAATACCATCCTGAAAAAAGCCAGGAGACCGGACTCCAAATGCTTCGCAACTTCCTCCAAATGACGCGCGAATACCACTCTCAACGCTGATCCCATCATGCTCCTGTACCCAGCCATTGATCTCATGGACGGCCATGTCGTCCGCCTCAAGCAAGGACTCGCTTCTCAAAAAACCGTCTACTCCAACGACCCCGCCACGTTCGCCAAACGCTGGGAATCTGAAGGAGGCCACTGGCTCCACGTCGTCGATCTCGACGCCGCTTTCTCCGGAACGCATCAAAACCTCGAATCCATTCGGAAAATCACAGACGCACTCTCCATCCCCGTTCAAATGGGGGGCGGCATGCGCTCCGAACAGGCCGTCGAAAACGCCCTCAACGCAGGCGTCAGCCGCGTCGTCATCGGCACGCGCGCCGCAGAATCCATCGACTTCGTCGCCTCGCTCGTCCAACGCTTCGGACCTGACCGTATCGCCGTTGGGATCGATGCGAAAAACGGTCTCGTGGCGGTGAAAGGATGGACCGAAACCTCCACCCTACCCGCAATCACCCTCGCAAAAGACGTGCACGCCCGCGGTGTGAAAACCGTGATCTATACGGACATCGCCACGGACGGAATGATGCACGGCCCCAACTTCACCGAGCTTCAGCGCCTCCGCGAAGCAGTTCCCCTCGACATCATCGCCAGCGGCGGCGTCTCCCGCATCGAGGATGTCAAACAACTGAACACCCTCCCCGGCATTCACGGCTGCATCATCGGAAAAGCTCTCTACGAAAACGCCATCTCGCTGAAAGACGCCGCAACCATCGTTGGCTAACCCAAACCGCCCTCTCCCATGAAAACGCTCTTCCTCGACTGTTTCTCCGGCATTAGCGGAGACATGACCCTCGGCGCACTCGTCGCACTCGGCCTCAAACCTTCCGTTCTCGAATGGGAACTCTCGAAGCTCGACCTCGGCGACTTCCACATGCACTTCGAGCAGGACAAACGGAAAGACATCGCCGGCATCCGCTTCTCCATCCACGAAGGCTCCACCCACAGCGACTCGTGCGACCACGACCACGAACACGCTCACGAACACAAGCACGACCACACCTGCGGTCACGACCACGCCCACGAACACAAGCACGACCACACCTGCGGTCACGACCACGCCCACGAACACAAGCACGACCACACCTGCGGTCACGACCACGCCCACGAACACAAGCACGACCACACTTGCGGGCACGACCACGCCCACGAAC